>CAZBTJ010000048.1:0-37163 GCA_964494325.1 uncultured Pirellulales bacterium
AACTCATTGGCATCTTCTAATGTTTCCCAAACTTGCCCATCCGTTGAATATTCTACCAGAACATCCTTGGCACCATAGCCAATAAAGCCTTCGGCAGCACTGTTTGAATTCCAAACCTTCGTGACATCCAGTTTTTTGACCCCATCAAATTCGTATTGAATCCAGGGGTCCATATCGCCCATGGCTGTGAACCACATGGTCTCAGTCTTGATGTCATGGGTGTCATTTTCACCGAGCCCAGACCCATCCACGGTCTTGTCTGATTTTGAAAAATCATTGGAAGAACTGGAAGCCGTGGCGATGATGTTAGGGCCTGGTATCTGAATCGAGTAGGGCTCAGCCGTGAAGCTCCAGACATTGCCTCTGTAGACTGTCTTGTCCGGTGTGCCATTGACTTCATCGACGCGCCAGAAGTAGGTTTTACCGAAATCAAGACGCTCAGGATCAAACGAATTGACATCCAGGCCTTCAGCAGTCGGCACAGTGGCCGTATTCACGTCATCAAATATCGTGCCAAAATACACATTGTGCGTGGCTGCATACTCGCCGGGTTCCCAGCCAAGATCAGCATCGCGTAACACATCTGTTTGCCCATCGGCCGGATCGGGCTGATAGGCCAAAACAGCAATCATTGACAGGGTCTGCCCGCCATCCGTGATCTGAAACGTGGCATCAAAGGTCGCAGCGTCAATCATGGCCCCATTCAATCTGAACCCGTTCTCGCCGGCGCCTGCCGTGACAATATCTTTCCAATCGAAGCCTGAATAGGTGCCCCAGGTCCAGGAGCCGGTCCACCCGGACAGGATATCAATGATACCGTCGATCGCCTGAACCTCTACGGTCGCAGGGGTCCCGTCTACGCTGAACGAACCGGAAACACTCATGGTTCCGCCGTTCGCCACCCCCATATGTTGTGTGCCATCCACGTCCGACAAGATGGCCGTACCACCGCTGAAGTTGAAGGCGCAATTGCCTTGTTGCCCATTGGAGAGGATGTATCGCCCAGTGATCGACCCTCCAGACATGTTCCAGGTGCCGCTCTGGACCATGTTGAATCCATTGGTGCCATTACAGACGATGTCACCGGATGTGTGATTGATGACCCCGTCGGCCCCGTAGCCAAACGTGGTGACCGTGCTTATCCCGTCGACTGCCACCGTTCCAGGGTTGTCCGAGCTGGGCTTGCCATTGTCCCAACCGCCGGCGCTGGTTATATCGCCTCCCAGAATCAGATTCGTATCGGCCTGTGCCACCGCATTGCCCAGTATACCAATCGCCAACAATACAGCCAACAACACATTTTTCTGATACATGATCAGCCTCCTTCAAAAATCACCATTTTTAGGTATTTGGCAATCTGCCAAATACGCACCTAATGAACAATGAACCCTTAGTTTTGAGCAAAGGGCCTCCTTATTTTACCGAAAAGTGACACCAAACTACAACTCATTGTCTGCATTTTGACCATACAAGTAAACCCCAATTTGCCCAAAATTGCCACCGTTAAGCGTAATAGGTGAAAAAATGACAGAGCAGTCCGTTCATGAATCGATTACAGGACCATGGAATTCTCGAAAAATGGAGTTACTTCTGCGTGAGATGGGGTTCACTGTAAAGCGGATATCTGCTAGTATCTATTGATATGAACTTGATTGACGACGTATAAACTCGAAACCGACAACACCTTCAGGATGAAAAGATGAAGCCAAATAGCTCGCAGCCCAGTGAGGGCATGACCACTCTGGTGCCGCGTACACAGATGTGCGGCGCAGCGGTCAAGCTGCGCGATACGTATCAGTGCAAACCCGATGCCCCTTTTTACCACAAGACCTTTGGGTTCTGGATGTGTCTGGAGTCCTGGTATGAGCAGGGATTGGACCGTGATGTGGATTTGAACGAGTTCTTTATGTTCGATGAACCGGGCTATCATGAACTGGGACAGCTCGGTTGGTGCGAAGCGGCCTTCGAGCCGATGTTCGAGGAGATGTTTCTGGAGGATCGGGGCGAGCATGAGCTGGTCCAGGATGCAGCGGGGCGTGCTGTGCTATTCTTCAAGGGGCGGCGTCAGGGATTCATGCCAGAATATGTCGGTCATCCTGTCAAGGATCAAAAGACCTGGGAGCAGGACGTTAAGTGGCGTCTGGATCTCGGGAGTGCCCGACGCTATAAGGACCTGGAAACGCGCATGCACGCGGCCCAGGCGGCTGCGGCCCGAGGACTCATGATCCAGCAGAATGTGATCGGCGGCTATATGTTCCTGCGAAGCCTCATGGGCCCGGAAGACATCATGTACGCGGTTTACGACCAGCCCGATCTACTCCACGACTGCATGCAGACCTGGCTGTGTCTGGCTGACGCCGTGATCGCACGGCATCAGCAGCATATCACACTGGATGAAATCTTTCTGTCCGAAGACATCTGCTACAACCACGGTTCCTTGATTTCGCCGGACATGATGAAGGAATTTCTCTTTCCCTATTACCAGCAACTCATCCAAAACATCAAGGCACGCCAGCTCGATCCGTCACGCAGGTTCTACGTGCAGGTGGATACGGACGGCAACTGTGTGCCCATTATCGACCTCTATCGCGATGCCATTGGCATGGACATGCTCGATCCCTTTGAGGTGGCCTCCGGCTGTGATGTGGTGCAGATCGGCAGGGATTACCCCGATCTGATCATGAGCGGCGGTATTGACAAGCGTATCCTGGCCCAGGACACGGACAGCATGGATCGCACTCTGGAATCGATTTTGCCGGTCATGCGCAGACGCGGGGGGTACATCCCCACCTGCGATCATGGCGTACCCCCGGAAGTCACCTGGGAAAACTATTTACATTACCGCCGGCGATGTGTGGAATACGGCGATTGACACACGAGGAACAAGACATCAATGAACGACTGTTTTGAACTGGACACATGGGCAAAGATCAAAGAGGACAGCCGACGCTGGTGGGCTGGTGACCTGGGACGTCCCCTGATCCAGGTGCGACTCAAGGATCGGGCTCGCCTTTCTGCATCCGGTGGGCCGCCGGGTCATGCATTCGCCTCTTATTATCCGATGAGCGTGCCTGTGGAGCAGATTGTGGATCGCTGGGATGAGGACCTGGATGCCACGGTGCATCTGGGGGATGCGTTTGCACATGTGTGTCCCAATTTCGGGCCGGGCGTGATCGCTGCCTTTATGGGGGCGGATTTGGTCAACGGGGATGACACGGTCTGGTTTTATCCCACGGCAGAGATTGACATGTCCAGCCACAACTTTGCCTGTGACCCGGAGAATCCCTGGTTAAGGCGATGTCGCGATTTGGTGGCTGCTGCTGTGGACCGATGGCAGGGACGGGTCCAGTGCGCATTCACGGATCTGGGAGGCAATCTGGACATCCTCAGTACCTTCCGTCCCTCTGAAAAACTGATCTATGATCTGTACGACTGCCCTGAGCAGGTCAAACGCCTGACCTGGGCGGCGCCTGACCTGTGGTGGCGCTGTTTTCAAGAGTTCGAGACACTCATGCACCCCACCAATCCCGGGTATTCGACCTAGGCCGCGATATTCTCTGAGACGCCCCATTACATGCTTCAGTGTGATTTCTGCTATATGATCGGGCCGGACATGTTTGATGAGTTTGTCAAGCCCGAGTTGCAGGCCACGGCCGACAAACTGGTTAATGCCTTCTACCATTTGGACGGCCAGGGGCAACTGGCCCATCTGGATTCGCTGCTGGAAATCGACTCGATCAAGGGGATCCAGTGGGTGCCGGGTGTTGGTGCCCCGGATCCAGCGCACTGGCCCGAGGTCTATGAGAAGATCACGGCAGCGGGCAAGAAGATTCACATTGCGTCCAATATGTATGAGCGGCCATTTGACGTGCTTGATGTTTTGTCTGATCAGTTAGGCAGGGTTGATCACATCGTGTATCATTTTGATGGCGATGTGTCTCAGCAGGCCGAGGCGGAAAGGATGATGAGAAGGCATGGCGTTATATGAAACTGGAGTTTGTCAGACATCGAAGCCATTCAACCAGAAGGGAAATCTTTTCTTCTGGACGATACTGTTCCCGCATAATAATGCCATCAGCATCAAACGCTGCCAGTTGATCGAATAGATCTTTGTGTCTCTTAGGTTCCAAGTAGAAATGGGGTGGATGATAGATTGCCCAAAGTCCCTTTAGTCTGGCGTATCGGGCAATGCCGCGCAAGATGCCACGTTTATAGGAACGTGAGGTTGGAATTTGAAGAATGATCCTTGGAATTCGTTTCATGACCTTCAAACTAACAGACTGCAAAGTCCAAACAAAGGATTATCTGCATTTCCCTCTGTGAACAAACCCCATTTTACGCAAATCTGGCACCATTTCGCGCAACGGAGGAAAAGAGAGGGAAGGAGACACCCGCAGCGCAAATGATCAGACACTCACGCATAGCTACCACTCTATCTCCTTTGTCGCAAACTTTGTCGGTATCTTTGTGACTATCGTGCAAATGGGAACGGGCTCCATGGAGTGCAGCGAAACGACAAAGCTCAGGACAAAGCTCGCGACAAAGATGAGACGCATTATTTCGGTAGGTGGAGCCATCCTACGAATCCAAGTTCAAAATGATCTATTCCTCTTGATTTATCTGCCAGAGTTGATAAAGTGCGAGTAAATTCATGTCGACCTGAAAATACTCGCGTGTAATTTAGGGTGGAATCGAAAACTTCATAGCATGCTGTCTATTAAAGTACTGTCATTATCAGCAGGACTATGAAGGCAAGAACATTGAACTACGCTTCTTCAGAGATGTCGACAGGCGCGAAGTCGATTTTGTGCTCATGGAAGATGAAGAACCAACGCATTTCATTGAATGCAAAACACAGTCAAAAAGCATCAATCCTGCGCTCAATTATCTGAAACAGAGATTTCCTCAAGCGCAGGCCCTGCAAATTGCCTTACACGCTCAGGATGACACTATCGACCGAAAGGGAGTTCGTACGATGCCCGCAGTGACCTTCTTGAATGAAATCGGCATCTAAACAGCTTGACGATTACCACGACTTATCACACCTGTCCCTGCGTGGCCTTTGGCCGAGTGGGATGGTAGGTCGCTCCGGCATACTCAATTCCTGGCTCTCTCGGCATAGACAGCACGATAACGGGCAAGACCAAACTGCGTCAACTAGAAGCACTTCAGCGACCCCTTACCCATCCTCACCTAAATCCGGTTACCCGATCTGAATGACACGTCATGTCAATCTTCTTGCACTGACCCCAATTGTGGTACAAAAAAAGCGTCCCACACCGAAGTGTGGGACGCTCGAAGGAGGACTTATCATGTTCTGACCTGTGAAACCTGTCAGGGCTTGGTAAGTAATGTCAATTTCTTAGAAGGGCTTATCAAAGGGCTCCGTCCTGCCGGCCAGCCAGAGTAATTCCACGTCCGTGAGGGCTCGATCGTAGAGGACCACTTCGTCGATCAGACCCATGAAAAACCGGCCGGCCTCGGGACCGCTCATGCCGATTCTGACATCCAAATCAGGGGCCAGCTCATAGGGAGCATCATTTCCGCTGAAGGTGCCGTCCGGCTGACCATCCAGGTAGATCTGGGTGGCAGGCACCCTCAAATTGGCGCCCTCTGTTACGACCAGGGCCACGTGGTGCCACTCATCATCGTTCACAGGCGTGTTGCCCCTGAGGTTGCCGGCATCGTGCTCGGTGCGCAGGGTGTTCTCATTGATGCGCCAGGTCAATTTCTTTCCGCCTGCTTTTGTACCCCAGGTCACCATTTCACCTTCGCCTGCAGTCGTCTTGATCCAGTTGGAAATGGTAAAGGCCTGCTGCACTGCATCAATGGCATTAATCCCCTTGAAGCCATTGATGTTGACATACGAACTTACACCGTTAAAGTTCAGGGCTGAGCCTTGTTTGCCCATGTCCCAGGTGGCATCCACAATAGTCCCGTTACGATTGTTGCCGGAACTGTCAGCAGCCACTGCGCCGCTGCCTTCGTCAAAACTCCACGCACCGACCAGGCCATTGGCGCCCGGATCCATTGGGGTAATCATCTCGCCCGCCTTGGGATACAGCCGGATATCGTCGAACAGGATCATACCAGAGGTACCAGCCCCTTCCACACCCAGCGTGAGCTTCGTGATGTTGGAAAGCGTGGTATTCACAGTGGCCAAGTCAATATTCCAGGCCTGCCACGCACCACGCGAAATGTTGCCATTGTCACGATCATAGGTCACCTTGACATTGTTGATGAGGACAAACATCGTACCCGTGTTGCCGACCTGACCATTGAATGCGATGGAAAGCGTCTTGGGCTTACCGATAGTCCAGTCCTGTGGCACAGCAAATGTACGCTGCGTTTCGGACGCCGCGTCACCGGTGTTGGTGTAGTAGAACGGCATTGACTGACCGCTTCCAGGCAGAGTATTGCTTGTTTCCATGATCGTGCCGTTATAATGAGGACTGGCCACACTCCATATGTCGTGGCCGATAGCCGCACCTGTGCCATTGCCGCCATAGGCGACTGGGAAGAACTCGTCCGCTGAATAGCCAATGCCATCCAGCCAGGTCTGGAAGGAGCGATTAGGCGACTTGTTGCCGTAGCCCTCGAAATCATCCACGATCAGCGCATCCACAGTAGAGAAGCTCCACACAGGACCTGCCCATGCAGGCACGGCTTCTGCATCGTTGACCTCGTCCACACGCCAGTAATAGGTCTGGCCGAGTTGAAGATCCAGTGACGTCATATCGAGACTGTTCGTGATGGAGGTGACAGACGGCGTTGTACCGTCGGCCACGGCGTTCATGTCGGTGTCCACATAGATCACGTGATGATCCACATTACGCCCGGCCCGCCATGTCACGCTTGTATCCAGCGCGAGGTCCACGGCCCCTGACTCAGGTTCTGGTGTGCGCACGCGCACCGGAATCATGGAGAACTGAACTTCACTGAGGCCGTAGGATATCAGGACACCACCCCAGTTGCTCTGAATGTTCAGACGCACATATTTCGCGGCTGCGCCGCCAAAGTCGATCTCGTCAAACTGATCGTATGTGGGCAGGCCCGGTGCGCGACTGAACTGATTGACATCGGGAAGCACGTCCCAGGTCTCACCGTCTACGGAGGTGGCGATCTCCACGTCCTTGACACCATAGCCAATGGCCTTTTCAGGGAAACTGTTGGAGTTCCACACGGTCATCACGTCCAGCTTCTTGACAGTGTCGAATTCATACTGAATCCAGGGATCCAGATCCGTGACCACGGTAAACCACATGGTTTCCGGGGTAATGGCATGCATGTCATTGGCATCCAGGCCTGAACCGTCGATTGTCCTCTCAGGCATCGAAAACTCGTTGCCGACACTGGAGGCTGTGACTGAAATGGTAGAGCCCGGGATTGAAATCGACTTAGGCTCCACAGTAAAGCTCCAGGTATTGCCGTTGAACACGGTGTTGTCCGGCGCCCCATTCACCTCATCCACGCGCCAGTAATAGGTCTGGCCAAATTCGAGGACACCAATGTCAAGAGTTGTTCCTACCTGACCTTGGCTGATTAGCAGGTTAGAGTCTATTTCAGCCTCATTTACAGCATCAAAATCAATGCCGAAGTACACATCATGTTTAACAGCATACTCACCCGCTGCCCAGTTGAGCACAACACTGCGAGGAACATCAGCAAACTGATCATCAGGCATGGGTGCTGAAGCGAGTTCCGGGCGAAAGCCTTTCATCACCTCTTTTATCTCATCTTGGGTTAGCGCCACATCCCAAATGGCAACGTCATCGAAAGTGGCGTCAGTCCACCGAGCTGTATCCGCTGGATAAGACAGACCTAGTCTCCCCAGCACGAATGGCAGTGTTGTAGAAATCGGATGTACAGAGCCACTAATATTGCTTGATGCTATTGGAACTTCTAAACCATTGCGATAGATTGTTAATTCACCTGACGCGTAAACGGCAGCCCAATGCTCAAAAGCTATAGATGACGGAGGTTCAATACTAGTTTCCGTTTTAACCGTACCTGCACCGATACCAACACTGAAATCGCCAGCCGAATGGATACCCATATAGTAACGGCCCCATGTACCAGTATCATCCTGACCACCCCACGAAAGCCAGCGTTGGATTCTGCCAACGTTTTCCGCATCATACTTGATCCAAAGTGCTACAGTGTGATCAACGGGCGTGGTAAAAGGCGCAGTGCCAGTCGCATTAAATGCATAGTCATCAACGCCGTCAAACTGGAGCCCGCCACCATACCGACCTGCAACCCAGTGCGAGGTTGTGTCGGCAAAGTTCTCTAAGGTTAAGTCGAGGTCGCCCACAGAATCAGCCGCCACCAATCCTGATGTCTCGTTTAGCGTCCAATGATGGAGCAGTTCAGCGCCTTGAACTGAACCACTGCATACTAAAACAAATGTCACTATGATAATGCCATTTTTTATTCTATTCATGATCGTATATCTTTCTTCCTCTAAACTCTCACTAAATGTCACTTTACCTAATCCCTGATGTTATTTCACTGTCCATCCTACAGACAACAACCGTTCTTTGATCCACACACTATCAACGGTTTAAATCATCATCATCTCCTTTCCAATCCAATAACCTACGTCATGAAGTCACGTGGGAACATCACTATTTATAATTCGCACCCTTGTCCATAACATCGACAATGTGCTCAACTGTCAGCGCCTCACATTAACCAGATCGTTTGTGTCACGAGGAGCACCAAATTCTGCAATACACTTGCGCACTGGGTAGACATCACCCTCTGTACCTCCATACGTATGCACAGTATATTTAAACGCACTGTTTCCGTTGCCACTGGGCACAGCGGGTAAATCAACTAAGCCCGACGCTGTGAGCGGAAGTGTGGCGATCTCGAGGCCATCGCATTCAACCTTGATTCCAGTAGCGTCAAGGGTTGGGGCTGGCGAATTCCAGGCAAGAGTGACTGTCTGTGTGTTCTGGTCCGTGGCGCAGGTCAGGCCATGTAGGCAGCGTGTGGTGATCGTGACCGATTCACTGGAGATCAATAGGTTATCCAATTGTCCAGCAAAGGTGGCTATCCCCCCTGTGTTACCGAACGCGATGTTGGGCAGTGCACCAATGTAAAGTGAACCCACACCAGCCCCGGTCGGGAGGTTGCTAAATTCCAATTCATACCCAAGCGGGATACCATCCACTAAAAACTGTACTAGTTTGTTTTCTGCATCACGTACTACCTCGATGTGATGCCACTGATCCGGATTGGCAACGGCCTCGGTGGACGTGAGCATCTCGACCTTCGGAGCCGCACCAACGGTGGGATTATCACGGTATTCCCATCTCAGACGAAGTCGTGCGTCAGCAGTGTAGCAAAGCTGATACGCATAGTTGGCAATCTCATCGGCCACCTGTTGAGCTTGGTGGCTACCACCTACCTTTACAGCCCCATCAGCATCACCAAAGGCAACAAGCATATTGTCAATGGGATCGCGTCCCAAGACGCCCTCTGCCTTGGCCCAAAGCTGAATTCGTAAGTCTCTAAGGATCTGAAGGTTGTGATCGCCAAGGCTCTTGGCATCGACATACGAATGGCCGTCCAAGCTTAGGACACTGCCACGAACCGGATCGTTAACAATGTCTGCTCCGGCTCCATTAAAGTGGAGGACATGGTGCTTTGACAACGGGGAGTGTGAGGAGTCCAGATCTGGCTCATTGGCTTCGAACCGGTAAAAGACCAATTCCCCTTGTGGTACACTGGCATTCTTCAAAATGGTAAAGGTATCCATCGCCTCTGTAAACGACCAGGCGTCAACAGCCCCGTTACTATCGCCATAGAACGTTGATGTAACATCGCCATTCTCAACAACAACTTCCAGAAATCCGTGGACTTGGCGATGCGGAACACCTGAGTTGGGGCCACCCCCGGTTCCAACAACCACTTCCGCTGTGTGCGAATGCGGATCCGGGTGGTTTGGGTAGTAAGCATGCACATGGCCAGCGAATATCGCTGTGGCCACGGCACCATCAAATAAGCAGCTAGTACCTGCAATGGATTTCCACCACTCGGACGCAGTGCCTTCCTCTTCACTGGAATCCCAATGGCCCGATTGGGTTGTAATGGGATGGTGCGTAAAGACAAACACAAACTCTTTCTCTTGGGTAGACTCCATGGCCATCACACTCTGAAACCAATCCAGTGCACGCGGTGGACCGCCAATGATCTCAAATCCTGGATAGTTTTCAACTTCTCCAGGCAATGTGTCTCGATCGGTGGTCACCGAAATGAGGCGGATATGAGGTGCAACATCAACATAGTAATCCATCTGATCGATCCCCTTGATCGTGTCATTGGGATTAACGGTTGTACTATTGGGTACTTCCTGACTATCGGGGAGCCAGCTGAAAATAGATTGCCAATCTCCAGTGGTTGCCGGGCGACCTGGCAAGTCATGGTTGCCTGGAACCATGTAACGGTGATTGCCGAATTGGTTAGTAAGTCTCTTCCAACTAGCAAAGGTTGACACACTACCCCTACCTACAAGATCTCCAGGAAACACCACGAACGCTGGATTCCGAGCAGCAACATCATTCAACAACTGGGAGACAATATCTGCTGTTCCCGCACCAGCACCCTGTGTGTCACCAATAACAACAAAACGTAAGGGATTCGCAGATAAGGATGGACTTACACAGACGATCAACGCCAGTCCTACCCAGAGAGTCATTTTAGTTCTTCTTCGATGTTCGAAAATCATGTACCCTTCTTCCTCTAAACCAATTTCAATTCAGCCATGTCTACCTTAAACCATTACTATTTCCAAAATCACAGTCTTCTCTATAAAGGAAATGGATCTACCTATCAAAAATTCCGGATAAAAATAAAAATAACTTCATTACGGTCTAAAACCAAGTCAAACCATTATGAATCAGCATTCGAACCGCTTATTTTGTTAGAGGTTCTTATTCAAACATGTCAAGCTATATTATATTCTATTATCTGCATTTTTTTCTGTGAGTAAACCCCATCTTGCGCAAATCACCCACCATTTCGTGCAACGGAGGAAAAGAGAGGGAAGGGGACGTTCGCAGCGCAGATGATCAGACACTCACGCATAGCTACCATTTCTCGCAGCGCACGATCTCCTCTTTCACCTCTGGCCATTTTCCGAACCAGGGTCTATGGTTCGAAAAAAAAATGGCCGATTTGCCACTTATCGTGCGAATATAAGCAAACCTTCCCCTGTTCTTGGTTCGAAAAACCATGTTTTTCCGTTTTCTTGTGCTTTTGTCTAAAGCCACTCACCTTTTATTTCCGAACCATTATCTATGGTTCGGAAATGATGACGCCAAAAACGTCGTAATTAGCTAAATATCAAATATTTGTGTTTATTGAGTGGTTCGGAAAATGATGGATGCTGAAAATTATGCAAAAAAACTCAGGGAGCAGATTGGTCAACTGCGCTCAGAACAAACTCAATTCATTTCTACCTAAATTAATAGGAACAGGATACGTAAATGTCGCCATCAAAGGGGTAGCCAGGAAAGATCGAGACGTATACTATTCAGCGTTAGAGCGCTGTGACGACTGTTTTGAAGCACTTCATCAATCCCTGATGCAGGGTCATAAACTCTCTGTCCAAGATGTCGACAAGGCCACCTGCAAGCAAGATGTTGAGCCGTTCGTAACGATTTTGCAGAACTCTCTCAAGGATGCCGTCACACGTCTACAAAAGCAACATTCACCGTCAAATCCAAACACTCTGTTTCCACTCCGCGAACTGGCCAGGCAATTTGATTATTCACAGGACTACCTCAGAAACCTAATCAACAGAGGCCAGCTCAAGGGACAAAAGCAAGGCAAGCTCTGGTATGTACGGATCAGTGACATGTACCACTATATGAAGAAGCACTAGAAGTCAGAGTGCCGGTACTCTGATTTAGGTATCCAACTCAACTTGAAGTACCCGGGGTTCTGGAGGGATGCCCGCAGCGCAGATGATCAGACACTCACGCATAGCTACCACTCTATCTCCTCTGTCGCGAACCCTGTCGGTATCTTTGTCGCGAGCTTTGTCGACTATCGTGCAAATGGAAACGGGCTCCATGGAGTTCAGCGAAACGACAAAGTTCAGGACAAAGTTCAGGACAAAGCTCGCGACAAAGATGAGATGAGACGCCAATCACGCACCATTTCTCGCAATGCACATAGGACCGATATTCCAAGCCGTGAAACCATGAACCATTTGCAGACCGCTGAAGTCTGCGCGAAATGGGGATGTTTTTGCTCAAAATGCGGTGGAGTACACCAGGTCGCCAGCAATGCGCTTGATCAGGAAATCTTACGTCATTGAGACATCGGACAGGAGAGTATGAAGGATCCGCTTCGCGGGCTGGTTTCATTTTTATCCATCTGTGGCAAGAAAAGCTTTTGAACGAATGCTAATAGACGCCATTGTCGGAGAGTATATCGCCGACATACTACTTCAACGCGGTCTCTCTTACATGAAGAAGAAGGAAGAGGATCTTATGAGTGATCTCAATGGCTAACTAAGCGAGCGTTTGCATATGGGCCATCCCAGCAACATCAGCCGCATGATCGTTCTGGAAACCAATGATACCCACACTCATAAAAAATACTGGGAAAAGCTACCTATAACTAAATAAAAAACCTGACTCCTCCTATGCTTCTATGCTACATCACACCCGATTGTATCCCTCTCTGACGACCTGTTCCATCGCCACGAGCTCCTCGTCTGTCAGAAAATCGAAATGAGCCGATCTTTTTCTGATGGATAGGGTTCCATTATTCTGGAGGCAAAGCTGTATAAATAAGTCAATCAGGCGGTCAGGCATATCAATGATGTCCTGAATCGCCTTTTTGGTGTTGTCATAGTTGGCCAGAAAGCTGAGTTCTTCAACAAGTTCTTCCTCTATGGTCTTGTTTACAAAATCATACAGTGCTTCTGTCTGTGTTGTCATATCCATGTACTGATACCAGCACGCGGTCTCGCTTTCGACCGTCATTTGCCCCATCTCATTCAGTCTGTATTCAATTTGCTGGAGCAAAGGTCTGGAGAAGGCTTCCAAAGAGGCATCATAGTCCACCGGATTCTTGAGCATGACTGCTGAGACTGGGAACATAAGCCCTCGAGGTACCATGCCCTGAACCGAGATAATGTTGTGTATCAGGAACCTGTGGATTCGCCCATTCCCATCTTCGAACGGATGCAGGAAAACAAAACCATAGGCAATTGCCGCGGCATGAATAACCGGTGACACATTCCCCTTTTTCATTCGTTTATGGGAAATGATTAACCCATTCATCAGATCCGGCAGGTCTTCAGGTTTCGGACAAATAAAATGTATAACCTCCTTTTGATAGGAGACAGTTTGCCCGACGTAATTCTGTGTGACGCGGTAATCACTGTCTTTGAATCGCGGATCAACAATCCGGTTCTGCAGACCTATTAAGCGCTCTTTTTCGCAGAAGTCTTCTTTTTCAGCAAGTTCCAGCGATGTAATAAACTTCTCCGTACGTGAGGCATTGGGCTTTATGTGCTCAATTTCAAACGATGATTTTGTCTCTTTGTTGTAGAGATAGCTGAGTGCTCGACGAAGAAGCTCCGGTGGATAAGACGTCACGATGTCCTCACATTTTTTCCGCAGATCGGCGGAATCCATTTGAGCAAGCTTGTCCGTTTTTCGGATGATCGGACAGAACTCTTTCGGTCCGAGAAGGTTGTTGACAATACGATGCCTCTGGGAATTCTCGCCATTTGAAATGGTGTAATATTCCTTTGGCTCCAGTGCCTCTACATAATTTCCAGAGGTTATGTCATCTATGGGCAGTTGTTTGCCGGTTAGAAATTCATAGAAAAACCAGACCCTTCGAGCGTACTTTCCGGTTGGCTTGGATTTGATATAGTCTGCAATGTGGTCTTGGGGAAGAGTTTCGAAGATGTGGTTTAACAGGGCCAAATTGATGCCGTCATATTTCAGCGCAAACTCAAGATGGTCGCTGACTTTATCTCCCGGCCAATACTGTGACCTGAAAACCTCTTCAGTAGAACCATCCTGAATCTTTGAGTAATGAGTCCCTGTCGTCGACACTGATGACGTGTGCCAATTGGGCATACTCGAAAGCTCAAGCTTTTTCAAGATGTAGGCATAACCAGCAGGACGAAATTCAAAAACGCTTGTTTCCATGGGCAGACCTCACAAAATTATTATTTCCATGAAAATATAATTACAAAAGGCTGATTGTCAACAAAAATAGTTATTATCCTCGAAGATATGAAAAAACACTTACATGATAGTGGTGTAGTATTGGAAGCTGGAGGTTGTCTGCAAAAACAGTTACTTTTGTGGAAAAATGATTACAAATAGGGAGTTACTCGAAAAACGGATTACAAGTACCCCTACTGGTAGGTTGGATGACGGCTTGAAACCGTATGTGGATGTGCCTATACAGTGGGCAACACGCTGGGCCATGGTTTCTTGGAGAAGGTTTACGAAAACGTGTATTGAAATCCATTGAATGCCAGGATCATTTCGATATGATTTGGACTATGGAATTGTCAGACATACGAAAAGAGGCTGGTCAGGTACTGCTAAGGCTCATTCGAGAAAAGACTTACGCGGACAAAGTGTATGAGGTTTTTGATGCGTATAACACGGGGCGGCTTCTGGCTACGGCTGGGATCAGGCAGCGTTACCCAGAGGCCACTGATCAGGAAGTCTGGGAGAAATGGGCCCAACAACATCTTGGAGCCGTTCTATACAAAGAAGTCTATGGTGACATCTGCAAATCATGACCCGCAGAACCTTGCGGTCTTGAGCCAAGGTACTCACAAGGTGGGCAAGTCTCTGAACGTCAATGGCACGACATACTCGGCGTTCTGGGTATTCAAGGAGACGCCCTGAATTACGATTATCTCCAAGATCAGGCCAAAGCACTTGGACTCACCCCTCTCCTTGATTGAGTGATACAAGAAAGCCGCGAAGGATAGGGCTGATGGCTGAAAGTTCCCTTCGTTGAAATGTTCAACTAATGGCTGAAGTCTGCGCGAATTGGGGATGCTTTTGCGCGAGATGGGGTTCACTATTAAGTGCATATGTGCTAGTCTCATAAACTTATGTGCCTGCGCATTTGAGTGTGCCGGAACGAATAAGGACGTGTCCGTGGATCTTATAACCAGGAGGATTATGCTATGCCCTTACAGCCTGCAAACTTACGATTTATCTTCACCGCTGTATTGTCATGCAGCATTCTGTTTACGGCGACGGGGTTTGATCGTCGGGCCGAGGCGGTGATCACCCATGTGTCTGACCCGGCGCCGCTGGGGAAGATCAGCACTGTTGTGGGTGACGGGTGGGCTGTGGGTGCGCCGCAGGTGCGGCTTGCGATCCTGGACAATGGCCCTGCTGGAAAACCCGGCTCCTTCACGGCAGGATTGATGACCGGGACAAAAACAGAACCTGTTGCAGTGGTGCGCGAAGAAAGCCAGGTTCTGACCTGCGAACTGCCCGGCACGGGGTATCGCGTGGCCGCTTTGCAGGTTAGGGAGGGCAAGGCATGGAGTCGGCCTTTCTTTGTCAACCGGGCCAGAATCGATTGGCTTTCAACTGACCAGGCCGCTCCGGGTGAACCCCTTCGGGCCCTGGGCCGCAATCTGGTCGATCTGAATCTCTATGCGCAGGCCGCTGAGGGAGAGACCCCACTGAGTCACGGCGGCTATGTCGCTTCCGAGACCCGCGTGGTTCTGCGTCATGATACTGCCATGGATTATGTCTGTAAGGTTGAGAAGGCCAGTGCCTATGACGTGCAGTTTCGTTTGCCTGACGACCTGCCACCAGGCGAGTACGAGGTGTATGTGCACAACGGCCTCGGAGGATCGGCGGGCTGGTCGCCGCCTCAGGCCCTGCGCATCGCCGCACCTGTGGCGTGGCCAACGAAGCGGTTCAACATCGCCGATTACGGTGCCAAGGGGATCTTTACTCAACTGGGCGGCAAGAACGGGAGAACGCACGGCGTGTACGACGATTCGGATGCTGTGGAGGCTGCGCTCAAGGCCGCACGCGTGAATGGCGGGGGGATCGTCACCTTCCCGGCTGGAAGCTTTATGATCACGCGAACCATGAACGTGCCGAAATACACGGTGCTCAAGGGTGAATCGCGTGAGCGCTCCTGGATCTGGTTTCCCGACGGGATCGACCACGGATTGCGTGAGCAGGGCAAGGCGTGCGAAGTGGGTTTTATGGGCCAATCTGATTTTGGCTTCGAGAATCTAAGCATCCACGGCGTGTACAACACGCTGCTTATCGCTGCGCCGCTACAGAATGCCAAGGCTAAGACCTGGAGGGACATCAAGCACGGTACGCCCGGTGCTGACCATGTTTTTGTGCGCAACTGCTACGTGTTCCAGGAACCCACCTACCGCTACCACTACCGCAAAGACGATACATTCCTTACGGAACAACGCATGGGCGGGCCGGACAGTGCCTGGGGTATGCGTGCTGCGATCGCCCTGCGCGGTGATCACATTTCCGTGACCGATTGCCAGATCAAGGGGGCGGGCATGCCGGTGATGCTCATGGGGTGCCGCTATGCTACCCTGGCTCGCAACCGGCTCATCACGGGCACGGCGGCCAACGGATTTGGCGTGTTTGGCGGGTATTATCCACAGGACGCCATGCCCGACAAGTGCATTTTCGAAGACAATGAGATCCGTCCGGGGTCATCGCGCAACCACAGCGGTTTCTGGAACCACTGGACAGGGTCACGTTACTATTTTGCGCGCAACAGCTTCCAGTTGTTCTGGGTCTGTGACGTGGAGGGCATTCTTTTCCACGGCGGCGGCTCGCAGGCACTCCTGAATGTAAAGGCGGCGAACGGCAATCACGTCATCTGCGAAAGTACCGGGCCCGCGAAGGCATCGTGGGAATGCGTGGTGGTCAAGGGCCGGGGGCTTGGGCAGAGCCGGATGATCAAGGCCGTATCCGGCGACACGCTGACTCTGGACCGCCCCTGGGACTTGGAACCCAACTCCGAGAGCAGGGTGGCGGTGCTACAGTGTCCCACTTTCAAGGACCACATCGTGGTGGATAATCGACTCGAAGACATTGGCGCGGGCATCCACTGCTGGGGCGACGGCATCGGCTGGATGGTCGATGGCAACCAGTTGACCCGCTCGGGCGGCGTCATGTTCGACAGCTGTTCTTTTGATTACCGTCCCTGGAGCGGTGTATACTTCATGCAGGTGCTGCGAAATGTCGTGGACCAAGGACGCTTTCACGGCCACATCGGCGATGTCTGGACCACCGGTTATTCCGGTACGGGCTACTACCGGACATTCCTCGATGGCGTACTGGCAAACGTGGGCCATATCTTCCGGGGCAACCTCCACAAGAACGACTCGGGCATGGCCTTTTGGAGCCGGGAGTATTTTCGGGACAACCAGAAACCAACCACAGCCACCACGGATGTCGGTCTGGTCATAGAAGACAATCAGTTCAAGGATAGCCAGATCGGCATTGACATGCGCGAGGGTGTGAGTGCTGTGTTGAAGAACAACCTGTTCGACAACGTGGATGAGCCTGTACGGGATGAGGAATAAGGGATAAAGAGAATGGGACACAGAATTGTTTTTCTTATGATCCTGCTCCTGGGCGGGTGTTACGACAGGATGGCAGACGCCAGCCAGGTGGCGTTTCACATTGCACCCGATGGGAGTGATGGCAATCCCGGAACGAAGAGTCGGCCTTTGGCAACTATCGCCGGTGCTCGCGATGCCATTCGTGAGTACAAGACATCGAAAGGATTGCCGGAAGGCGGTGTCACGGTCTATCTCCACGAAGGTGTTTACCCAGTCGTCTCAACGATTGAGTTCGACGAACGTGATTCCGGCGGTGTTGAGTCGCCTATCGTTTACCGCTCATGGGGACAGGATGAGGTACGCATCATGGGAGGTGTGGAGATTGAGAATTCCCGATTCAAACCCGTCACGAATCCCGAGATACGAAAAAGGCTTCTTCTAGAGGTTCGCGACCGTGTTTTGCAACTCGACCTGGCAGGTCTCGGTATCACAGAGTATGGAGGAATTGGACCGAGAGGTTTCCGCCGACCCTATCGGCCGGCGTCCCTGGAGGTATTCGTCAATAACGAGCCAATGCACATAGCACGCTGGCCCAATCCTGGTGAAGAGTTGATTCCAATAGGAAAGGTGATCGATCCGGGATCCGTGCCGCGGGTCGGTGACTTTAGCAATCGCGGCGGCGTCTTCAAGTTCAATACGGATCGTCCCGAGCGCTGGAAATCGGCCAAAGATATCTGGATCTCCGGACTTTTCGCGTATGGCTATGCCGACGACACGGTTCAGGTTGCCGCGTTCGAACTGAAGGAAAGAACGATCCGGACTGTGCAGCCGACGCTCTACGGTTTCAAGACCGGGACGCACTGGCGCGCCTGGTACGCACTGAATCTGCTCGAAGAGATTGATCAGCCGGGCGAGTACCACGTCGATACAGACGCGGGTGTGCTGTATCTCTATCCCCCGACATCCCTGAAGAATGCTCGCGTCCAGATTTCGCTGCTCGAAGAACCGATCTTTGTCCTGGAGGGCGTGTCTCACCTGGTCTTCGAGAGACTGACCATAGAGTGTTCGCGAGGAACCGGATTTTACATTGAACGCGGCGCCGGAAATCAAATTGCTGGCTGTACGCTCCGCAACCTGGGCATTCTGGCCGTGCAGATGGGTAGGGGCGTGGAGGAATTTAAGGACTATGCCGTCATTGGCACAGGCAAACCAGTATCACGGCGTCTCGGCAGCTGGCATGAGCACATCTGGATCAATAACGACTTTCAGAGTGAGGCAGGTATCGGCCACAAAATAGTGAGTTGCGACATCTACAACACAGGTGCAGGTGGCGTGCAACTCAACGGTGGCAACCGAGTGACCCTGAAGCTGGGAAACAATGAGATTGTCAACTGCGATATCCATCACAGCAATCGACTCGAAAGCTCATACAAGGCGTCCATCAATATCGATGGCGTGGGCAATCGTATTGCGAATTGCCGGATTCATGATGTGCCCAATCAGGCGATCTATCTTCTGGGGAACGACCAGATTATAGAATACAATGATATATATCGTACGGGTACGCATGTCGATGACGGCGCTCCGCTCTATACAGGTATGGATCCGACAATGATGGGAAGTCAGATACGTTACAACTACTGGCACAACAATGGCTCAAAAGAGATGTCTGGCAAACGAGGTGCGTTGATCTACTTCGACTGCCCCGGTGGTCAAAATGCCACCATTCATGGCAATATATTCTATAAAAACTATGCTGCCTGGGGCCAGGTGTTTATCAATCTCGGCGATTCGCATTTCGAGATTGATAATAACCTTTTCATTGAGGCCCCTATTGCTGTTAAAATTCAGGCCTGCCGTGATGAGGCACAGTGGTTTAAAGAGTGTGACATCCGTAATCGTAAAGAGCGTGCTGTTCTTGTGGAGAATATCGACTTCACCACTCCTCCTTATAGTGAACGCTATCCCGAGTATGTCAATTACGGGAAGACCGGATGGTACAGCCCGAAGAATAACCGCGTCCGGCGCAACGTGGCGTACAGGTGTGGTGAGTTCCTTCTGGGTCAGTGCATGAGTGAACATAACATGGCAACCGACGAAGACCCAGGGTTTGTCAATGCGGCGAACGGCGATTTCCGCTTGCGTCCCGACGCTCCTGTGTTTGCGAAAATCCCCGGATTCGAGCCCGTGCCATTCGAACGCATGGGACTCTATGGTGACGCCTATCGAAAGAGTATCCCGCCAATCGCGCCCGAGGCACCTGTTTTCAGCGTAGGGCCCAGCGATTTCGTGGATAGGATCCATGTTGCATTTCGAAATCCAAACTACGCAGATGTGAATATCTACTACACGGTGGATGGCGCACAGCCCACAACAAGCTCACATCTCTACGCCGCGTCCTTTGCGCTTGATCGCACGGCAACTGTCAAGGCCAGGGCTTTCAGGGGCAGTACTGCCAGTGAGCTGGTACGCCGATCGTTCAGGAAGGTCGGCATTGATCAGCCTGTGGTTTCGATCGTGAGAGTGAATTTCAGTCCAGCCGATGCGCCGGCCGTCCAGGGATTTCTGACCGATACGGGCGAGACATTTGGACTGCGCAGTGGGGGTGTTGAGTTTGGCTGGAACCAAGAGAACAGTGAAGGCACTCGAAGGCGAGGCCTGGCTGACGATCCCCTGCTGGATACGCTGGGCATGTTTCGCAAGGGCGCTTCCTGGGAGTGTGCTGTGGAGAATGGCCAGTACGAAGTGGTCGTCGTGCTGGGGGATGCCCAGTACCACGGGGATGCCTACGACATCGACATCGAGGGCGTTTCGGCCTGCAAGGATCTGGCCCTCGTCGGGGGTGAATTCAAATTGCTTGTCCGACGGGTCGTGGTTCGCGATGGACGCTTGACCCTGACCTCCGGAGAAAACCGAACCGGGCCAGGCCAGACGCGGATCAATCACCTGGAGATTCGCCGCATCAGGAGTCAGGAGTCAGGTGACAGGAATCAGGAATCAGGAGTCAGGAGTCAGGTTACAGCACGATCAGCAGGATGTAGTTGTGGGATGGATGGAAAGAAGAATCGATGATATGCCAATAAACCTTGTCGCGATCTTTGTCGGAAGTTCTTGATGAAATGAAAGAACGACAAAGTTTAGGACAAAGCTCGCGACAAAGTGAGTACACATGGATAGAATAGACACAAGAATTGCTTGCTAAAATAAGGAAAACAGCCATGAAGATTCCAGTCATCATATTGCTCGTACTGACCTGCAGCGCCTGTGCCGCTGACCTGTATGTCGCCCCCGGCGGCAGCAACTCGGCTCCGGGCACACTTGCTAAACCGTTTGCCACACTCAAGGCGGCGCAGGATACGGCACGGGACACGGAGAAGCCAGTCACCATCTACCTGCGCGAGGGCAGCTACTTTCCAAAGCGAACGTTGACGTTGACGCCGGCGGATTCGGGTCTCACGATTCGCGCGTACAAAGACGAGACACCAATACTCAACGGCGGCCGTGCCATCACGGGCTGGCGCAAACTGACCACGGAACCGGCAGGGATGGTCCCGACGGCCAGGGGAAAGCTCTGGGTTGCCGACATCCCGAAAGGCTGGTGCTTTCACTATCTCTATGTTGACGGTCAGGCCACGCGTCGCGCGCGTCTGCACAACAGCCACTGGCGGCAATGGCCACAGAATTTTTCATACGACGATCCCGGTAAGGACGGGCAGAAACTGACGTTCGAGGACAAGCAGATCCTGGCGAACCTGCCGTCCAATGGTGATGTCGAGATGATCTGTATCATGACCCAATACGGCGTCATGGGCAACGGGGTCCTCACGGATATCGATCCTGAAGCCGGTACAGCCGAATGGAACAGCACACAGACCCATGTGGGATTCCGTACTCGACGGCGCAACTTTACCTTCGAGAACGCGCTGCCGTTTATTGACAAGCCTGGTGAGTGGTGCGTGGATTCACACAGGGGGTGGGTCTATTACTGGCCTGTCAGTGGGACCATGACCGGCAGTCGTGTCACTGCACCGAGGCTGTACGAACTGTTTCGCCTGCAGGGTGACGAGGCAAACAGCACATGGGTGGAGAATGTCACGATAAATGGCCTGACGCTGATGTATACCGACCGCCTCCCGGAGGACCGATGGCCGGCATCGTGGCTGCGGCGCCAGTGGGAGCATGTCGATGCCATAGTGTATCTGCAGGGCACGAAGGATTGCACGATTTCCAACAACCGCCTGCTGTATTCCGGTTCATCTGGGATCACACTGGACCATTTCTGCCAGGGCGTGCGTATTGAGGGTAACGAGATCGGCTGGTCCGGCAGCGATGGCGTGTTTCTCTGCGGCTACGGCCCGGGCACACTCGACGTCAACCGGGACAACACGGTCGTGCGCAACTGGATTCACGACATGGGACTGGGCAACTACTGGCACTCGTCCGCCATCCAGATCTACCAGAGCGGGCACAACCGGATCGCCCTCAACCTGCTGCAGAACTCCGCCTATTGCTGCATTTCCATGGTCGGTGCCCATCCCAAGTATATGCAGGATCCCGTCTATTTTTTCGAAGGCCATCCGACGAACGCAGAGCGTCAATTCAGGCTGTGGAACATGTTTACCATACGTTCCCAGGATTTTCCGCAAGAGATCCAGGCCGCGGTGCGCAGCGGTACATACCGATTCACACGTGACAGCATCAAGCCTTATCTGCACTCCCGAGACAACCTGATCGAGCTCAACATCGTTGTCGAGCCTGAGCAACTGCTCGATGAGGGCGGCGCCATTTACGCTTGGTGTACGGGTAAGGGGAACATGTGGAAGGATAACCTCATCTTTAAATCGTCCGGCATGCCTGGTTCGTCGATCCTGGCATTAGACGATATGGCTGAGTATTACACCGTGACCGGCAATGTCATCTGGGTCAACGGCAAGGCCGCTTGCGGCACCATAGGCGTGCGCGGTAATGAGCAGGGTAACGTGATTGGTGACAACATACGCGCCTGTTACCGAAAGGAACACGCAGATGGGGGCGGCGGCAACGCTAATGGCCTTCGCCAGGGGTTCTATCGGACCGATGCGACACGCGACCCCGTGTATGCACTCCAGAAACGTATTGTCGATAGGGTAAACGAGACCGGCGCCTGGTCCGGCAACCCCGACACCGGCATCCCGCGCCCGGGAGAAACCATTAAGGATGCCCGGCAGAGGACGCTCCCCAAAGATTCGCACGTGACCATTGAGTAGCCGAATGGAACTGGTCAGGGGGCAGGGGTCAGGTAGCAGGAGTCAGGGGGCAGGGGGCAGGTGACAGGAGTCAGGTAGCAGGAATCAGGAGTCGGGAATCAGGAGTTAGGAATGGCTGTGCAGAATGTTAAAGAATTGATGGTTTACCAAAAGGCATATCAACAGGCGATGGGATTCTTTGAGATTAGCAAAGGTTTCCCTCCGGAAGAGCGCTATGCATTGACTGGACAGGGAAGACGTTCGTCGCGTTCAGTATGCCAGAACTTCAGAGAGGCCTGGGCAAAGCGGAGGTACCATGCGCACTTCATCAGCAAGCTTACTGACTGCGATGGTGAGAATGCAGAAACAGATACGTGTTGGGATTTTGCACGAGATTGTGGCTATATCTCCTTACAAGAGCATGCGCACATGACCGCACTAAACCATGAAGTCGGAAAAATGCTGGGTTCAATGATGAAGAACCCGGAGAAGTTCCTACTGACACCTGGAGATACAGGAATCAGGAATGGCAGTACTGAACCCTGTTCCCTGTTCCCTGCCCCCTGAGTCTTGAAAAGAAATCCATAGTGAAAAAAGGAAAACGACCATGAAGATTCCAACCATCATATTGATTCTGCTGGCATGTCAGTTGGTGCAGGCACAAGAAAACAACCCGTTGACTGATTACAGTTACCACGGAAAGGAAACAAGAGAATTAAACAGCGCAATCCCGTTGCCGTCAGCAAAACAGCTTGCATTCCAGGACCTGGAATTGGGCCTGTTCATCCACTTTGGCCTGAGCACGTATACCGGGCAATCGGCAGGTGACGGAAAACAGCCCGCCTCCCTGTTTAATCCTACAAGTCTCGACTGCGAACAGTGGATGAAGGTTGCCAAAGACATGGGTGCCGAATATGTCATGTTGACTGCCAGGCACGAGGGGGGATTCTGTTTATGGCCGTCTGAAACCACGGACTATACGGTCAAGCAGAGTTCATGGAAGAACGGAAAAGGAGATGTCATAAAGGAGTATGTGGCAGCGGCCCGTAAATATGGCCTGAAGGTGGGGTTGTACCACTCGAGTTGGCATGATGCCAACCAGTTCAACTGGAAAGACGAAAACTATTTTGAAGATAAACCGGAGGCGCTTGAGACATTCACCAGACTGGAGCTTAAACAACTAGCAGAATTACTGAGCGATTATGGGAAGATTGACATGATGTGGTTTGACCATCACGGATGTCCTCATGCCGGAGCAGGTCAGTTTTGGCGCAGAGTCGATCTATTGGTGAGTGCATTGCAACCTGATTGTATGATATTTGGACCAGATTATTGGATTAACGGGGGGCACGGAGGGGGTGCCAATTATCCCCTTTGGTATGGGGCCAATAAGGGGGACGGGACAATTCATACTCGAGTTGTAAATAGTGAGAGTAAACATGGCAATCCCTATGGCAAATTCTTTGTTGCCTGGGAGGCCAATACGCCTTTTTCCGGCAATTGGTTTTACAATGGCCCGTCAGTGGCTAAGGTAGAAACGATGATTGACAAGTACTACAAGAGTATCGGCCACGGCGCTAATTTCCTGCCCAACTTTGCCCCGGACAAAAGCGGGGTGATGCCCCCGGAAGTTGTAAAACGTGCAAAGGCGTTTGGTGATGAGTTAAGAAAGCGTTTTGGAAAGAAGATTAAAAGTATCGCCGGAGGAGAAACGATTCTTCTCGACCTGGGGAAGAAGACCCCTATCAAACACATTGTACTGATGGAAGATGTGAAAGAAGGGCAGAAGGTGGCTGCTTTTGAAATCGACATCAAAAAGGCAGAGGGATGGGAGACTGTCTACAAAGGCCAGACTATTGGCCATAAGCATATTATCCCTATAGCTGAAGAAACAGATAAGGTTCGTTTCAGATGCGTAAAAGCGGTGGGCGGTCATGTGAAGATCCGTGAATTTTCGATATATTAAGGGAACTCTTATGAAAAACATGTCTATAAGCATGAAACTAAAAACTACATTACTGCTCTCTGTTCTGATGATATGTCAGTTGACGCAGGCACAGGATAACAAGCCGCTCGTCAATAAGGACCCGGGGTTGCATTCGGACGGCGGGCCGTGGCGGTTTTATCCTGCTCAACAAGATGATAGCAAGCTTCCGCGTGTGCTGCTGATCGGGGATTCGATCATGAACGGTTATCGGGGCAGTGTTTATTCTCTGCTGAAAGGTAAAGCCAATGTTGATGTTTGGCTTATGCCTTTGCATCTGAACAGCCCTGATCTGCATCATGACTTGCAGAAGGTACTCCAGCAAGGGCCTTATGATGTTATACATTTCAATATCGGCCTGCACGGGTGGACTCCGGGTCGAATACCGGAAGGGCAGTACGAGCCTTTGATGCGGGCGTTTGTTGAGATACTGCGTTCACACAGCGAATCTGCCAATATGATATGGGGCAGCACAACGCAGATAACCGTAAAAGGTAAGCCAACCGAGCTTGATCCTGTGCATAATGTTACAATAGATAAACGCAACAAGATTTGTGAAAAGATAATGAGCGGATACGGGATTCCTGTCAACGATCTGTATGGGTTGATGAGTGATAAACTTAAGATGGCTCGAGGTGACAAGTATCACTGGAACGGGCAGGCATACAAATTAATGGCTCAGCATATCAGTCAATATCTCACTGACGCGTTGAGTTCGTCTCAAGCGGATATGCCAGTGTATTATGTTTCTATTTTTGGTGATAATTCAGGTGACGGAACAAAGCTGGAGCCGTTTAGAACATTGGAGAGAGCTTGTGAAGCGGTTAGAAAATCAAAATCTAAAAATGTCGCTTCGGTCGTCTATCTTCGGGGCGGAGTCTATGAACGAAGTCATACGTTTGAATTGAATGAACAGGACAGCGGGTCGGTTAACGCACCGGTCACCTGGCGGGCCTACCCCGGTGAGGATGTGACCCTGCTGGGGGGCAGACGTATTGACGCGGGGTTGGTGACACCGGTCACTGACAACTGCATACTCAAACGCATTGTTGATCCATCGGCCCGAACCAAGATCAGGCAGGTGGACCTCAAATCAATGGGCATTGTCGATTACGGCCAGGTTCGTGCGCGGGGGTTCCGTCGTCCCTATATCCCGGCCCATATGGAATTATTCATCGATGACCATGCCATGCGTCTGGCACAGTGGCCCAATCCTGGTGAGCCTCGTATCCCCATCGGAAAGGTGCTGGACAAGGGGGCGATTCCGCGTGTTGGGGATTTCACCCAGAGAGGTGGCACCTTTCATTATGAGACAGACAGACCGCAGCATTGGACCCAGTCTGACAATGTATGGATTAGTGGTTTTTTCAACAATGGGTATGCAGACGACACCGTCAAGATCAAGCGTTTTGACCTTGACAACAAGACCATTGAAACAGTACAGCCGCACATGTACGGCTACAAGAGCGGAAGCGAGTGGAACCGCTGGGTCGCCTTGAATCTGCTTGAGGAGATCGATCAGCCGGGCGAGTACCATTGTGACACGAAGACCGGCATCCTGTACTTCTATCCTCAGCGATCGTTCGATCCAAAGACCTCTGTGCTAAGCGTCTCAACACTCGAAGAGCCATTGCTTGCCCTGGAAGGCGCAAGTTTTGTGCATTTCGAGGATATCACCTTTGAATGCACTCGCGGCATGGGCATCTATATCGAACGCGGCGAGTATAACAGAATAAACGGCTGTACCTTGCGCAACATGGGCATGGTGGCCGTGTGTATCGGACAGGGCACAGAGGATCTGGACCACCATGCGCACGAGGGCACTGCTGCACCGGCGTCAAGACGACTGGGGAACTGGCACGAGCATATTTACAAGAATACCGTGTTCGACCGTCAGGGCGGTAAAGGTCACGGTATTGTCAGCTGTGATATTTACAATACGGGTGCCGGAGGTGTTCACCTGGGAGGCGGTGACCGGGCCACACTCACACCGGCCGGCAACTTTGTCAGGAACTGTGACATACATGATTACAATCGCCTGGGACGCAGTTACAAGGCCGGTGTCAATGTGGATGGCGTGGGCAACCGCGTGGAACATTGCAGAATACACTCTGCACCGGCCTGCGCGTTCTACGTGCATGGCAACGATCATGTGTTCGAATACAATGAAGTGCATGACGTGATGCTTGACGGCGACGACATGGGCGCATTTTACATGGGGCGCGATCCATCGGAATTCGGCAACACCCTGCGCCATAATTTCTTCCATCACATAGGACGCACACCGCGGACCCATAGAACCTGGTGTATTTACTATGACGACATGGCGTGCGGCAACCAGGCGATTGGCAATGTGTTCTACAATGCAGGCAAGAGCGCAGCGTTTCTCATTGGCGGCGGCAAGTATAACGTGACGCGCAACAATATATTCATCAACAACAATCTGGGCATTCAGATGGGTAACCGGGGCCAGGGCTGGGCAAAGAACAATTTCGACAAGGGCGGCCTGTTCGAACAGCGCACTCTGGAAGCCGTGGACATCACGAAGCCGCCGTATAGCGAACGATATCCACAGCTGGCAAAGTACTGGAACGACAACCCGGCTGTGCCTGCCAATCCCATTGAGCGAAATTTGCTGGTGAACTGCGGTAAAGTCACCAGCGGCCGCCCCGAGTGGGGACCGATCCAAAACAACTGGTCGACAAAAGATGATCCCGGCTTTGTCAGTATGGCAGAGGGCGATTTTAGACTCAAAGAAGACTCGCCAGTGTTCGAGAAAATTCCGGGTTTTGAGCCTGTTCCCTTTTCCAAGATGGGCTTGTACACGGACCCATGGCGCAAAACACTTCCCCGGCGAACCGGTTTTGCGAAGAAGGTCGCACCCGAAAAGACGGATGAAAGTACGTTTGACCCGTACTGCCTTGCCTGGGACAGCTTGGGTAGTTCGTCTCTTGATTCGATGCCCATAGGCAACGGTGATATCGGGCTCAATGTATGGACAGAGCAAAACGGCGATCTGGTCTTCTATGTGTCAAAGACGGATGCCTGGAGCGAGAACGGCAGACTCCTCAAACTCGGCAAGGTGCGTGTTTCGCTGTCGCCGAATCCATTTGGCGACAAAGACGTGTTTACCCAGACGCTGTCTGTCAAGCGGGGCATGATCACGGTTACATCAGGTGGTGACGAAAACGCGGCAAAACTGATTATCTGGGTGGATGCCATGAATCCAGCGATCAATATTGAGGTTAAAAGCAAAACGCCTATAGATGTCACAGCCTCGTTCGAGCCCTGGCGAACGACACGCCGGGAGCTTACAGGCAGTGAGACCCATTCAGCCTATGGCATTCAGGGCAAGGGGGCAGCCCCGATTTTTGTTGAACCCGATACCCTCCTTGAGGGGCAACACAACAGGATCATTTGGTATCACAGAAACAACCGTTCCATATGGAAAGCCAATCTCGAACTTCAGGCACTCGGCGACCTGACCACTCAGCTGAAGGATCCGCTTCTGAACAGGACCTTCGGTGCATTGATCGAAGGAGAGGGCCTGGTCAGCCGCACCAAGACTGTGCTTCAAACGGAGACACCTCAGAAGGACTTGACGATATCCATCTATCCCTTGACCCTGCAGACCGACAGTGCCAAGGCGTGGATCACCCAGGTCAAAAGCAATGCGGCACAGATTGGGTCCAAACCGTACAACACGCGAATCACCCGGCATATTGACTGGTGGACACGTTTCTGGGATCGTAGTTATATCCATGTCTCGTCCGCCGATGCCAAAGAAAGGTCGATCACCGAGAAAATCACGGCCGGGTACATCCTGCAGCGATGGATGAATGCCTGCGCAGGCCGGGGTAATGCCCCGATTAAGTTTAACGGCTCGATCTTCACTGTGGACACCATGAAGTACACGGACAAATTTGCGGGCTTTGATGCAGATTATCGTCAGTGGGGCGGTCCCTACTGGTGGCAGAACACACGCCTGCCCTATTGGTCCATGCTCACCAGCGGTGATTATGATTTGATGGCACCGTTGTTCAGGCAGTATCATAATATACTGCCCATGCGTCGGGCTGCCACACAAACCTACTACGGCCATGACGGGGCGTTCATCCCGGAGACCATGTATTTCTGGGGGACCTACACGGACTCCAACTATGGGCGCGAGCGCAAGAATATGCCTGTTGGACTCACAGAGAATCTGTTCATCCGATACTACTGGCAAAGCGGCCTTGAACTTTCCCTGATGATGCTCGACCATTACAGCCATACGCAGGACAGGGCGTTTGCCAGGGATATCCTGCTTCCCTTTGCGCAGGAGGTTATCACGTTCTACGATCAGCACTGGGGCAGGGACGATCGCGGCAAGATTCGTTTTGATCCTGCCATGGCGCTGGAGACATATCGCAAAGCGGTCAATCCGCTGGTAGAGATCGTTGGGATAAAGAAGGTCTGTCAGGGACTCCTTTCGCTGCCCGATTCGATCGTGTCAGCAGAGCGATCAAAACAATGGAAACGGCTGATATCGGAACTGCCCGATGTCCCGATGCGGGAGATTGACGGTAAGACAGTGCTGTCGCCTGCACAGGAATTCAGCGAGAAGCAGAATGTGGAAAACCCGGAGATGTACGCCGTGTTTCCGTACAGAGTCTATGGTGTGGGCAAGCCTGATATGGATATCGCACGCAACACGTTTGCCCGTCGCGTACACAAGAACAGCGGCGGTTGGCAGCAGAATGCGATCCAGGCCGCATTCCTGGGCCTGGCTGACGAAGCCGCCAAACTGGTGGCATTCAATTTTACCCACAAGAATCCAAGGCATCGATTCGATGCCATGTGGGGGCCGAATTACGACTGGACACCGGATCAGGACCATGGCACAGTGGCTATGACAGCCCTGCAGAGGATGTTGCTTCAGTACGAAGGTGACACCATTTATCTCTTGCCTGCCTGGCCAGCTAAATGGAATGTGGAATTCAAACTGCACGCTCCGGACAGAACCGTGGTGCAGGGTGTTTACAGGGACGGTCGTTTGCAGGCGCTCAATTGTACACCGAACTCACGAAAGAAGGATATTCAACTAGAGAATAAATGACACCCCGCCCCGGGACGGGGCTTAAAAGGAATCGCTACGCGATGTAAGATGTAAATAGATCCTTCGACAAGCTCAGGATGACAAAGTCACCGCTAAAGTGTGTAAAAACTCTTGATACGACTCTGTCATTCCGAGCGCAGCCGAGGAATCTATTTAGAAAGCCCGCAAAGCGACTCCGCAATAACCATGCTCACCGGACACGGTTTTCTTGGTCAAATAAATAGAACGCGTTTAAGGAAACGAAATATGATACGGTCAAAAATAGTCCTTGTGTCCATTATCGTGGCACACGCCTCTCTCAATAGTCTTGCGCAAAATGTGGATGAGTTTGCCAAGATTGGGACCATGAAGACGGCAACCAGGCTGCACTTACTGGAAGAAAAACGGCCTGAACCGTTGCCCGAGACATACCTGTCCGTGACCCACGAGCCGGGATCGGTGTTCAAACCGTTCCAGTTGATGGACACACAGGAAGAGTTGAATGCAGCGTTTGCCAAGATGCGGGCGCAGTTCCTTCCGTTCATGGAAGACCATGCGCCGGCCATCACCCACACTAGAACGCAAATCAAGCTGGATGAGTTTCTTTGGCGCGTGGAAACCCAAGACGATATCAGGGATTTCACAAATGTGATTGCAGGAAAGGGCGATTGGGAGACAGTTCGCATTCCGCACTTCGGCCCGCCCCTGGGCAGGGCCGTCACATACTATTACAAAAAGATCATGCTCTCGGACGACATGTTTAAAAAGGGGAGTCTCTTTGTGTGTTTCAAGGGTGTTGACTACAAGGCCCATGTCTTTATGAACGGGTCATTTATTGGATCTCACGAGGGCTTTTTTGCGCCGTTTGAATTCAACGTAACACCCGTTGCCAAGGTGGGGGAGAACACGCTGGTGGTCAAGGTTGAAAATGACTATACCACGCACGGCGGGAGAGACGACAAGGGCAACCATGTCATAGGCAACAAGATCTACGCGGCAGCCGGCCCGGGTTATGACGATCCGGAAGAAGGCTGGCATCATTGCCCGGCCGGTATGGGCATTTACCAGGGGTGTTCCATTGAATCACGCAATGCGCTCCACATACATGACATGTTTGTGCGTCCGTTGCCCGATTCCGAGGAGGCAGAGGTGTGGCTCGAGGTGAACAGCTTTCATGAGGATTTGCAGGATCTCAAACTTGCATTCTCGCTGTATGGGCAGAATTTCTCAGAGACGGTCTTTGAGGATTTGGAATATGTCCCCTCCACCACGCATATTCCCGGGATCGGCGATCTGGCAAAGCCCACCGATTGGCAGCAGACCAGACTAAAGGCCGGGTGGGGTGTCAACCACTTCAAGATCAAGATACCAATCAAGAATCCACGCCAGTGGTGCAATGATACGCCCTGGCTGTATCAGTTGCAGATCAAGCTGTATGATTCCACTGGCCAGGTGACCGATGAAACGGCCACGCAGTTCGGCATGCGTTCGTTTACCATGGATACGGTGAGCAGCCCCAAGGGGATGATGTCTCTCAATGGGCAGACTGTCAGGCTGCGCGGCGCAAACACCATGGGTTACATGCAGCAGGACGTGATGAAGGCAGACTGGGATCAGTTAATTGACGACATACTCCTGGCCAAGGTGTGCCACATGAACTTTCTTCGCTTGACGCAACGGCCTGTGCAGGCGGAGATCTACGCGTACTGTGACCAACTGGGATTGATGCTGCAGACCGACCTGCCGCTCTTTGGGAGCCTGCGTCCCAACCAGTTCCTGGAGGGTGTGAAACAGGCGAATGAAATGGAACGTTTCGTCAGAAACCATCCCAGCAACATCATGGTGACCTATATCAACGAACGCTTTCCCAATGCAGAGGGTAAGCCCCATCGAAACATGGCCACGTCAGAGGAATACGAGAAATTCTTCAAGGCCTGTGACCAGGCCGTGCTATTCGCCAATCCTGACCGCGTCATCAAGGCGGGCGATGGTGATTACGATCCACCGTCGCCCGGGCTGCCGGACAACCACTGTTATAATGCCTGGTACAATGGACACGGCCTTGGACTCGGAGAGATGCATAAAGGGTACTGGCAACCAGTCAAGCCTGATTGGTATTATGCGTGCGGAGAATTCGGGGCCGAAGGCCTGGACCCAGTCAATACCATGTTAAAACACTATCCTCAGGATTGGCTGCCAAAGAACCAGGACCCACAGGGCCAATGGACACCGCTTTCCATACCCCGCGCTCAAACACAGGCCTTCCACACCATGTGGTTCAACACACAAAACACCCTGGAAGATTGGGTCGATGCCAGTCAGGCACACCAGGCATGGGCCATTCGCCTGCAGACCGAAGCCATGAGACGTGACAACCATATGGTCTCATTTGCTGTGCATCTCTTTATTGACGCCTGGCCTGCAGGATGGATGAAGACCATTATGGATGTCGACCGACAGCCGAAGAAGGCCTTTTTTGTGTATCGCGATGCACTGAATCCTTTATTAGCCACTCTAAGAACAGACCGAACCCATTTTGTCTCTGGCGAGACAATCAACATCGAGGCGTGGTTGTCGAATGATCTCAATACCCTGCCCAAGGGGTATACCCTGAGTTATCAACTGGAGAAGGAAGACCGCATTCTTCTCGCTCACTCAGTGAAGCCGCAGTTCCAACAAAATGGTTCAGTGTTTCAGGGGTACCTCTCTTTTGATGCGCCTGCGGTGCGCCAGCGCACAGGATACCAGCTCCGTTTGGGTCTATTGGATGACAAGGGCCGTGAAGTGAGCCAGTCCGTCATTGACATCGATGTGTTTCCCAGGCTCAGGGTCAAAGAGCCAGTCAAAATATCGGTGTCCGGGACCCAGGACAGGGGGGGGCGTCTGCTGGCCGAGCTGGACATTATCCCCATCCACGACGTCAAGCAATCGGATGTCATCATTATCGACAATTACAACTGGTATGCCAAAAACACCGAATTGGTGGACAACCTTGTGCAGGCCGGCAAGACAGCCCTGTTTCTCGAACTCCCTGAAGGCCGCTATACCATAGGCGGCTCGGACGTGCATTCATTCGACACGGTCATGGGCCACTACTATTTTGTGTCTCCAGAGACCGGCCACGCACTGGTTCAATGGGCTGAACCCATGGACTTCAAGTTCTGGTTCAATGAACAGGCAGACGTGGTCACCCCATTCATTGGCAACGTACTCAAAGCGGAAGGCTGGACACCGATACTCACCACGGGACAGACCTCCTGGGGGAGCCGGGATGAGGGGCCATACCTTGCTGTGGCTGAGAGAAAATCAGGCAAGGGGGCCTATGTGATCTGTCAGCTACAATTAAACCACAGAATCAATTCAAATCCGTGCGCAAAGAAGTTACTATATAAATTGCTTGGATTAGAAACAAATCCTGAAAGATAGTCCCTTTAGAAAGTTAGGAGTTTGACCATGACTAAAGCTTCCACCTTGGCAGTGATCCTCTGTATGCTGTTTTCATTATCTGGTTCGCAGGATCTTTTGGCCAGCGAGCAATCTGTCTCAGTCATCATTGCATCAAACGCAGAACAACCTGTTCAAATCGCGGCAAAAGAATTGTCGTCCTATCTGGATCGCCTTTATGACGATGTTCACTTTAGCGTACACGTCAAAGATGGCCTGGGGGCTGAGGGCTCCATTCATATCGGTACCATTGGAACCATGCCCTATGCACGGGACCTGGTGAAGAGGCCACTTTTGAATCAACCTGAAAGCTATCTTGTCTCGCAACAGGCTCAAAGGGGATTCATTATTGGTTCTGACGCGTCTGCTGTGATGTATGGCGTTTATGCGCTTTTAGAGAAGCTTGGCTGTGGGTTTTATCCGAGTTTTGAGACTGTTCCACAGCGCAAGGAATTGTTTTCCTTTGACCTTTGGGATCTGAGTGACCATCCTCTGACAGACAAACGTATTGTCTTTAACTGGCATAATTTCCTTTCCGGTTGTACTGGCTGGGAGCAGGAGCACTGGTTTAAATGGATTCGTCAATCTCAGAAAATAGGTTACAACACCATCATGGTCCACGCCTATGGGAATAACCCCATGTTCACATTTACATTCAATGGCATTGAAAAGCCCGTGGGGTATGTGGCCACCTCTCAAAAAGGCCGGGACTGGGGCAATGAGCATATTAACGATGTACGTTTGATACCCGGTGGCGAGATTTTTAACCAAGCGGAATTCGGTTCGCAAGCGGCCCTGGTACCGGATAACCAACGAATTCAAGCCAAACAGGTCTTTATGCAGAAGGTCTTTAGAGAGGCCGAGAAACGAGGCGTACGCATCTGTTTTGCCATTGACGTGGATACGGTCTCTGTGTTGGACCAGGCCATGATCCAATCACTCAATGAGGCTGATCGCTTTTCCAACGGCACTACATGGCTGCCCCGTCCGGATACCGACGGTGGGTATCAATACTACAAGGCCCAAGTCACACAGTTGCTTGAGCTATATCCGGAAATCGATGTGATTGCCCTATGGCGACGTAGCCATGCTGCGGAGTGGGGAAAATTGAAAAATGCCTCTCAATTACCCGCGTCTTGGCAAAAAGAGTATGCGGCCCATATCAAGAAAAACCCTCAGGCTGCCCGGCTAAATCAGTCTGTTTGTAGTTTTTCATTCAACAAGGTGGTTCGAGCCTTTCGCAAGGCCTTGACCGAGACAAATCGGCCTGATGTGCAATTGGCCATGGGCAGTTGGGGTACGAGCTGGGTTCCGGCACTCAGCGAATTTCTCGATGATGAAGTCACGATCATGCCCTTGGATTCAAATTATCTGCGCACTAGGAGCGGCTCGTTCTTCCATACTGAAAAAGAGTACAAGGAACTTCAAACCGCCAAAGGACGCATCCTGCCGATCATTTGGTCTCACCACGACGATGGTGACTATATGGGTCGTCCTATCCATCCTCATCCAAATTTCCAGGATCGATTAGATCAACTCGATGCCAGAGGCTACGGCCTGATCCACTGGATGATCCGCCCCTTTGATGTATACTTTAAGAACCATATCAATCAGGTTTGGGCCGCCAGCAAAAATGAAGCGTACCAAGTCACCTGTCAGGCCATGGCGGTCCATTGTTTCGGTCAGGCCCAGGCCGACCTCTTTGGGGATTACCTCTACCAGTGGGCCATGGAGGCTCCAATCTTTGGTCGTGTCACCTCTGATCATTTTATGCTTGAGAGGGAAGTCATTACAGACCCTGCAAAAGCCATAGAAGGGTGTCGACGCCGCATCGCCATGCTGGATCAAGCGGATCTAAAAACCATGGCAGCGTCTCAACAAGAGTGGGTCAGTTACTTCAGGGCTTTGGAAACTATGCTGATCAGTTTTTGCGAGGTTCAGGAATTCATGATTCGGCCGGCCAGGCAGGCACTCAAAGACAATCAATTTTTAAAGGCCAAAACCTTATTGCAACGCTATCATCCAGCAGACACAATACGCCAGTTCTCACGTTTATCCCAGTTAGCCGGTGGTGATCGTGGTGAAGAAGCGATGATTCTGTCCTTGGGAACCCGGTGGATCACCGATTACATTGCTCTGCGTCAGGCAGTGGGTCTGGAGGCCATACGAATCAACTACGGACCCACGAAATTTGAACCGACGGCTCAGGGCAGCGGTAGGTATTCGTTTCACATTGACACTGAAGGGCATTATTGGTCTATGCGTGGTGAAAGTGAGACCAAGCGACTGGCTGTCACCGTGGACTATCCTGTTGGCAAGCACGATCTGAAATTCTGCAATGGATCAATCCACGAGATCGCTCAGACCGGGATTTTGATTGACGGGCCCGTTTCATTGGCCCTTTCACCCCTTGTGAACATCCAGAAACAGGTGGCCGCAGGGACCTATCGTTTGACGCTCTATTGTGCCCTCGCTGAAGACCGGTCAGGCGCATGTGAGATTCGCATCAAACCCCGTCGCAGCCAGACGTCTCGCTGTCATTTTGGTCTCGTGCAAGGACGATATCTTCGTCTGGTCTGTCGAGGCAATGACCAGAATGACTGGAATTCAATTGAAGAATTGGCGTGTCCGGCGCTGGATCCTGGCGGCAAAACTCAAGCCAGTGACAATGTCTCGGGGTTTGCCTCGGACTGTGCGTGTGACGGCAACCCGGAAACGCGATGGGCTGCCCAAGGGCGACATCACTGGATTCAGTTTTCGCTGAAACCGTTTGTCTCATTTGATCAACTCAAGATTGATTGGTATCAAAAACATGAACGTCAGTATCAATTCGAACTTTTGATCTCTGAGACTGGCAAAGACTGGACTCAGATCACTCTACATGAGCAGGTCAGTCCTACCCTCATCCAGGATCACATAGACTTGGCAACACGTTGTGACCCCCAAACCGGTGTGTGTGCGTTATCCTATGCGATCACGCTGTCTCACCCCGATGCTGTGGACGTCACACTTTTACCCAATCAGGGAGCCCTATACCTCCTAGGCATGGTCATGCAGCCTGAGCGATAGGGGAACCATACTGAGAATCGAAGCCCCTGTGTGAGAAATTGTAATTCAATGAGATAGGTGAGATGTCACATGGCCCCATTTATGCTTGACAAACGCACAATGAGACATGGCGTAACAGCATGCGAGTCGAGCACTGTGCCCTACCCTAAGGCATTCTTAGAAGCTGGAAATAGGGAAGCCGGGAAGCTTTTTTGTCAAAGGTGATTATCGCCTCACTGCCATTGGATTTGGCAGAACACCCAATCAAGATGTCAGCCAGATCCGTTTGGCTGCTCTTGGCATCGTTTAAGAACGTTAGTACAACCTCATCGGTTTCAAATTTAAGGATGGGTAAGTGCAAGAGATCTTCGATTGCGCAAAGAACATCTGATCGACTCAATTCATAGACACTTTCAAGAACCCATATTGTTTCCTGTAGCACCAGCAATGGGACAAACAGCTGCTCACCGTTTTTTTCTGCCTGCATGAATCGCGCGTACACTAACTCTGCCTGCTTCTTATCGTCGCGAAGCAAGAAACGGACAAGTATGTTTGTGTCCAGAGCAATCATAGACTATACTTCCTCATTCGATTGGCGATCCCTTGATTCATCTCTTTGACGGATTTTTTGGTGATCCTGGGATTGGAAAACTTACCGAATACTTCGTCTAATGATTTCGTTAGCGGTTTAAGCACAACTTCCGATGAGCCATGCATCTCGAAAGCCACTCTGTCACCGGGGTTGAGACCCAATGAGTCCCGCACGGCTTTAGGGATGGTGATCTGCCCCTTACTCGTAATTAATGCACT
>CAZBTJ010000049.1:0-37073 GCA_964494325.1 uncultured Pirellulales bacterium
AAAACAAAAGCAGTACAAGAAAATGTTACAGATTACGGCATGACCCCATGGTTGCCTTTTCAAGGACTTCGATTCCGAGGTGGGGCAAATCTCCAAAGAACAGACGTACGATTATTTAAAATCCGTGGCCAACGGTGTGTTTTGCGAGCTTGGAAAAGGGGCTGTTGATTTCACGGAAATCGCCCGCATCCTCAAAAGAGAAGCAGTACGACGGGTGGATCGTCGTGGAGCAGGATGTGCTCCCAGGCATGGGCCAACCCAAACAAAGTGCCGCCTCGAACCGTGAGTTTATCAGAAGCCTGGGGTTGTGATGTTAGGTGAGAAGGTGAGAAGGTGTACGACCTTGTTGAATGGTTTCGTTTCGTGCTCGTGTTCAGGTCGCTTGTGACCGGTGCTTGTCATCGTAATCGATTTGTCTAGCCTGGCATGATAGAGTTATTGCATTTGAAGTGGGGGGATTAGGCTGCGGGAGGGGCATGCAAATAGATTCTGTGTCTGGGACTGATGCCCAGAAATGAGTACGTTTCAAAGAGAATCGGTTCATGAAAACGCACGGCCGATTCGAGGGTGACACTCATGTTAGGTTGCTCGGCTTGGGCTCCCAGTTTGAAATGGCAGGCCGGACATTCCGCGTCATGACTTGGAGTCGTGGTGTCTTGACTCTGGCAATCATCCTCATGCAAGAAGTCGATGAAACTGAATACACACAGCAAATGCATTGCAAACAGCAAACAAAAGCAATCATTCAGATTTTTAATTTTCTTATTCAAGCCAATGCCAAAACAAAGTTCCACGCCAATGCTAAATACAAAATACTACATATATATGTATGTGACATCGTCAAGTGTTTAACTTTCTGGGGTTTTTGCCTCGGTTATTTCTTTCGCAGCCAAGATTCGCCATGCCACTTCGCCTTGTTTACTAAAGATCTCGAAGGAGGTGTCTCCTGCAAGCCATCTAGATACGGCCTTTTTCTGATTTGGATCAGTCAGCACCGTGAGAGTTTGCTCGCGAGCCCAGCCAAGGAGTTCAAGGAATTCGCCGTGTTTGTCAGTATACAATTGTTCAAGAGTTTGACGCACATGGCCTGCAAACGCCGGGGATACACCCTGGGTGCTCACAGCGATTTGCAGTGAACCGCGTGTGACAAGGGCGGGTACATAAAAGTCGCACAGGTCAGGCTGATCCACGATATTGCACAGAATCTGACGCGTTTGGCAGTCTTGATAGATTTTCTCATTAAGCGATCTATGGTTTGTTGCGGCCACCACCAATAGGGCCTTGTTCAGGGTGTCAGCCTGATAAAAGCCCAAAATGAGCTCCGAGTTAGATTGTTGGCACAGGCTTTTCAGATCATCGCAGACCTCCTTGGTCACAACCACAAGTCTGCATTCAGTGTCCAATAGGGCCTGGGCCTTACGAAAGGCAATCTGACCACCGCCAACGATGACCACACGCTTATTTTTTAGTTCTATAAAAATGGGATATTTTGACATAGTGCTCTATTATAAAGGAAGGATGGGCATTTGTAAGAACACTAAATCGTGAAAAATTCGATGGGGGTGGCAGAATTATCGGTCCGAGGTCTCTAAAATTCCATGTTTTTCTTTCACATGCCGAACTGGTTTAGGTAAACTCAGTAGTTTGACGGTTTTTAATTGTTCGAGTTTTGATCATGGGTAGACAGAAACAATTAATCGTCTCTCTTGAGGATTCTGTGGTGGAGTCTCTACAGGCAGGTGATCAAGTCCAACTCAGTGGTGTGATTTCCCTGCTGTGGTGGCTTATGATGCCTTGGGGGGATGTGTGTATGATAGTTAGAGTGTTGAAGTTTGCTTGCCTTGGTTTGGCCAAAGGCAACGCCAAGAAAGGAATCATGGCTGTATGAAAGTGGCATTGATTGGTTTGTTGCAATCTGGTAAGAGTACCTTGCTGTCCAGCGTGAGTGGTCGGAATATTCCGCCTGTGGGCTCAACCTCTATTGAAGAGGCTGTGGTCCCTGTCCCGGATGAGCGGCTGGATTGGCTGACAGAATTGCATAACCCAAAAAAGACGACACGTTCCACAGTAGACTGTATGGATGTGCCGGGGTTCAATTTTGCGGATGACTCCGGACGTGCTGCGGCTCGTCGATTGATCAATAAAATTCGGACTATTGATATGCTGGTTCTGGTTATAAAAGGCTTTGGTGCGGATGCTAATCCCGCTCAGGATGTGTCCAATTTACTGACAGAATTGTTGTTGGCAGATCTGGAGTTGGTGACCACGCGGATTGAGAAGCTGGAAAAGCAGGTGCGCAAGCCGACCAAGACACAGGCTCGCGACAAAGCGGAATTGGCTCTCCAAAATAAGCTTCAAGCGGCCATAGAAGCGGAAAAACCCATCAGTACTGCCATTGAAACTGAGGCGGAATTGGATATCATTAAGTCTTTGGGGTTTTTGACGCTCAAGCCCATGTTTGTGGCCGTAAATACCGATGAAGGGGCCATTGACGAGGTGCCTGATTTGTCTGGTGTGTTGGATTCATCCGTGCCGGTGGTGGGGATATGTGCCAAACTTGAGCAAGAGTTGTCCCAGTTGGACCCAGAGGACAAGACAGAGTTTATGGCAGACTTGGGTTTGACTGAATTGGCTGCAAGCCGTTTTGTCAATCAATGCTATTCTGCTTTGGGCCTGATTAGTTTTTTGACCTCCGGTCCGGATGAAGTGCGGGCCTGGCCTATTCGCAAAGGTACCATTGCCCATGATGCCGCCGGCAAAATTCACAGTGACATAAAGCGAGGTTTCATTCGAGCCGAAACCTTTAGTTTTGATGCATTGAAAGAGCATGGTTCTGAAAAAGAACTCAAGGCTGTGGGTAAGATTCGTCTTGAAGGCAAGGAGTACGTGGTTCAAGACGGTGACATCATGAATTTCAGGTTTAATGTCTAACTGCCAGAATAAAAGAAATAACACGTGTTAATGGGTAACGTCAAAATGAATGGCACGGTTCGGTTGGGTTTTTGACTGGGTGCCAAGACATGGAGATGGTGTCATTAAGACATTGATTGAATGTGATATGAACAAAAGAGCAGGTATTATTTCTATAGGTAACGAGTTGTTGAGTGGTCATACTGTGGACACGAACGCGGCGTATCTTGGTCGGGAGCTGCTTTCTGTGGATGCATGCGTCACACGCCATTGGACGGTGCCTGACGAGCTTGATGCCATTGCAGAGGCTTTGACTCTGGCGACTCAATCCTGCGATATGGTCCTGGTGACAGGTGGGCTTGGTCCTACAGATGACGATATAACGCGTCAGGCCTTGGCCAAATTTCTGGGAGTATCGCTTGAATTGCATGAAGATTTGCTGGTTCAGCTCAGGCAATTCTTCGATACCAGAGGTTATCCCATGCCTCAACGCAATGAGATTCAGGCGCACGTCCCAGTTGGATGTGAAGTCCTGCCCAACAAAATGGGGACCGCGCCAGGTATTAAGGCGACATGCGAAGGGGTGCCTGTGTATGTCGTGCCAGGTGTGCCTAAAGAAATGAAAGCCATGTTCCAGGCCGTGATTCGACCTGAGATTTTGGCACTTTCAGGGCATAAAATCGTGGTGAAAAAATTGAAATGCTTTGGTGTTGGAGAGTCCACCCTGGTCTCAATGCTGGGGAGTAAAATGAGACGCGGGCGAAATCCTTTGATCAACTGCACGGTTGATTTTGGTGTGATTACCCTGCATGTGATCGGCTCTGAGGCAACGCTTCAAGAGGCCCAGGCCCTGGTAGAACAGGATGAGTCATACATACGTAAAACACTTGGCGACCTGGTGTATGGTGAGTCAGATGATACATTTGCCCACGTTATTGGTAGGTTCTTGCGTCAATCCCAGGGTACGTTGGCTGTGGCGGAATCATGCACTGGTGGATTGGTGGCCAAGATGATCACTGATGTGCCCGGGTCCAGCAGCTTTTTTAAGCAAGGTTGGGTCACATACTGCAACGAATCGAAGATGAAACAGCTAGGCGTTTCAAAAAAAATATTAGACCGTTTTGGCGCTGTGAGCGAGCCTGCTGCTGAGGCCATGGCACTGGGCGCATTGGAACGGTCCGGAGCTCAACACGCCATTAGTGTGACAGGCATTGCCGGTCCAACAGGTGGTACTGAATCTAAGCCGGTGGGCTTGGTTTTTATCGGGACTGCATCAGAACATGGGTGTGATGTGAAGAAATACATTTTTACACGGGATAGAGGTTCAATTCGGTTGCGTGCAGCGCAGTCTGCTTTGCACCAATTCTGGAAAGGGCTCAATCTTTGACTCATTTTGCCAGTTCTGCTATAATACCTCAGAACAGGAGCTTGGCGTCAGCTTGGGGATTCTATGGCTAAAAAACGCAGACATTTGGGTGAAATACTGTATAAGGCTGGCAAGGTTGAAAAAGCCGCCCTTATAGAGGCAATAAAGGCAACTAAGACGACTAATAAGCGTCTGGGGGAGATTCTGCTTGAAAAGGGGCTGGTGGATGAAGATGTTCTCCACAAAGCCATTGCAAAGCAGTTTGGGTTGAAGTACGTCAATCTTGACAATATTTCGATTCCCCCGGAGGCGGTCAGTCTTATTCCAGGGGAGCTGATCCGACGATATGGTATTTTGCCGTTAAAACGGGAAAATGGTACATTGAAGTTGGCCATCAGCGATCCCATGGATCTTGAGATGATGGATACGGTCCGTATGCAGGCAGGGGCTGAACTGGAATGTTATGTGGCCAGCCCCAGCAAAATTCAGACTTTTCTTGAGGAAGAAGTCGAAGAAGAGACTCAGGAAGATGACGATCAGCTCAAACACAGTATTGATGCCACAGCAGCCGAACTTCAGCAAATAGGTGATTTTCAGGCTGAAATTCTCAAGGCAAGCAGTGCCGATGCAGACGATGACGGCCCTGTGGTGCGTCTTGTGAACCTGGTGATCGACAATGCCTATTATTTGCGGGCCTCCGATATTCACATTGAGCCGATGTCTGACCGTGTGCGTGTTCGCTATCGTGTGGATGGTGTTTGTGTGGAGAAAGACAACATCCCCAAGAATATGCAAGCGGCATTGATGACTCGCTTCAAAATTCTGTCCGGTATGGACATTGCAGAAAAGCGCATTCCTCAGGACGGTCGTATTAAACGCCGAATTGGGGATGCGGACATTGATTTCCGTGTTTCAGCCTTGCCCGCCAACCATGGCGAGAGTGTGGTTTTGCGTATTTTGCGGCCTGACGCGGTCAATATTGGTATTGAGGCCTTGGGTTTTGCACACGACAACAATGAGATGTTTGAACGTATTATTAAGCGTCCCAATGGTATCTTTCTGGTAACCGGTCCTACAGGTAGTGGAAAAACAACCACCCTATATGCCGCGCTTCAGACGCTGAACAGGCCCGACAAAAAGATTCTTACTGCGGAAGACCCTGTGGAATACAACTTCGCCGGTATGAATCAGTGCCAGGTTAGAGCAGATATTGGCCTGACCTTTGACAAGATTCTCAGGGCAATGCTTCGCCAGGCACCGAATATTATTCTTGTCGGTGAAATTCGTGACGGTGAAGTGGCGGATATTGCGATTCAGGCAGCTCTCACCGGTCACCTTGTGTTTAGCACGCTTCATACGAATGACGCGTGTAGCGCGATTACACGATTGATTGATATGGGTGTCAAGCCCTTCCTTGTGGCAAGTTCCATTCAGGCGATTCTGGCTCAGCGTCTGATTCGTGTGATCTGCAAGAACTGCAAGGCCGAGGATCCCAACCCTGATGCTCATTCCCTGAAAATCCTGAAGTTTTCCCCTGAAGAGATTAAAAATAATAAATTCTACAAGGGCAAGGGGTGTAGCAAGTGTTCAGGCACTGGCTATAAGGGACGTCAGGGTATTTTTGAAATGTTTGAAATGAATACCAAAATGCGTGAATTGGCTTTTAGAGAAGCCACCGCCACTGAACTTAGACACGCCGCTGTGGCCAACGGTATGAGAACCCTGATGGAAGACGGGAAACTTAAGATTTTCGGCGGTGTGACCACACCTGAAGAGGTGGCACGAATTGCCCAGTCCGAAGGTGTTGTTGAAGACTAGATTTTTTTTGTTGAGGAGTTTTAAATGGCAACAGTCAATATGGATCGACTGCTTCAGGCATGTGTCGAGCAAGACGCATCGGATATTCATATTACCGTGGGGAAACCCCCTGTGTTCCGTGTTCATGGTCGTTTACGTTCATTGGAAACAAAGGTTCTTGAAGCGGAAGATGCAGTGGGGCTGATGAAGAGTATTACGCCCGAGCGTAATCAGCAGGAACTCCAGGAAGAGGGCGGAACAGACTTTGGTTTTGCCTTTGGCGAGGCTGCTCGTTTTCGTGTGGCCGTGATGAAGCAGAAGGGGTTTGTAGGCATGGTTCTGCGTTTGATCCCCAATACCCTGCTGACTTTTGAGCAGATTGGTTTGCCCAAATTGGCCGGTGCGTTGTGCCGTCGTCCAAGAGGCCTGTTTCTTGTGACCGGGCCGACGGGTAGTGGTAAAACCACGACATTGGCTTCTATGGTGAACTATATTAACGAGTCCATGGACCGGCATATTATTACGGTTGAAGACCCCATTGAATATTACCACAGTCATAAAAAGAGTATTATTAATCAGCGAGAAGTGGGTATTGATGTGCCCAGCTTCGCTGAAGCGTTGAGAAGGGTGCTGCGTCAAGACCCGGACGTCATTCTGGTGGGTGAATTGCGTGACCTTGAAACCATTGAAGCGGCCGTCCGTGCTGCTGAAACTGGCCACTTGGTGTTCAGTACGCTCCATACGACCAGTGCATCAGGTACCATCAGTCGTATTATTGATGTGTTCCCGACGAATCAGCAGGAACAGATTCGTATTCAGTTGGCCGGTAATATGATTGCCGTGTTGGCTCAAGCCTTGTGTCCTCTGGCCACAGGCAAGGGTCGTGTTGCTGCGTATGAATTTATGGTGGTTACGCCGGCTATTGCCAACTTGATTCGTGAAAACAAGACTTATCGTATTGATTCCAGTATTCAGACAGGTAAGAAGCTGGGTATGCAATTGCTGGATGAACATCTCTGGAATCTGTATGAAGGTGGGCGCATTACTCTGGAGGAGATGCTGGACAAGGGCAGGCAACCTGGTGCTTTGCAGGACAAGGCTCGGGCCAAGATTGCAGCGTTAAGAGGCGGTGGCAAAAAGAAGGGTGCCAAGTCTGCTGCTGAGAAGGAATTTGATGAAATGGGACCAATTTTGAGGTCTTGATATATCGTGGTAATGGTTGGCGCGAGGGAGATTCTGGGATGGTTTCTGACCTTAATCACATGGGGAGTAGCTGCCGAGGAAGGACTCTTTTCAATGGTTGTTTTGAGTTGATTCCGTGTTTGCTACAGCTTTCATTGTCTCGATGACCATGTGTCTTATTCATAAAAACCGTTATAAACAGACTTTAGTGTGTTACTATGAAGCAGTGATCCAGGTATTAGTGATAAAGGTAAATGAAAATGGCAAAGACAGCACCAACTAGTAAACTTCCGCCCGTTGAGCAATTGCGAGGCAGGCCTGTGGGTCGAATCCTGATTAAGATCGGTGCTCTGAGCAGGGACAAGGTGCATGAATGCTTGAAGATACAGAAGCAAAAAGGGGGAGGCGTCAAAATAGGCGAAATCATGATCGATCGGGGTTTGATCGACGTGGAGCAGCTTCAGAGGGCATTGGCCGCTCAGAAGGGCATGGAGTACACCAACATAAAGGATGTGACAATTCCCTCCGAAGTTATTGAAAAGATACCGGCACAAATGGCGACTGGGTACAGAATCGTGCCTATTGAGTTTGATGTGGATGCCAATGAATTGGTGGTGGCATTGGATGATCCGGAAAACTTCCGGGCCACGGATGACTTAAGCACTCTGATGGGTTTTAAAGTCCGTGCCAAGGTGACTGATAAGGAGGCTCTGGAAGGAGCTTTGGAAACTTACTATGCCACGTCATCCTCATCCTCCGGCTCTGAATCATCCGACGATGACGAGAGTATTAACGACCTGATTGATGAAATTCAGGGCGACAACTTTTTGTCGGAATTTGACGGTCGAAATCAGAGTATTGACCTGGATGATCTCAAGGGATTGGCCGAATCCAATCCTGTGCGTAAACTCTTAAACCTGGTGTTGCTCCAGGCCATTCGGGATAAAGCGTCCGATATTCACTTTGAACCCTTTGAAGATGAATACAAAATGCGCTATCGTATTGATGGTGTGCTGTATGAGATGATTCCCCCGCCAAAGCATATTGCAGCAGCCTTGAGCTCCCGTATAAAGGTTATGGCGGAGCTGGACATTGCGGAGCGTCGGTTGCCTCAGGATGGTCGTATTTCATTAACGGTGCATGGCAAGCCAGTGGATTTACGTGTGAGTGTACTGCCCACCATGTTTGGTGAGAGCGTTGTGTTACGTATTTTGGACCGATCTCAGATAAGCTTTGACATGAGCAAGCTCGGCTTTTCTGCTCATGATCTGGCCATGTATGAGCAGTTGATCAGAAGACCTAATGGCATTGTGATTGTGACTGGTCCGACCGGTTGCGGAAAAACAACCACCCTCTATGCAGCCGTCAATGAACTCAATGATGTCGCGACCAAGATTATTACCACCGAAGACCCTGTTGAATATGATTTGGACGGGGCGATCCAGGTGCAAATTCGCGCAGAAGTAGGTCTTACATTTGCCGCATGTTTGCGTTCAATTTTGCGTCAGGACCCGGATATTGTACTTGTGGGTGAAATTCGTGATCTTGAGACTGCTCAGATTGCAGCTCAGGCGTCCCTGACAGGTCACCTGGTGTTGACCACATTGCATACCAACGATGCGCCCAGCTCTGTGGCTCGTTTATTGGACCTGGGTGTTGAGCCGTTTCTCATCACTGCGACCATCGAAGGGGTTGTGGCCCAGCGGTTGGTCAGGAAAATTTGTCTTAATTGCAAAGCACCTTATGAGCCCACGGAGGAGCAATTATTTGACTTGCGACTGACACGTGATGATATCAAGGGCAAGCAGTTTTTCTGTGGCAAGGGCTGCAATAAATGTAATAACACCGGCTATAAAGGCCGAATTGGTTTATATGAAATCATGACGTTTGATGATGAAATCCGTCAGATGATTATGAATAAGGCTTCAACCAATATTCTTCGTTCAGCAGCCAAAAAGAAGGGTATGGTGCTGTTGCGAGAAAACGGTCTGACGGCCGTTTATGATGGTATTACAACGATTGATGAGGTGGTCAGGGAGACCCTTACAGAGGAAAGCTAGTGTCGTTTTGTTTTAGAGACTAATAAGAAATGGTCTTACTTATTGTGAGGTGTTACTATGCCGCTTTTTGAATATATAGCTTTGGATTCCCAGGGTGTTGAGGTCAAGGATGAGATCGAAGCTCTAAGCGAAAAGGAAGCTATCAGTCGCATAAGGAATTTGGGATATTTTCCAACGAAGGTCAAGTCCCAGTCTCCTGCAAAGGCAGCGACAAGAACGGCGGGAGCAAGGCCAAAGGCCAGGCGTGGTGCCAATGCCAAAGTCAAAGGCAAGTTGACCACCGAATTCGCGCGTCAGCTTTCTACATTGCAGGATGCGGGGTTGCCGATTTTAAGATCACTTCGTATTTTAGAAGAGCAACAAAAGAACAAAGCTTTTCAACGTATTATTGGATATGTCTCCGATGACATTGAAGGTGGGTCTACGCTTTCTGAAGCTTTTGGTAAGTACCCCAGAACGTTTGACCGCTTGTTCGTGAATATGGTGGCTGCTGGTGAAACCGGTGGTGTGCTGGATTTGATTTTGGCACGTATTGCCGACTTTAAAGAAAAGGCCATGAAGCTTCAGGCGCGTGTTAAGAGTGCCATGGTGTACCCAATTGTTGTCCTTTGTGCTGCTTTTGGCATTTTGCTGGCCCTGATGAAATATGTGATTCCTCAGTTTCAAGTCACGCTACAGGAGATGTCGGGAGACGCTACGATGAATCCGATTACGACCACAGTGCTTGGTCTCAGCGCCTGGATTGCAGAGGAATATGGATGGGCCTTCATTATAGGCATCCCCTTTGTCTGCATTGCCATAGTCAGGTTTATCCGGCGTTTTCAGCCAGGACGTTATGTCCTGGATTCCATTAATTTGAGATTGCCGGTTATAGGGCAATTGGTCGGTAAGACCTCTGTGACAAAATGGACCCGAACCTTGGGTACGCTGATTAGTGCAGGTGTACCAATTCTGGATGCCCTTACAGTGACACGTGAGACCGCAGGAAATGAAGTATTTGCCAAGATGCTTGCTGATATTCACAACTCAATTCGCCAGGGCGACACGTTTGCAGCACCTTTGTATCAAGCCAGGGTCGTGGACGGTTTGATCGCCAATATGGTGGCTGTGGGTGAAGAAACAGGTGATCTGGACAAGATGCTTTTGAAGATAGCCGACAATTACGATGAGCAGGTTGATGTGCTTGTGGGATCACTGATGTCCATGCTTGAGCCAATCATGATGATTTTATTGGGGGGGCTCGTGATGCTTATTGTACTGGCCGTGTTCCTTCCGATGATTGGGGTTATTACGAGTTTGAGTTCAGCAGGTTAATAAAAATAGTAGCCAAGTTTTTAATCAATATTGTGCATAGGGTGTAACTAGCAAGGAGTAAGACATGAAAACAACACAAAACAAGACAAGAGGTTTTACAATCATCGAGCTACTCACAGTGATGAGTATTATTGTGGTCCTAATCGGATTGCTCGTGCCGGCCTTGAATAAGGTCAGACGGTATGCTCAGGATGTAAGCCAACAGGCTCAATTGCATAGCATTGATACGGCCCTGTCACTCTTTCTGAATTTTGATGAATCTGATAATTACCCGGATTCAAAAGGGCAGGACATCATGGGAAGTGCTTATAGCGGTGCCATGAAGCTCAGCGAAGCCATGATGGGGCAGGATCTCATGGGATTCCACCCTGGTTCTCGCTTCAGACTAGATGGTACTGATGGCCGAGCAACACCCACAAAGATCTATGAACCCGGCGTGCCTAACCTCCAGGAGAACCTTAAACAACGACGTGGGACGAACCTTCCGGAAGACAATGCCAATGCCTTTAGGCTCAGTAGTATTTATAGCCCAGCAGATTTGTCCGGCAGTGCTTTTGCAGGAACTCTAGCGTCTGAAATGTTTGTTTTATGCGATGTCTACAAACGTGTTGACAATCTAGGGCCCACTGGAGGCACCAAGATTGGCATGCCCATCCTTTACTATAAGGCTGATCCCTCAGGCAGCTATCATGATGTGAACGCGCCGGTTCAACCGGATAGACTCAGCAACAATGGCTTTATCTATAATGTCTATGACAATGACGATATTGTTCAGATGGGTAAGCCCTGGGAAACAGTCGACTCAACCCAAAAGCAGCATGTTCTGAGTGTTTCACAATCAGGTATTCAAAAGTTTTACGAAGAAACAGAGAACAAGCAGATTTCTATTACAAGCACAGCCACTGTGAATCTTGGTCTGAGCAAAAGACCCTATAGAGCTGATACCTTCATCCTGATGTCTGCTGGATTTGATGGTGAGTATGGTACGGCCGATGATGTCACAAACTTTAAGAAGAAATAGGGCGTGATTTATAGTGGGATAGACATCCATTGGTTTATGACGGATTGTTGGTGTGTCAGGTTCTTATTGATACAAAGACCGTAGTGGATAATGAAAAGAGGTTCACAGTGAAACGTAAAGCGCATGGTTTAACTTTAATTGAATTAATCACGGTTGTGGCGATTATCGCAATATTGATTGGCTTACTCCTTCCTGCCACATCCATGGTCAGGCGTCACGCCAAAAAGGCTGCGCAACGGGTTCAGTTCTCAGCGATTAACCTGGGTTTGGAAGCATTTAAAAGCGACTTTGGCTTTTATCCGGCGTCCAATTCCACCAATGGGTATGGTGGTGCCCAAAAGCTGGCTGAAGCCATGCTGGGATTGGATCTCTTGGGATTTAATCCGGCCGTGAATCTGGGCAGCTCTGTGGTTGATGGCTTGACTCAGAATCACTTGGATTATTATACGGTTGGGTCTGATCCCAATGGTTTAGCGGGTGGTTCTCTCAATAATCGCAAGGGACGCTACCTGGAACTGGAATCAGCGAATGCCTTTCGTTTGGGTGAGGATCGTACCAATTTACTCAATCCTGTGGGTGGATTGTACCGGAACACAGGTCTTCTTTCTCCTCTGGCACAGGTGCTTTGTGATGTCTACAAAAAGACCACTGTCCGGCAAGGCAATGGAGATATTCAGAAGGCGGGTGCACCCATTCTGTATTATCGTGCTGACCCCTCCAATAAGGTATTCAGGATGGTAGATGGGTCTGATTTGACGGCCAGTATCTACAATGTGACTGACAACGCTGAGCTCGTAGATTTGAGAGCGACCCAAGAAAGAGCCGATAAGCCAGGTAGAATAAATGACCCTCTCAATGGAGGCGATGGTACGATGTCCATTCCGGCTTTCTTTTATGGCATTGGGGCGGGCAATACCACGACAGCCTATGGCTATGCTCAGGACACCAAGGTAAGCACCTACCCATGGCCCTACAATTCGGATACCTATCTTCTGATTTCCGCAGGTGAGGATGGGCTGTATGGCACTGAAGACGACATTCGCAATTTTGGCAACTAGCGCAAAACGCGTCGGTTTTGACACACAGGAGTACTATGCTGCATAAGAGGCACAATCCGGGTTTTACGCTGATTGAGATCATGGTGGCTGTGGCTGTGATCGTGGTCTTGTCGGGCGTGATCTGGAAGATGGGCTTTGGCCTTGAAACGCAGGGCCGCGTGCAGCGGCAGAAAGAGGCCTTTGCCATCCTGGACAGCGCTTTGCAGGAATATTACGAGGTCAAAGGCGTCTTCCCAGAGGTTGTCATTGATGATGATCTTGAAGAACTGCTTTTGTTTCAAGCCAGAACCCAATCGATGTGGCAGCAGTTGCTGGCCGTGCCAGAATCCAGATTTGTCGCGGAACGGTTATCCCGCAGTCTTCTGAAAGATTTGTACCGGTCTTCCGATGCAACTGATGATGAAAAGGCCAATCGCTGGCCCGAGATCTACGATGTATGGGATCAGCCAGTCGAGTATGTCTGGCATGCTGATATGGCATTTCCCGTGTTGAGATCATACGGTCCTAACAAGGCCTTAAACGATCCCAATGATTTGTCTGATGATGTAACGAATCGCTAGAGATCCTTTATTTATGATTCAAAAGAAAAGACAACAGGGCGTGACACTCATAGAGCTGCTGGTTGTGGCTACCATCATCACATTGCTCACCGCAGTGGGACTCCCCGCATTTCGTGCCTTGAACAATGCCTTTGAGTCTGGGGGCTCTGTGGAACGTATGATTAATTCCATGTTGACCACAGCACGATCCAAAGCGATTCAGGGTCAGCGGTATGTGGGCGTACGTTTTCAGAAGAGGTTCCGCAATGATCCTTTGGCGGCATCCCAATACATGATTCTCATTGAACGTGACTCCGTGAGCACGGGGATACAGAGTGGCTTCAAAGCGGTGCAGGGTCTTAAGCCGGTCAAGCTGCCGGATTCTGTGGGTGTGATGGATTTGAATGTGGCCGATCCGGGTGAACGTAAACCCATGTCACCTGAAACATCTCCCACTCAGACTCTTGATGAAGATCCCAACGACTCGGATGAGCTGCTCAATGACCTGTCCGAATTGAGGGATGTCACCACATTTTCAGTGATTTTTTCCCCACAGGGGCACTTGGTTGTCCATGGCGTACGAGTTCGCAATAATTCAGGCAAGTTGGACGGCGACAGCTCGAGTCCTGATGATGTGTTTAACACCTTTGAGCAGGTCAACATGGGCAACGCTCAATTCTTGCAGGATGATTATTTTGAAGGCAGTGTGTCTGAGAGTGCCACGGATATCAGAGGTTTGGGTCCTGAAGCAAGTCGTCTGAGTTTTGTGATTTTTAAGACAGAGCCTTTTATCAATGCGTACAATCAAGGTCAGGCCTGGACTGGATATTTGCACACACTGCAAAGACGGTACGGAAATCGTTACACAGGTGCTTTGACACCAGCAAAGCCGTAAGCTTATGACAAAAAAACACAGACAATCCGGATTTTCTCTGACAGAGGTGGTATTTGCCATTGCGATATTGGCCATAGGCATGTTGTTTGTCGGGGGCACCTTTATGCTGGGCGTGCATTTTTCCAGGGTTTCTACAGAGCAGTCCATTGCCCCTGTGGTGGCCGAAGAGGCATTTATCAAGATCGCATTGCAGGGGATTGGTACGCTTCCTGCTGATGACACGTTTGGCTTGCTGACACTCATAGATGCCAATGATTGGGACTATCGTTATCCTTCTGTGAATGACCAAACATTGAAGCAGTATCACTGGACAGCCATTGGACGGACACATGGTACTGGTAGGGCGGACGTGACTGTGTTTGTGATGCGCGAAGAAACGTCAGTGCAAACCGTGCCACAGATGTCAACCAATGTACTGAATGATCCTAATATTATGGATGGTATGACAGTGATTGATGGCACGACAGGTGGCATGCTAAGGGCTTTTGTGGAGCGTGGTAGTGAGGCCGTGGTTCTATGGCCAGAATTGGCCATTGATCCTGAAAGTGTTTGGTATGTCGAACCCAGTAATGGACGCAATCCTTGCATTGGCGTATTTCAAAGGAAGATCAGGTTTTGAACAACTTACGCAAAAACAAGGCATTTACACTGATTGAGGTTTTGGTGGCTTCGGCTCTGTTGGTTGTGGTCGTGGCCATGGCTGGCACGGTCTTTCGCGTGGGCATAGAGTCCCACAGTATGGCCCAGGCCAATGCAGAAATCATGCAGAAGTTTCGATCTATTACGGATCAGTTGAATGCGGATTTTCGAGGACTGTGCAAAGAGGGTGAGATTTATATTGCCTGGCCCACGGATCCGAATGACACCAGCAATGGCCAGCCAAATCCTGACTATGGTCGGCATGTGGGTGTGGACAGAATTGTCTTTTTTACAAAAGGTGATTTTCAATCCTACAACCTGTACAACAATCAGGTTGTACGCGGCAATGTGGCACGGGTTAGCTATATGCTTGGCTCCAAACGCAGTGGTTCTGGCAGGGTGCAAACCGCCCGGGAACTCGCCCCTTCAGTTCGTGTGCTTCAGAGAACACAACACATTTTAACTCAAGAGGATAGACTGCCTGAATTTGAACCGCTATTCGATGTGAATGAGGCGACTGATGCAGCCTGGTATCAGTGGCACAATACTCTTGAATACGACAAAATAACACTTCAACAATGGCTGGACATGAATGATGTGGCAAAGTTCAATGCCTTGTCTGTGATTACCAATATCAGGGTGCAGACACCCCAGCTGGAAGACCGGTCCTATTGGGGTAGCCAATATGACGTGAATGAACCACAACAACACGCGCACAGTGTCCTGAGTGAGGGCGTGGGAGCATTTAAAATACAGGCCTGGTTTGAAGCGCCGGGCAGTCCTCTGACAGGGAAACGTTGGGTGCCGGATGACGACCCCAACCTTGATGGCTCAGGCAGTAGTTCAGAGTTGCTGGTATCGTTAAAAGATGCCTCTGATACTGATAGTACAGCCAGGCTATTGTATCCAGGCAATCGACCCTATGCCTTTGTGTCACTGGGTGGAGAATTTGACGGTCAGTATTTTGATGATATCTTGTCTCAAGATCGTTTTAATGAAATTCCCGGCCTGGGACGGGCCTTGAAGTTTACCTTTACGCTGTATGATTCCAAAGGCTTGATTCCAAAGGGTCGGACCTTTACACATATCGTATATCTGGATCGATAGGCTAAACCATGACGATTAATCGCTCTGACATAGTTTCACATCAAAGACCTCAACGCGGCTCGGCTTTGTTACTGACCGTGGTGTTGACCAGTCTGTTGGCCATTGTGGGTGTTTTGTTCGTGATGAGTACTCGTCTGGACAAGATCGGTTCTGTGGCCACTGGCCGGAGCAAACAACTGGACATGGCTGTGGATGCGGTTTTGGACGAATTGACTGAGCAGTTGGTCCAGGATGTGCCGGGTGTGGCAGGGCAGGAATACTACGACGCTGATGATGTCAATGACCTGTGGCTCAGCAGTGTAGAACCGTTCGCTGACGGTAATGATTATTATTGGCCTCAGGTGACCAGTTTGCAGGGCCACCGCACGTTGTTTAAAATTGACTTTGTGCAAGACCGCGAAGTGATTGTTGATGTTGATCCGAATACCGGTGTCATCCTCACGGACCAGAAGGCGGATGCCGATGGCGATGGACTGGCGGACAGCTACTGGTTCAAGTTAGAGGGTTTTGGGAGCTCTCGAAACAAGCCAATCTACGCAGCCGTTCGTGTGGTGGATCATGGCAGTATGTTCAATGTGAACACGGTATTCCAGGACATGCCAAGCCCAGGAGATTTCGATCAACCCAGTCCGATGCAGATCAATATTGTTGACCTGTTTTCAGAGACGGATGACGTGCAATTGCAGGCCGCTCGCACCAAAGCTGTAAACCCGCAAGCGTATCTGGAAGATGTGGTGTGGAACTTTGGTCCCCTGGACCCCAATCATCATCCCTTTGATATTCAGGATGAGCTGGAATTGCGCAGCCGATACCTCATCAACAATAAATCCATTGTCTCTCGCATTGAAGTCACAGATGAGGACAAAAAGGGGTGGGGCGAGTTGTATGATACCGGATTCTACACACCCCAAGATTCAGAGTTGTCCAACTGGTTTAAACATGCCGTCTATGACAGCAATGATACGGCCGCCTATGATTACCGGCATATTACCACAACTGTGAACCTGGACCGCGTGATCAATCCGGAGGGTCTAAGCATGGTTGATGTGAACCAGCCCTCATCATTGCAGGCATTGTACGAAGCCATCAAGAATGGCCTGTCCCCAGCTGTTGATCCCAACCGCCAAAAGAGCCAGGCTGCTCAGATGGCCATTAATCTGTATGATTTTCAGGATGCCGATACTGAGCCCGGTGTGATTTATCTCAGTGATGTTGAGCGGAATGCCGTGCCAAACACGATACCTAATGCCTATTATGGCTTCGAGGTTCATCCCTATATCAGTGAAGTCGCATATCTAGTGGACGCCAACGACCCCAACAAAGCGGAGGTTGACATTGAATTGTATAATCCTTCACTTTCAGATCTTGTGTTGGACAATGTGTCGCTGCTTGTGTACGATTCAGCCAATGATCAGGTGATCCATCAAATTGATCTACCCGCCAATACTGGCATTGATAGCAATAGTCTGTATACCGTGACCCTTGGCGATAACGCCAACCCCTTAGATTCAGAAAACATGCCGGTCGTGGTCAATGAGGGTGTTGTCACTGCCTACCACGACATCTATCTGGTCCATCAAATACATGATGTCAATCTGTGCCTGGATAGGTTTGAGGGGGCCTCCTGGTACGATACCAATGACACTTTCTCTGATCCCAATGAACCCACACCCGATGTCTGGCATTGCATGGCCAGAGATACCCGTGGTTGGCAGGTGGCCTATCAAGTGTCACACTATTCAACCACTCCGACGAGGGACAGCTTCAATGAGGGCGTGACTGCGGAAGGTCGATCCTTATTTACAGTGCTTGATCCAATGGACGAGTGGGACGGATCGCTCAACCGGTCGACCTTAAAGAACATCGGGCAGATTGGGCGATTATTGCGTGTGGGGCCGGCCTCTGAGCCGAATGTCCCGTTTGCGACAATTGGTCAACAACTGACAGATCCTAATTTGGGTGTAGAACATGTGTTTGTCAATTTAACGAATGAACATCATGCAAACCTGTTTCAGTATTTAACCCTGTTGACTCCAGAGAACTACGGCTTGACCCATGAAACACGAGTCAAGGGGCGGATTAATATCAACACGGCCCCGTGGGTGGTGCTGCAGGGCCTCCCAGGCTTTGATCTGGTGCCTGATCCCAACAGGACTCCGGCCCAATCAATTGTCCTGTATCGAGAGCAAGACCCCAATCATGTCTATCAGAGTGTGGGGGATCTCATGCAGGTTCAAGATATGCTGGCACTGGGGTTGGACAGTGGTGGCCTTTTAAACCTTGAGCAGCGCGACCAGATTTTCACGCGATTGGCTGATTTGGCCACTGTGCGAAGTGATGTGTTCACTGCGTATATCCTGGTTCGCATGGGTGTCAATGGTCCCCAGAAGCGTGCGCTTGCTGTGTTGGATAGAAGTGGCGTGGATGATGCCCAGGACAAAATACGTGTCGTGGCATTACAGCCCGTACCTGAGTCACGCTAGAAAAGTGGCATTTCCCAAAATCTCCTCTTGATCCCTTTATATCCCTGTTTTAAACTAGTATATGACATTGTTGGATGAATAAGGGAGGCTCCATGGTTCAAAGATTTCTATGGACAATACGACTAACTTTTTTGTGCGTGATCACCTGCCTGACCGGCTGCATGGTGGGGCCAGACTATGAGCGTCCTGATACGGTGGTCACTGAAGTCGATCGATTTGCCTGGTTGCCTGCGGATTGGGATGATGCCAACCAACCCGAGACTGTAGGCCCTTGGTGGACTCAATTCAATGATCCTGTGCTGGACGACCTGGTGGACCAGGCCCTGATGGCCAACACCGATATTCTGGTGGCCTTGTCAACGATAGATCAAACCCGAGCCCTGGTGCAGCAGGCTCATGGCATACGTTTTCCTGAAGTCACCTATGGCGGTTCACGTGATCGCATGCGTCAATCGTTTAGCTTTGGCCCCTTGGGAGGACGTATTGTATTTCTTTCTGAGAGCTATTCTCAAGGGTTTAACCTATCTTACATGCTCGATATTTTTGGGGCCTTAAAACGATCGCATCGAGCGGCCATCAAGGACATGCTGGCCAGTGAAGCGGATTGCGAGGCCTTGATGCATGCCATCGTGGCCCAGGTTGTGGGGACGCGCATTGATATGGTGACACAGTTGCGTCTCTTGGAAATCAGTAACGCCACCATTAGCAGCTGGGAGCGTACCCTTGAAATCACGCAGCAACGGTACGAAGGGGGGGTGACCAGCCCGTTGGATGTGTATTTTGCCAAGCAAAACCTGGCTGATGCCAGGGCCACAAAAACAGTGATCAGCCAGCAGTGGACCCTGCTGACCCACGCCATCAATGTGCTTTGTGGCAAGGCCCCATCGAGTCCGTTGGACAACGTCATTCTTTTGGCTGACACACCGTCGTTAGTCAGTTCGCCTGTGGGTATCCCGGCACAGCTCTTGGATCGCAGGCCGGATGTGCGTGCTGCAGAGGTCCGTGTGGCTGCTGCGACTGAACGCGTGGGGGTGAGCATTGCCCAGTTATATCCGGATCTGGTGGTCACTGCTTCAGGGGCTCTGGTGGGTGACCAGTTTTATGAAGCCTATGACATCAATAACCGTGTGTATGGATTGGGGTTGAATGTGACAGGCCCCCTGTTCAACGGGGGGCGTCTGCGAGCGGGCGTCAAAGCTGCTCGCGCTGCCGCAGAGCAGGCGGCTCAGCAGTTTGCGGGCAAGGTACTTCAAGCCTTTCAGGAAGTGGAAGATGCTTTGGCGTCAGAACAGTACGTTCGCCAACGAATTGGGCATTACCAGGACTCTGCTCAACTTGCCGAGGAGACGCAAGCTTTGGCAAATCAGCGTTATCTTCAGGGGGCAGAATCCATACTCACAGTCCTCGAAGCTGATCGTGCCAAACGTCTATCTCAAATGCAACTGGTCCGAACTCAGGGCCAACTTTGGCTTGCCAGGGTGCAGTTGTATCTGGCAGCTGGGGGGGATTGGAGTGGGGCTGCGCCCAGTTCTTGATGAACAAGCTGTCAGCCGTCAGCGTTCAGCTGTTAGCTTTTTATAGACCTGCTCTATGGTGTCTACCATGGTGTTCGGGGCGAATTTTTCTTTGACCAGGGCCAAGCCATTTTTCCCGAGGCGGTCTCTTAGTGTTTTGTCTTTGATCAATTCAGCGCAGGCTTGAATGAGTTGGTCAAGATTTTTGGGCTCGATCAATCGTCCGGTCTGGTCATTGACCACTTCTCTGGCGCCATCCACATCAAACGAAATGGCAGGGCGGCTGCACAACATGGCCTGGGGCAGCGTTCGAGCCAGCCCTTCACGCAGTGAGCAGTGTACCAGTATGTCCGATGCCTGAATAGCCAACGGGATTTGGTCGGGTTGCAGCAGACCTGTAAATCGGAATTGATTACTCAGACCGGCTTCTTCGATTTGCTTCCAGTAATATCTCGCCAGTTTGCCATTGCCCACAAAGAGCCAGATTGCCTTGGGGTACTGCCTGGCGAGCGTCTTGGCCGACTCAATAATAGTGTCGTGTCCCTTGAGCATAAAAAGCCGTGCCACTGTCACCAGCACCACAGCATCGTTTGGGATCTTGTGTTCCTTGCGAAAGGCCTGTTTTTCCTGGTCAGGAATATCTCGCAAGAAGGTGTCTTCGTCTATGGCGGAGTAGGCCGTGGTGTAGGGTTTATTCACGCCTATACCCACTGCTTTGGATTGGGTGGTCATGGCATCGGCCACCGTGACAAAGTGATCCGTCCATTTGGCGGCCCTACGTTCCAAGCCAATGTAGAGTTTGTTGAGGCCAGCATTTTGATATTTATGAAATGACAGACCGTGTACACCATGAATTATTTTGGGGCGTTTACGTCGACCCAGGCTGTAGGCGGCCTTACGTCCCAGGATACCGGCCTTGGCCGAGTGCGTATGGACGATATCAGGCCGGATTCCCTGCATCAGACTCCGAAGCTTGACATAGGTGATATAGTCTTTTAAAGGGGCAATTTCTCGTCGCATTTCATGAATCACATAGGTCTTGTATCCCTGGCCCACAGTATGGGTAAACAGCTCACCCTCCGGCCCCAACGCTGGTCCTGTGATCAAAATGACCTCATGCCCACGCGCGGCCAACAGTCGACAGGTGATCAACGTGTTTTCCTGAGCTCCGCCCAGGATCAATCTGGTAATGATGTGGATAATTCGCATAAGCAGTTTTAAGTTTTAAGTTTTAAGTTTTAAGTTTTAAGTTTTAGGTGTTAAGTGTTAAGTGTTAGGTGTTAGGTTCTCAGGTTTCAGGTTTCATCCCTCATCCCTTTTGTAGCGTATCCATTCTAAACACAATCCGCTGGCAGGGGCAAGTATGCCGGCGGCTGTTCGGTCTTTGGCGTCTCGAATGTCTGTCATTTGGTCTGGTGTCCAGCGGCCGTGGCCTATGTTCACGAGTGTGCCTACAATATTGCGCACCATGTTATAGAGAAAGCCGTTCCCTTCAATATTCACGGTGACCCAGTGGTGGGGGGATTCGTGACGTTCTGTCACATCACAGCGAAAGAGGGTGCGCACTGAACTCTGTCGTTTGTCTGCGGCAGAGGCAAAGGATTTAAAATCATGGGTGCCGACCAGGGCCTGGGCGGCTGTGTGCATGGCTGCCACTTGAATGTCACCTGGCGCATGCCAGCAGTAGCGAATGTTCATAACCGGTCGGGGTTTTGTCACGCAGAGGGTATATCTGTAGAGCTTGCGAGTGACCTCTCCGATGAGGTCAAATGGTTTGCCCACATCACAGGCATCCAATACCGCGATATCTGAGGGCAGGCGGTCAGTGAGGGCACGTGGAAAGTTTTCAGTGGGGATGGGGGTGGCTACTTCAATCAGGCCCGCTTGCCCCTTGGCATGGACCCCGGCATCCGTACGACTGGCCCCGTGTACATGCACTTTGTGTCCTACCAGACTGGTGGCTGCTTCACACAGGGTTTGCTGAACCGTTTTGAATCCTGGTTGAACTTGCCAGCCATGGTATTCTGTGCCGTCGTAGGCAATGGTGAGCTTGATTTTTCTTTTGTGCATGACGTGCATGGGGGCAGTATTCAGTTTTCAGTTTTCAGTTTTAAGTGTTAGGTGTTAGGTGTTAAGTTTTAAGAATGAAAAAAGAGCCTCTTTGGCAGAGGCCCTTTGGGTATATCATTAGGGGGTTAAACTAGTTTTTCGGCGATTTGGATGGCGTTCAGGGCGGCACCTTTTCGGATTTGGTCCCCTGTAATCCAGAGGTTGATACCTCGGTTTTCCGGGATGGATTCATCCTGACGAATGTGTCCCACGTAGATGTCATCTTTGCCTGTCGCGTCAATGGGCATGGGATGTCGATTGGCCACGGGATCATCGATGATTCCCACACCCGGTGCAGCTCTCAGGAGCTCTCGCACTTCATGGGGTGTGATTGAATCGGTGAATTCGAGATTGATGCTTTCGCAGTGGGCCCGTAATACACCCACACGCACACAGGTGCATGTGATGGCGATGTCCGGACAGGAGAAAATCTTCCGGGTTTCATGTACCATCTTCATTTCTTCTTCGTTGTAGCCATTGGGGCCGGTCTGCGAGTCATGGCAGTAGCAGTTGAAGGCCAATTGATAGGCCAGGGCATCACAGGTGACAGGTTGATCGTCCAGCACCTGCTTGGCCTGTTGTTCCAGTTCCAGCATGGCAGCCATACCCGCACCACTGGCAGCCTGATAGGTACTGACCACCATACGCTTGACCGGATTGGCCTTGTGGAGTGGCCACACGGGTACATTGGCGATAATGGTCGAACAATTGGGATTGGCAATAATACCCTTGTGGTTCTTGATTGCATCAGCATTGACTTCTGGCACAACCAGAGGCACATTGGGGTCCATGCGGAAAACAGAAGAATTATCCACCACCACAGCACCTGCCTTGGCTGCTGCTGGGCCGAATTTTTTGCTCTGGGAGCCACCCGCACTGAACAGGGCAATATCAATGCCATCAAAACTGTTCTCTGTCATCTCTTCAATCGTGTATTCCTTGCCCTTGAATTGGATCTTTTTGCCGGCAGAGCGGCTGCTTGCCAGCATTTTCAAGGACTCAAAGGGAAAGTTACGTTCTTCGAGAATTCGCAAGAATTCCTGACCGACTACGCCGGTCACACCTGCTATGGCCAGGTTACAATCCATGTTTGAATACTCCTATATTGTTGTTTATACTACAAAAAACAGCCTCAAGGCTGCACAAAACATGTTTTCGAAAATACATAAGCCAAGAATCATACCCTGCTTAGGGAGGGTTTGCAATTGTTTAGTCGAGAGGGCAGGGCCATTGCATCCAAAACGTGACGCCATTTATCTGCAGATCAAACAGCTTTTTCTGTTGTTGAAAGTGCGTTGTATCTTTCTAAACACCCAATATCCAACACGGAACATCCAATGTCCAAGGAAGGAAGTCGCTGTTCCTTCTTCAATCATTCGTTTACATCTCTTTGCCTTGAAATCGCTCTTAATGTTTCTTTTGAATATCCAATATTCAACAAGGAATGATCAATGATCAAGGGCGGAAGTCGCTGCGTTCCGCTGTTCTTTTTGGCTGTTATTGGATATTCAGTTCTTTAAATTCCATCTTCCACCTTTCACCAAACAGACAGTCTCACCCCTCAAGCGGAACCCAAATCAAGGCGTCAGCCCACTTGGATATTGGCTATTCCCTGTTGATTATTGGCTATTCACTATTTTTGGCCTGGTTTGTAAACTGTCTATCTTGGAGTGTAGGTCCACATTACCTTGTTTCGAATCAGGCCGAGGAATTAGATGCGATTGCCCTGTCGTGGGGGTGTTCAGGGGGCAGGGTTGGGCGGGCTTACCAATCAATGGGGTGGTAGTCCTTGAGAAACTTGCCGCACCAGTGGCGTCCTGTCAGGATGCCGTGAAAGAATGGATCGCATACCCTGGCTGCGCCATCCACAATGTCCAGTGGGGGCTGGAAATCGTGAAGATCCTGTTTGAGTTGGGATAACACAGCAGGGTCTTCGTCCGTGACCCAGCCCGTATCCACGGCATTCATAAAGATGCCGCTCTTGGCCAGGTCACTGGCCGATGTGTGCGTGAGCATGTTGAGCGCAGCCTTGGCCATGTTGGTGTGGGGGTGGCGGTCGTCCTTTTTAAAGCGGAAGAACTTGCCCTCCATGGCAGAGACATTGACCATGTGTTTTTGTCCGGTGTTGTCTCGCTTCATCATGGCAGTGAGACGGTTGCAGAGTACAAACGGAGCGACGGCATTGACCAGTTGGAGCTCCAGCATTTCAGCGGTTTGAATTTCGCCCAATCGTAAGCGCCAGCTATTGACCGTTCGTAAATCCACCTGTTGAAGGTCCGCATCGAGCTGGCCCTTGGGAAACACCTCTTCTGTGGCCAGGGCATGGTCGTAGGCGTAGGGGATTTGAGAGAGCTCGGCCGAGTTACACAGGCCGATGCCAGGCCTCTTACCTGTCCATGTGATCGGCAAATCAGTCTCTGTGTTGGTCTGTGGATGAGACAGGGCTTCAATGCGATTAATGCAGGATTGGTGGTGACTCAGAAGATGTTGAGCTTCGTCAGGCAAGTCTGTCGGAGGCCGCGTTTCATTGGGCATCAGATGAGCATAGAAGCCCGGGGGACGGCGCACTGTTTGTGCAGCATTGTTGATCAGGATATCCAGCCGATTGTACTGCTGTTCAATATAATCGCAAAACAGCTCAACACTGGGTGTGTGCCTCAAGTCCAGGCCGTAGATGTGCAGGCGGTTTGCCCAGGTTTTGTAATCGGCTTCTTTGGCAAATCGTAAGGCCGAATCTGCGGGGAAACGGGTTGTGGCAATGACCCTGGCGCCGGCACGCAGCATCATCAGTGTGGCCTGGTATCCAATTTTTAGACGGGAACCCGTGATCAAGGCTATCTGGTTATGTAAAGGGGCGGTTTGGAAGCGTTTCTGATAGTTGTATTCAGCGCACTCCATACACATTGAATCATAGAAGAAATGTAGCCTGGTGAATTCCGCCTTGCACACATAGCAGTTGCGAGGTGAGTTTAGCTCGCGGACCTCCAGGTCCTGCAAGATCTGATCTCCTGTCAGCTGCTGAGGGGCTGTGAACACGGACACTTCACGAGCCCGGCGTATGCCTGTGACAGCACGGGCCTCACGCTCCTGATTGACAACCCGTTTGCGATCTGACTTTTGCTTTTCCTTGGTTCGCCTTCTCTGTTCATTTTTGTCCGGCCGAGACAATCTGCCTGCTGCAGACATCAGCGATATACGCTGCTCTTCCTGCAGAGATGCCAGGTCACTCGTATTATTGACTAGATGCTCAAGCACAGAAATACAGGCTTGTATCTCTTCGTGCGAGCGTTCTGTCTTCTTCTTTGTGTTCACCGCTTAAAATCCTAGTTTCAGTCAAAATAAAATTGAGGCCCCTTTATACTGCAATTCTCGGAGTCATGCCACAGGAAAGGGCCAAACACTGGAAGTGAACTGGCTTTTCCACTCTGTCTAGCGAGGGAAATCCTGGTTTTAATGATCACCCTGTGACTTATGTGAGTTGGTACGGTGCCAATGCCTTTGCTGCCTACTATGGCTACCGCTTGCCCACAGAATGGGAATGGCAGGCCGTGGCGGATTACGATGGCCGCTATACACATGGCTGCGGCCTAAGTGTCTCCAATGCCATTGCCAACTATCTTAATTCAATTCATCCCGGGGGTACGACCTCTGTGGGCAGCTTTGGCACCTATGGGTACAATATGGGTGATATGTCAGGTAACGCCTGGGAGTGGACAGCCACTGTTGAAGGGAGTTCTCGTGTTTTCCGGGGTGGCGGTTGGAACAACTATGATCATTTCTTGGAGGTGGACTGGAGGCATACCGGCGCACCAATGAGGATGTACCACTATGTAGGATTTCGGGTGTGCCGGTGAGTAAGGTTTTCTTTGAAAAATGGCTGAGAAAAAGATTTTGTATTAAGGATCTATTGAAATGAAGATGTGTATTCACGGCCTCGTGATGATTTTTAGTTTGCTCCTCATTTCAGTGCCCCTCTTTGGGGCGACCGGAATCATAGACTCTGAGGATTTTACTATTGATAACCGCTATTCCTTGATGACTTCTTCCAGTAGTGGCGGATGGGTGAGCGCACCTGGGGAAGGCAGTTATCCCTATTCAATGGCAGAGAGTCCGGTCTCTGTCGTAGCCACTGCCGAGGTGAACTACCACTTTGTACACTGGACTGGAACGGTCGTCACCGCGGGTCAGGTGGCAAATCCCAATTCAGCCAGTACGACAGTGACGATGGATGGAAATTACACACTCGTTGCGACCTTCATGTCAAACGAGAGTTTTAGTTTCCAGGTTGGTTCTGTTGAGGTGTTGGACAGTGACATCACCAGTACTTCTGCTGTTCTTCGGGGCCATATTTTGGATGACGCAGGTGATACAAATTGTTGGTATAAATTCAGATATTTCAAGACGGCTGATGGCGTTACGCACGGAATGAACACCATCGAATTGCCCCTAGAAACTGTCAATGGTACAGGTGATTTTTCCCAAACTGTAACAGGACTTGATCCCAACTGCACCTATCGATTACAGGCAACCGGGCCGCATGGGTTGGTGGGGGGGGCTGTGGATTCGTATCAAAGTGCCATGGTACTCATCAATTGCACCATGGCAGATAACTACAGCGATGATGATGACGGAGCTGCCATTACCTGTGAGGACAGCAACGACGTATTGATCAACTGTATTGTCTGGGGCAATGTCCCAGATCAGATCGGGGTGGTGTCAGGCAATGCCCCGTTGATTCAGTACAGTGACATCGAGGGAAATATCTGGCCAGGCTTTGGTAATATCAGTGAAGATCCCTACTTTGCCTTGCCAGGTTTGTGGGTGGATGCTGAAGATGCCAATATCCCAGTGGATGCCTCTGTGAGCAACGCCCACTGGGTACTGGGTGACACCCACCTGCAATCTGTGTCTGGCCGCTATGATCCCCAAAGCGATATGTGGATTGTTGATGCAAACACCAGTCCCTGCATAAATCTGGGTGACCCCAATAGCCCTTTTGATCTGGAATCCGATCCCAATGGTGGTCGCGTCAATGTGGGTGCCTATGGCGGGACTCTTGATGCCAGTCGCTCTGAAGCAGACGGTATCGTGCTGTATCAATGGCTTTTGGATAGTGACCCAGGCTGGACAATCGAAGGTCGTTGGCCATATGGTGTCTTTCTTGGATTCGGTGGAGCCAATGAAATTCCAGATCCCACAAGCGGGCATGCAGACGCTGGCGTGTATCGTATGAATTTGTCCGCGATTATGAGGAAGTTATAGGCGTTGACTGTCTGGCATTAGACTTCACTGGCTATGGCCATATCACGCTGCGCTTCTGGCGATGGCTCAACATGCAATCCACAACAGGGGCTATATGGACCGTTCCTGATATCGTACTATGAGGAAGGCTTCTGCCTGGGTTTTGCCCTTGTTCTGGAGGCAGTGGGGGACACTGGCGTTGTAATGGGCGGAATCTCCCTTGGACAGGTCAATGATTTCTTGCCCACTGGTCACCTGGATCTTGCCTTTGGAGACGTGGAGTATTTCCTGGGTGCCGGAAAAATGGGGTTCACTCTTGAGTTCAGCGCTGGCTTCCAGTTTGATACGGTAGAACTCAATGCTTTTTTCCAGGGTCAAGGGGCTTAGTGTGCGAATTTCGCAGAGGGGGCTCTTGTGAAAGGTGTAATGATCGTTCGAATCATGGATGACGCGGAGGATATTTTTCTGGGCTGTGTCCTCAATGAGTTCTGTGATGCTGATGTTCAGTGCGTCTGATATCTTCAGGATAATCGCCACAGTGGGGTTGATCTTGTTTTGCTCGATTTGGCTGAGCATGGCCTTGGACACGCCGGCCAGGTTGGACAGTTGTTCCAGGGTCAAGGCCATTGCTTTCCTGTGGGTGCGCAACTTTTGCCCCAGTTTTTCCATTCTCTTCGACATCATTCTCTTTTTTTAATTGTTTAGTATAAAAAACCCTTGTTTAGTATACTAAACTTCAGTATATAAGAAAAAGGTTTACTATGGTAAATATCCTACAGGATGACTGTTGTGTTGTGAAGTGAATTTTAGGAAGGCTGATCATGAAAGCACTGGTAAAGACAAAAAAAGAGCAGGGGCTCTGGCTTGAAGACGTGCCCAAACCCGAATATGGCATCAATGATGTACTGATAAAAATACTCAAGACCGCAATTTGTGGTACAGATGTGCATATCTACAATTGGGATGATTGGGCCCAGCGCACCATTCGTACACCCACGGTGATTGGGCATGAATTTGTGGGTGTGATTGAAGAGATTGGGAGCAATGTACTGGATTTCAAGCCCGGGGATTTGGTCAGCGGAGAGGGGCATCTGGTGTGCGGTCATTGTCGTAATTGTCTGGCCGGACGACGTCATTTATGCAAATCTCCCCGGGGCATTGGCGTCAACTGTGATGGGGCGTACGCCGAGTATCTGGCCTTGCCCGTGACCAATGTCTGGTATTGTGATAAAACGATTTCTACAGATATTCTTAGCTGTTTTGATCCGTTCGGCAATGCGGTGCATACGGCACTGTGCTTTGATCTTGTGGGTGAAGATGTGTTGATTACCGGGGCAGGTCCCATTGGCTGCATGGCTGTGGGGGTGGCCAAACAAGCCGGTGCCAGGCACGTGGTGATTACAGATGTGAATCCGTATCGATTGGCGTTGGCAGAGAAGATGGGGGCCACCCGTACTGTGGATATCAGATCTGAACGGTTGGAGGATGTGGCTCAGTCACTCGACATGAAAGAGGGATTTGATGTGGGATTTGAAATGTCAGGCAATTCTGATGCATTTCGAAGCATGTTGACTGCTATGTGCCATGGTGGGAAGATTGCCTTGTTGGGCATTTTACCGGAGATGGCGATCGACTGGGACACGGTGGTATTTAATGGTCTGACGATCCAGGGAATCTACGGCCGCAGGATGTATGAGACCTGGTACAAGGTGACCATGCTGATTCAAAGTGGTGTGGATATTTCTCCCTTGATTACGCATCGTTTGCACTATACAGAGTATGAGCAGGGATTTGAGGCAATGCGTTCTGGGCAGAGTGGCAAAGTGGTTTTGGATTGGACTGAGCGTTCCTGAGTAACAACTGAAGGAGAATACTATGTTTGACACGATACAGAAGTCAATAGAGCAGGAACTTGATCAGATCAGGCAAGCAGGGCTGTACAAGGAAGAACGGATCATTACTGGCCCCCAAGGCGCTAGAATCAAGGTGTCAGGGTCCCGAGAGGTTCTGAATTTTTGTGCCAACAACTATCTGGGATTGGCCAATCATCCTGCTCTGATTGAGGCTGTCAAGCAGAATTTGGACGAATGGGGGTATGGCCTCTCTTCCGTTCGATTTATCTGTGGGACGCAGGCCATTCACCGCCAGCTGGAGCAGAAACTTTCCGAGTTTCTCGGCACGGAAGACACGATTCTGTATTCCTCTTGTTTTGATGCCAACGGTGGCCTGTTTGAAACCCTGCTCACTGCAGAAGACGCTGTGATCAGTGACAGTCTGAATCATGCCAGTATTATTGATGGCATCCGCCTGTGCAAGGCAAAGCGATATCGATACAAGAATCGGGACATGGCCGATCTTGAAGACCAGCTCAAACAAGCCCAATCTGCCAGACGGCGACTCATTGCGACGGACGGTGTGTTTTCTATGGATGGTACGATTGCGCCGCTTGCAGAGATTTGTGCGTTGGCAGAGCAGTATGATGCGATGGTGATGGTGGACGATTCGCATTCTGTGGGTGTGCTGGGTGAACACGGTCGTGGCACGCATGAGTATGCTGGCGTGATGGGGCGGGTCGATGTCATTACCGGCACATTGGGCAAGGCATTGGGTGGTGCAAGCGGTGGCTACACCAGCGCCCCCAAGGCCGTTATTGACTTGCTGCGTCAGAGGTCACGGCCCTATCTGTTTTCCAATACGCTGGCGCCCAGCATTGTGTCTGCATCGCTGGTTGTGCTGAACCTGGTGACTGAGTCCACTGAATACAGGGACCGCCTGGACGAAAATACACAGTACTTTCGCAAGGGCATGAGTGAACAGGGTTTTGACATTCAGGCTGGCGACCATCCCATTGTGCCCATTATGTTGGGCGATGCCGTGCTGGCCCACACCATGGCGGATCAACTCCTGAAAGAGGGCATTTATGTCATTGGTTTTTCATATCCAGTGGTGCCCAAAGGTGCGGCGCGCATTCGCGTGCAGATCTCTGCGGCACACACGCGTGAGGATCTGGATTATGCCATTGAAAAGATGACAGCCGTTAAAAAACGACTGGGTGTGTAAGGATTGGTTGATTGTGTTTTTCTGTGGCACCTGGGGCAGTGAGTGTCCTAGTTGTTGTGTTGTTCTGATTGTTTGTTCAGCGGTAGATGCAGAATGATCTTGGTGCCTTTACCGGGCGATGAGTCGATCGTCATATCACCGCCTACGTAGGTGATACGTTCATAGATACTGAACAGGCCGTATCCCCCTTGACGGAAGTCCTGCTCGGTCAGGACAGGACAATTGAATCCGGTGCCATCATCCGCAATGGTAAGACATAATTCGTTCGCGCGTGTATCGAGAGTCACGGTCAGGGTACGGGCCTGTGCGTGCTTGACCACATTGGTGGCCAATTCCCGGACCGCACGAAAGAGCAGAGCTTTGGTGTCGTCATCCAGGCTCCTGGGCGTGCCCTTGTTAACAACCTCAGTCTTAATTCCGTGCCTGGCACTGATCTCGGTGTCCAGCCACTTTTCGAGGGCGACATGCAGTCCCATCTGTTGAAGCATGGGCGTACCCAGGTTGTTCGTGAGGCTTCGGGTATCATCGATGATACAGACCAGGGTCTGCTGCATCTCCTGCAACAGGCCATGAATGGTAGATAGAGAGTGATTCACGAGTTGCTCGTCCACCTTCAATTTGGCCATGGCCAGGGACTGGCAGATCCCGTCATGCAGTTCAACGGCCAGACGTTTACGTTCTCTCTCTTCACTCAAGGTGAGCTGAGAGACCAGGGCCCGTAATTGGCTTTGATATTGCAAGACCTTTTTCTCTGCCTGTACGTATTCAGTCACATCCTCGACGGAGGTGACCATGCCCGTGAATTGTCTATCTTGATCCAGGAGAGGGGCCGCGTTGACAGACAGCAGCGTGCGGCGACCATCGGGCCATTCAATGGCATGACGAATACCGTACACAGGTTTAAGTTTGTCCATGACCTGATTGAAAGGCAGGTGCTCGTCCGGGAAGTGATTCCCCTCATAGTCGGCAATGTGCCATTGGGGGTCATTGTACGTACGTCCCATGATCTCGTCTTTGGTCAGACCCAGTATCAGTTCAGCTGGAGCATTGGCAAAACGGATCTGTCCTGTTGCATCGGTCATCAGGATCCCCACCGGACTGGTCTCCATGAGTCTGACAATCAGAGTGCGTTCCTTTTCCAGGGCCTCGGTCGCACGCTTTCGCTCTGTGATATCGCGGAAAAATACGGCCATGCGCTGGGGCTCAGTTTGAAAGGCAGATATTTCGTAGGCTCCGGTAATCTGATCATTCGAATAGGCCATCTGTTCATCTTCATAACGTTCCCCGGTCGCAGCCACCCTGCGATAAGCAGTGGGAATCGGAGTCTGGGCCAGGGGTGGAAAGGCTTCTTCAATGGTCTTACCGATGAACTGCGAACAATCTGTATTTAGAATACGATTGGCAGCTTGATTGTAGCCCACAAATACCAAGTGATCATTCGGGGATAATTCATATTCAAACGCTCCATACGGGGCTGCGTCGATCAGTTGATGCAGACGCTGCTGGGATTCACGGAGCGACGTTTCGGCCAGCCTGTGATTGGTGATGTCTTCCCCAGAACTCAGGATGCCCATAATGTTGCCTCTGTCATCCCGTAATACGGTGTTGTGCCAGGCAATCAGGCGTTGCTCACCGTTGGCAGTCTGTAGCGAATTCTCATAGAATTCCACAGGTTCAATTTCTCCGGCCACCAATTGATCAAACACGCTTCTGACCGGCGTCTGCATTGGCTCAGGCAGAAAATGGCGGAACCAATCCTTGCCCACGATCTCGTTTTCAGCAGCGCCGATCACCTCGCATCCCTTCTGGTTGATGCGTTCCACACAGCCGTCTCGGCCCATGACTACCAACATGGTTCCCGCCAGGTTGAAATATCGCTGGGCCTTGTCCCGTTCGGCTCTGACCTGTTGCTCAGAGGCAGTTAACTGCTGATTCACGGCGTGCATCTGCTGATCGCTCGCTTCCAGCTGTTGGTTGGTGGCTCTTAGTTGCTGATTCGAGGCTTCCAGTTGCTGGTTGGCAGCGCGTAATTGCTGATCACTGGCGTGCAGTTGCTGATTTGAGGCCTCCAGTTGTTGGTTGGTAGCCAGCAGTGCCTGGCTGTCATGTATCTGACGTGCTAACATACGTGTCATTAAACCGCTCACAGAGAGGGCTGTCAGGAGGCATACACCCATCAGTGATAGTTGTATGGTCTTGAGGATTTTCAGTTGATGTTCACTCAGGGTCCCAAGATCTTTCTGTATCTTGCGGGCCTGGTCCAGTAATTCCTGAAACAGGTGATCATATGCCTTATTAAGGGGTGGGGCAATGGCCGATGCTGTCTGGTTTTCCCACCGTTCAAGGGTAATTTGTCTAAACCTTGTCAATTGCGAGTGCATTTGCTCTACGGCGTCACGCGTTTGGGCATCTCTCAGAGGCATGATTTTGCCCACACGTGAGTTACCCCCATCCAGCAGGATCTGGGTCCAGGTCTGTGCCCGATCCAGAGGGGCCAATATCTGGTCCAGGTCCATGTCGCTGTCTTTGCTGATGACTTCTTCCAACGAGAGGTGTGTCAAGGTCATGTCAAGCTGCAATTGGATGACTGCCCTGGTCTGGGGACCCTGTCGAGTCAACATCTCGTTTCCAGCCCAATAGACATATCCCAGGCAAACGCTGATGAGCAGCGCAGTCAAGGATATAATGAGATAGGTCTTACCCAAGCTTATTTTTGCGACATCCTGTGACTTGGTCTGGCACGATACGTCAGCCATAGGTGGATTCCCTTTTTTTAATCCCATTACGTTTTTGCTTATCCATGTACTGCCAAAGTGTTTTCTCCGACGATTCGCCCTGGGTGTAGGTCATACGGCCCTCACGGACATATAGACATGCCATTTTACGCTGGTCTCCCCCCAATATCGCCGCATGCACAGGGATACCCTTGCGTTTGAGATATTCGGTAATTGAGTGGATGTTGTTCTGGCAGATCGTATCATCGGCTTTTTTTAGCACATTGGCAGCCCCAAGCAGGCAAACCCCAGTCTCGGTCAAGGGTGCATAGGACGCCATGTTGTCGGAAAGCGTCTCAATGGCATTGATCGCATACCGGGTTGGTGTGGGTGCTGCCTCTGACGCACAGCCGGGCAGCATGACATGGGCCATGGTCCCAAATCTGCGGATTGCACTCCAGGCCATGATGACCACGCACGAGCCGATTGGTGTGGATTGCAGGACCGCATCGGCTTGTCCGCCCTTGACCTCACCGGTATGCACGTAGATCATGTTGTTCATAGGGGTCTCTTACTTCAGCGACTCGAATTAACACAATACTAGACTGAAAGAACTGGTTTGCCATTTTATCTTGAACGGCTTGGTCTTTGGCAGACCACATGTTCACCCGAGATTATTTACGGTGCCATAAACAGGGCCTTGGCAGGGACCGTTTGTCTGGGCAGATTTGGACCTGACCATTCAAAGGTCAGTGTGTCATCGGCAGCGCCTTCATAGTACTTGATCTGGATTTTGTGTTTGCCTTGGGCCAGGGCGATACGGGTCTGGGCCGTGGTCGCACCGTGCGGTCCGTCATGATCCACGATGAGCTTGTTGCCCAGAAACAACTGGCTGCCATCGTCAGAGGTGAGATACAGGCTGTACAACCCATTTTGAGGCACTGACAAATAGCCCTTATAGATCACACCAAAATTGTCGGCTTGGTCCTTCATGGAGAGGTTGACCTGCTTGACCGTGCCGGTCTTCGAAGGGGTTTTCAATTGTGTGACACTACGAAAGCGGCCTTTGAAGTATTCATACTTGAGCCCTGGTGTCAGATCCTGGACCGGGGCGGCGGATTGAAAATTCGCTTTTTCAGCACGGTGTGAGAGTTGTGGACTGAGGGCCTGGCCCGGGGCAAATGCCCTGGCCTTCAACGTGGTTGTCTGGCTGATGCTCACGGGGTCAGTATACAGCGGAGAATCGACTGAAGGGTCTGATCCATCCACGGTGTAACGGATTTGAGCGTCTTGTGTGCGACACTGCAGAGTCACCTGGGTGCTGTCCACAAAATAGGTGTCACCTGCGGCGACAAAGGGCGGTGCGGCAAAATCTGTGGTGGTCATAGAATAGGGTGCGTTCTTCAGAGCTGTGCCTCTCTTGGTGTTGGGACGGCTGCCCATGACATAATCTATGCGGCCGCCCTTGACGATGTCTTCATGGCGGAGATACGTCTTGTCATAGCGTTTCCTATTGAGCTTGGCAGATTGGATGTAGAGGTTTTCTTCCGAGTTATTCTTGGCATTTACGACGAACGTTTTGCCGTTCTCCAGATGAAGCGTGATCTTTTTAAACAGAGGCGCTCCCTGTACATATTCAGAGGCACCAGGACACACGGGATACATGCCCATGGCAGAGAACACATACCAGGCTGAGGTTTGACCGTTGTCTTCATCACCACACAAGCCATCCGGGTCCGGTGAATACATGCGTGTCAAAACCTCACGCACCCATTTCTGGGTTTTCCAGGGCTGGCCTGCGTAATTGTAGAGGTAGGTGGCATGTTGAATGGGCTGGTTGCCGTGTGCATACTGGCCCATATTGGCGATTAACATTTCCGTGATTTCATGGATTTGACTGCCATAGTAGGAGTAGTCAAAGGTGGGGGTTGCCATAAAAACCGCATCCAGTTTCTCAACGAATGGATCTCTTCCACCCATCAAGTTGATCAGGCCTCTGGGGTCTTGGAACACGCACCATGTGTAATGCCAAGCACAACCTTCAGTAAAGGCGTCGCCCCATTTTTCCGGCACAAAGGGTGTTTGAAATGTGCCATCTTCATTCCGTCCACGCATAAAATTGGTGGACGAGTCAAACACGTTCTTGAAGTATTGAGCCCGTTCTTCAAAGGTCTTGATTACTTTTTGATCCTTGTTCAGGGCCTTGGCCAGCTGCCAGATGGCAAAATCGTCATAGCTGTATTCCAACGTGCGGGCCACGTTCTCGTTAACACCCACATCGTACGGGACATAACCCAAGGTATTGTAATAGTCCACACCATAGCGCCCCACAGAGTGCATGGGGCCTTCGTTTTCTGAGTTTTTCAGGATGGCTTCAAACAGGGTTTCAATGTCATACCCCCGGATGCCCTTGAGGTAGGCGTCTGCAATCAGGGACGCTGAATTCGAACCGATCATACAGTTGGTGTGACCTGGGCTGGCCCACTCAGGCAGCCATCCACTTTCTTTGTACGTATTGACAAGACCGGCCATAATCTGACTATTCAGTTCCGGATACATGAGTGTGAAGAAAGGAAACACGGCCCTGAACGTATCCCAAAAGCCATTGTCAGTGAACATATACCCGGGCAGGACCTTGCCATTGTAGGGGCTGTAGTGTACGAGCCTGTTGTCCTTGTCAAATTCATAAAACTTACGGGGAAAGAGCAGGGTTCTGTACAGGGCCGTGTAAAATGTCTGCTGCTGCCTGAGCGTGGCTCCCTCGATCTCAATACGATTGAGTTTTTTGTTCCAGAGTTTCGTGGCTTTTTGTTGAGTCTGGTCAAACGTGTCTTGTCCCAGTTCCCTCTGGAGATTCAGCTCTGCCTGCTCCAGGCTGATGAAGGAGGACGCGACCTTGATATGGACGGCCTCCTTGGCTTGGGTGGCGAACTGGACAATGGCCTGGACGTGTTGACCTTCATTCTCTGCCTTGTCTTTAAACTCAGACCCGTCTTTCCACGTGTAGGCCACATCAAAGTCTTTGTCAAATTGGAGCACGAAGTAGGTCTTGAAGTTGGCTGGTACTGCGCCTGTGTTGTACTTGGAGTACCCGACGATTTTGCGTTGCTTCGGAATAACTTTGATGTAATTGCCCTTGCCGTAGCCGTCAACCAGCAGGGTGGCTGCTTCGGATTTGGGGTAGGTGATCCTGAACTGGGCAGCCCGGTCAGTGGGGGTGATCTCCGTGGTAAGGTCGTAATCTGCCAGGTACACCTTGTAGTAATGGGGCTTTGCGATCTCTGATTTGTGCGAGAACCACGAGCCTCTGTCCTCTGTCGAAAACTTGACCTCTCCGGTCATGGGCATGAGGGCAAAGACACCGTAATCATTGATCCATGGGGACGGCTGGTGCGTTTGTTTGAAGTGGCGAATTTTGTAGTCGTCGTAATTGTAGGCCCATCCACTTTTTCGGCTTGAATTCGTCACTGGGGTCCAGAAGTTCATGCCCCAGGGCACGGCAATGGCCGGGTAGGTGTTGCCATTGGACAGGGCCGGTTCAGAATCTGTGCCTACCAGAGGATTGACCAGACTGACAGTGCTACCCGCGTTTTTACCATATACGGGAATTACGGTGACCAGTAAGAACAGGACGCAGATTAACAAAGTGCGACGCATAATGACTCCTTGGTTGTTTTTTTTATTATCGGTTTATGTGACGAGGCTATTCTATCAATCCTACCCTTGAAAGCAAGTGTAACTGAATATCTCTGAGAATTCGCTGAGTAGACGTCAGTCAAAAAGGGAGTAATTAGGTCATTCTCCCATTTGGGATGGGGGAAAACAGAAATAATGGTGTTTTTCTGCTATTTAACAGTCGGAAACCTGCATTTGACATTATAATAAAGGGTTTAGGGTATGAATCATGATGTGTCTGGGATGCCTTGTTTGCAGACAGAATCATACCCCTCTATTGACTGAAGTTTTACAAACTTCAAGTTTTCAGTTTTAAGTAGGCAGTTTACAGCATGAAAAACGCGTTTTGCTAAAAACTGAAAACCAAAAACTGTACACCACAGGGCTTT
>CAZBTJ010000050.1:0-19115 GCA_964494325.1 uncultured Pirellulales bacterium
TAACCAGCGGTGTATCGGCCAACATGGTTCTCAACTTCTTATTCATCGACTGAGTACCGCTTTTTCTGCGGTGAGATCGTTTGATGTCTCGGAAGAATCGCTCTAATAGATTATTTGTTCTTTGTGGTTGAAAGGTTGTTTGGCCTTGGGAGGTATTCACGTCAATGGGATCAGCGAAGAGCTTATCCCAATACAGGTCAATCTGCTTTATCATTTTGCCGTAATCGTTGTTTTCCTCAAATCGGTTATCACGTATGAGCCAATTACGAAAGTGCTTGACACCTTCTTCAATGCACTTAATGTCGGCATTTTGGCCGTCGTCGTTGAGGCCCTGATTGCTGCCATCAACCGTGATACGCATGGCATCTCGTAACGCGTCAAATACCTCGCTCTTGCTCTCGATTTGTCGCATTGCCTGTTTTAGCTTTTTATCTGAGACAACGGTTGTTACATCGTGACACACTCGGTAAAAGGGCTTATTGTCCTGCCAATGACCACATAGTTTAATGTCGCATAATTGCTCAAGGGGGTGACTGAGAATACGGAGTCTTTTCACAAAGTTGACATAAGAACGATCAAATGGAAAGCCGTATCCTTGTCCTTGCTTTAGGCCGGCCAAAGCCCAACGAACCAGACCATAGGTGCTGACGACGGGAGCTAATTCAAAGAGATGCTCTGGCAGTCGCCCGTCTTTGACGCTAACTTGAAAGGCGTCCAGTAGTTCAGGATTCTCATCCATGATTTGTTTGAGCCATCGTGAACGCTCATGTAGCTTGGATACAATTTTAAATTTCCGCAGGCGTTTTCGAATGAGGTCATTTTCCGTGGTCATTAAATCATTGCCAGTGTCTCGCAAAAAGTGGAAATGGCATACGAAATGAGGGACCTCTCCAAACACCTCTTTGATCGCCTTGGCAATCGCCTGAGACATGTCGCTGACCAGTGACAGTGACATGCCATAGTCCTGTTGAATGTGATCAAGAAAAGGAACAATGCTTGCCGTTTTTTCAGACGCCATTTTAACGTTATGTAATACGATATGACTTAATTCATCTAATCCACTCATTAAGTGAGGGCTATTTCCTTCGCACGTTCCGTCCAGGTGTAAGATATAACCGCCCCGAGCCTTGATCACCTCCCTAATTTGTACAGCACTTTGCTTATGAGCCGTAGCCAGATAGACAATGAAACGTTTTTGCAGATAGGCAATTTCACTGGGACATATCCTGATGTTTCGGGCAGCCAGATCCCCAATGATATCGGTATCACTGCGGCAACGAAGAAAGGCTGCTTTGCCTATAAAGACCAGGACATCGTAACCGAACTTAGAGCCTGTGGGCACTATGTGCCTCAACTTATCTGAACAATAGAGCATTTGGCACTGTGGACAAACATAGTTATCTACAACGAATTTATTTGGAGTAGACTATGCAACATGAAAGGGTTTTGCAGGACCTGCACACTGTGGCACTATAATGGCAAGGATATAGACTACACTGTAAACACTCCCATTTTGCGGCGTTTCAGTATTAACACAGCCATTGTTATATGAACAAATCCGTTGAATTTGTCTAAAGAAAATGAAGCACTCCTGCCGAATATAAATACGAGTTCAAGGACGAACAATAGTGGCTCTCATACATGACCATAGCGGCCAACCTGGTAGTGACCTGAACTGTCTTGTGCCATTCTCATCTGAACTTTTGAATCCAAGCAGTGCACGAACAATCAGGATGTAAAGGAAAGAGTCACTGTAATCACATGTGCCCCTGCAGGTAGAGGATCTAAATCTGCAGGGGCTTTTTTTTGTCCGGTCAGCGTTCCATGCGCTGCTATCAGATGGCGTGCAACCGTCACTGACTCGTCCAGCGGTACATTCACCGTGCTCACAGCCCCTCACCAGCGTCAGGATCGCCTGATCTGATTGAGGCGGGGAGTGTGGTCGAAATCAGGATACTCAAGGGACATGAGCATGTCATCAATTGTCTGGATTTCAGCCCAGATGGCAGACGCATTGTATCTGCCAGTCGGGATAAGACGATCAAGGTCTTCGACACGGTGAAAGGGAATGAACTAATGACTCTCAGCGGGCACAAGGAAGCGGTCCTTTCGGCGGCATTTAGCCCGGATGGCAAGCGGATTGTTTCAGGAAGCTATGACGCAACAATCAGGCTGTGGGATACGGTAACAGGGAGTGAAATTATGACCCTCCATGGGCACAACGACAAAGTAGTTCCAGTGGCATTCAGTCCGGATGGCAAACGCATTGTCTCAGGTAGTCACGATGGCACTGCCAAGCTATGGGACGCTACAACGGGATTCGAGTTGATGACCCTGGTCATAGACTCTAGTGCCGGGCTTCAGTCTGTGATGTTCAGTCCGAATGGCAAAACTCTGGCTACAGCCTGCTGGGAAGGCAGTGTTATCTTGTGGTAAATGGCAATTCACATGCGATTATGAACGCGCTGGGCGGAGGATTCAGTGGCTGGTGATGATGTCAGGCCAACTTCCCATTGGCTTCGGACAAAATACTCATCAGAGCCATTCTCGAAATATTGAAGCGGGCAAACCATTCAACTTATAGTGACACCCATTCATCGGCGTTCGCCCATCCTCGCTCCATAAACTGCCCCTGAGAGCGTGATTAGACTACGCAACGTTTGACGTCTAGGCAAACAGCCATTACACTGCCTGTAAATTAATGCTGAACATTTTTGGGATTCAACTGATGCCAACAATTTCCAAGAAAGACCTGGTAGACCGGATTGCAGAGGAAACCCAATGCAAGCGCATAACGGTTAAAGCCGTGGTCCAACACCTGCTTGATGAGATCACCACTGAGCTTGCTCAAGACAACCGCCTGGAGTTCCGAGATTTTGGTGTGTTTGAACCACGAACTCGGCAGGCCAGAACAGCGCAAAATCCGAAGACCCTGGAGAAAGTTCAGGTTCCTGCCAAGCGCACGGTTAAGTTCAAGATGGGACGGATGATGAGGGAGAGGTTAAGTGATGGAGTCAAACCATGAGTATGAAATTCTACGATGATGACGGGACAGATACCAGCGCCGGCTTAGGGCATCCTATTTGCGTTTGAGCAGGAGTGAAATAACACTGAAGACGATATCCAGAAAATCGATCCCGCCTGAACCCTGATTAGAATTGGAGCCCGCTAAGAGTCCACGCGTTTCATAGTCGTCAGGTGCACCCCCATGAAACATGCCTGAGAACTTGGCTCTCTGGGCTTCACGTCGGGATTCCTCGATTTCTCTTTTTCTGGCCTTGTCCATCCCCCCTTGACGAATGAAATCAAAGATCTGTTCAAGCTCAAAGGCATCGAACCAAGAACCATGCAGGCGACATGTATCGAGAATCACACCAGAACCCAGTGCAAAGTTGTTCCGGTTCATCAGATTACTACAGACCGGACAGGGTATGTATTTAACCTTCTTTCTGGCAGAGATCTCATTTGTTTTAGTGTTTGTCTCTCCACCGATCATGCCACCGATTGAATCAAGGTCTTTTGATTCAACCAGGTCTTCAAAAAACTCTTGATCGAGCCAAATGCCTCCGCATTTAGTGCATTCCCATAACGACCCTGCTTGAACTTGGCGTTTGATCATCGGCTTTTTACAGCGAGGGCAATCGATCGCTTGATCAGGATGGGTCAGAAGACGTTCGGTTTGGATTCGTACACCACATCCGCTGCAATATTCAGCTCCCTTTAGCATGCGCCGATAACACTCAGGACACACCTCACCAATCTGGTGATCGGTCGCAGACACATCCGAACCGCAGAACATGCAATTAGTCTTTCCTTGATCAAGGCTAGCTCCGCAAGATGAACAATGGGCCATAACAACTTCCCTGGCTCGCTGCTTTGGGACTCGGACGTGTTTTCCACAATGGCATAGAAACTTACTTCCCGGCTCCAAGTCGCCGGCGTCGTACTGATGGTGGCATTCCGGACATGCGAGTAACATAGCTATCTCTCCTTTACAGGAAGAATTATATGTCCCTCTCGATTCTTCTGGCTAAATTCCACGTAATCCATTCAATTCTCTAATCGGTTGTTCGTACTAGTCACTGAGTGGCATTTTGATTGTACAACTATGAAATGACTATAACCCCTGCATCAGGGCAGATCAAGGTGAAAACAACTGTCCCTCGCATTTAATCGTACTCCTTGCTATCATTGAGCTTACGGTCTTGGTGGTGTAAGATGTACGGGTGCTTGAAATCATTACAGACTGCTTCCGTTGGCTATCCAGGAGACTCAATATTTCTCCGACAGAGTCAGTTGAGTCTCATTTCAATAAACCCACTTCTCATGTCGCACTGGCAACTGGTTGAGTTGGTCTTTGCGATGCTTCCAGTTGGGCATGAATTTATCCATGAGGGCCACGAAGCGGGCGTTATGGGTGGGCTCCAGAAGGTGGGTCATTTCATGGACTACGATGTATTCAAGGCACTGTCTTGGCTTCCTGGCCAGGTCGGTGTTGAGTCGGATGCTCCTTTTCTGAGGATTACAGCTTCCCCATCTGGTTTTCATTCGCTGCACGTAGAATCTCTCCATCGTCACATCCATGAGTTTCTGCCACTTTTCGATCAGGTTGGGTGCCTCGGTCTTCAACTGCGCCCTGTACCAGTCTTCAAGAATTCCCTGTCGCTTTTCGCTGCTAGTCAGTGGGCGAACCTGTAGCACCATCTTCTTGCCCTTGAGGGTAATGGATGGGACCTGCTCTTTTTCAACGACCTCGAGCAGGTATCGCTTACCCCACACATAGTGGCTTTCACGATCCTCAAAGTCTCGTGGTGTTTCCCGCGCCTGAGCCAGAAGCTTGGCTTGCTGTTTTTTGATCCAACCCAACTTTGAGATGGCAAACACGCGGATTGTGTCCATGTTCATGTAAGAAGGTGCAGAGATACGTACACGACCGTTGGGAGGATAGACACTGAGATGGACGTTCTTAATGTCCTTGAGTACCACTTCAACTACCATGTTTCCCAACTTGAGTTGCTGAGTCATCAGTATTCCTTCTGTGCCTTGACGATCAGAAAGATCCGCTCTACCTCGGCCTCATCTTGTAGAATTTTATCCAAAGCTGCTTTGATGATGCGTTCTCGAGTCTGTACACCTCGCCAGGCATCCGGTCGAACCCGCTTGATCTCAACATCAATCTTCAGGGCCTGGTCCAGTATTGGATCACCAGTGCCTGCAAGTCCCGTTAGTGGTGGTCCGGCAACTAAGCTCCCCCAGCCAGATGCACCTTCCCTGACCTTGAGATTATTGTACAAAGCCCGAAGTGCCGGACTGTGCTTTAACGGCTCTGGCGTATCCTCTGCCACACCAGCACCCACCCTCTTGGCCAGTTCAGCAACCCGCTTCAAGTATTCCTCATACTCAATAGCTTTGGTTTTGCGTAAAAGGATGATCTCGTCGAGAAGTTTCGACATCTTTTCGTAATAAGCCGGATCTGTAAGGTGTTCCTTGATGATCTTGCTGCGTACATTATTTTCAATAGTCTCTGCCACAGCCGCCTCATTGCTTCTCATGCCCTCTGGCAATGAGTTGATGGCATCGGCAATCCCCGTCTTAACGATCAGGTCCAGCAGGCTCATATTGTCAAACGGTGAGATCTTCCTGGGCTCGTCTGCCTCAATGTAAGTATCGATGAGGTGACGCATGTCTGCCTCATAGGCCTTGAGGTCGAGTGTCTCACCACTGGCCTTCCGAATCGTCTCTCGCACATCCAGATAGTGTTTGAGCTGCTGCTTGATACGGCTGATATCATCAGAGCGATACCCAGCAGCCTCCAATTCATCGGTAATATTGGCATAGGCACGCACCAAAGCCACAGTGGCCCTGTACAGCTCAACCCGGTGTGGCTCCCGCGACTGCAAGTCCGCAGGAATTTCTGTATTGCCGCAAAAATAATGAATATGTTCCAGTTCACCTTTGGGTGTCTCCACAGGCTCACACAGCAGATCAAGGGTCTCCAATGCAGTGTCGAGCCGCTCCTTGCCTTTCTTGAGGCGATCCTGAAGCAGCACCTCAGAATCCGCCTCGCCTGCACTGTGATCCAATTCAGAAGTGTACACGGCAATGGCGTTTTCCACCTTCTTGAATAGATCCTTGTAATCCACGATATAGCCAAAATCCTTGTCCTCACCATCCAGGCGGTTGACACGGCAAATAGCCTGAAACAAACCGTGGTCCTGCATGGATTTGTCAATATACATATAGGAACAAGGCGGTGCATCAAAGCCCGTAAGCAGCTTGTCCACCACCACGAGCAGCTTCATATTCGCGGGCTCCTTGGTGAACAGGTCTTTGGCCCATTCTTCATAGGTCTCTGTCTTACTCATACCCGGCTTGGCACTCACGTCGGTCAGCAGGTCCGTGTAGGTATTGTAGATGAACTGCTTGTCCGTCTCCGTATTGGCACCCGTCTCTTCCAGGGTCACATCTCCGGCCATTGGATTGTAGGATGTCACCACCGCACACAGACCCTTAAAGGGCGTCTTCGAAAACAAGGTAAAATACTTACATGCCTCATGGATACTGGAGGCCACCAGTATGGCATTACCGCGTTCACTGGACAGTCTCGCCTTTGTGCTGAAGTCAAAGATCACATCACTCACCACGCGTTCCATACGGGATCTGGAGCTGAGCACATTCTGCATGGTGCCCCATTTTTTCTTCAACTCATCCTTCTGCCAGTCGTTCAAGCCCCTGGTCTTGGCCTCGAACCAAACATCTATCTTGTCCTCAGAACCTAGCCGCTGATCAATATCCCGAGCCTCATACACCAAATCCAGCACGACCCCGTCTTCAACCCCCTCGCTGAACTTGTAGGTATGGATATAGCCGCCAAACACCTCCAGGCTGGTCTTGGCGTCCTTTTTGAGCAAAGGCGTGCCTGTAAAACCAATGAATACCGCATTGGGCATCATAGCCTTCATCACTTTGTGCAGCCTGCCGTTCTGGGTACGATGACACTCATCCACAAACACAAACACCTCGCCCACAGTCTGACTGGGTGCTGACTCCAACTCTTCAATAAACTGCTGGAACTCCTCATCCGTCTTCTTCTTACCTGATGGCCCGAACTTATGCACCAGAGAACAGAGTAAACGTGGCATGGCCTGACCAAGCTGACTCATCAGATCGCTGCCACTACTGGTACGCTTAATGGCTTCACCCGCCGCAGTAAAGACCCGCTCGATCTGCTTATCCAGCTCGTCTCGGTCCGTGATAATGGCCACACGTGCATTGGGCAGATTCTCCAGTATCCACTTGGCCAGCATCACCATCACAATACTCTTACCGCTGCCCTGGGTGTGCCAGATAATACCGCCCGTGCGATCCCGCACATGCTGCTGGGCGGCCTTGATGCCAAAGTACTGGTGCACACGCGGCAGCTTTTTCTTACCGGCATCAAAGAGTACAAAGTCATGCATCAGCTCGATCAGACGGTCTTTATTGCATATCTTGAGCAGATACTTGTCCAGTTTAAAGCGGCTGTCGTCTGCTTCGTCTTCTTTCCAGGTGAGGAAGTATTTCTCTTCAGTCTTGATCGTGCCATACTGCAATCCCTCGGAATCATTGCCTGCAAACACAAACTGGATCGTACTGAAAAACCATTCGTTGAACTCAGGTAGCTGGTTAGAGAGGTTCTGACGGATACCATCCCCAATACTCTTACGGCTGTTCTTCAGCTCAATCACACCCACAGCCATGCCATTGACATACAGCACCAGATCAGGCCGCCGCTCGTGATTGCCCTTGAGTGTCACCTCCTCAGCAATGGCAAAGTCGTTTTTCTCAGGCTCATCCCAGTTGATCAGACGCACAGTCTCAGTCACCTTGCCCGCCTCAGTCTTGACCTGCACACCATAACGTAGCAGTTTATACACCGCCTGATTATTGCCATAAAGGGTACGACTGTGGTTATCCGCCTCAGTACGGAGCCGATATAGAGCAGTACTAATCTCCGCAGGCGTAACGCCTTGCTTAGTCAACCAGGCGATAAATAGTGACTCCTCAATATTGCTATTGCCCTCACGATCCTGCCAGTCACCCAGATAGTCATAGCCCAACTCATCACAAAACAGACCAATCACACGGTTCTGCGTCTCCCGTTCAGATTTTCCAATGGTGCTCATTTAAATTCTTACCTCTCCAATATTTCCCAATGACCAGCCTTAGTCGGTCCCACGTGCCGGATGACATCCGCAGTTCTAAGCTTGTTCAGGTGATACTTGACGCCACTATCACTCAGCCCAATACGACTGGCCAACTCACGGCGGGTGATCGAGGGTTGCGAGCGGAGCAATGCAAGAATTTTTTCTTGGGTAGTTTCTTGGGTAGTCTTTGGGGTAATCTTTGGGGTAGTTGTCCCATTAAGTTCCGAAGCAACCGCTGGTAAATGGGCAGGATTCGCCAAAAACGTCATCATCAAACCAGACATACCGAAATCATAAGACGGTATCTGGATATCATGCTCTTTACAGGCATAATTGATCTTTTCAATACCACGTCCCCATGCCTCGATATAGCCTGCACGGAAAAAGGCATTGGCAAGCAAAGGATTGAAAGGCTTGGACGGATGCTTGCCCAGCAACCTCTTCATGGTCCAGGTTTCCGGCAGGAGTCCGGAATTCCACAGCACGATCTTGTCGTCGTACACACTGATCTGGATGGGGATGTTGCTGCTGTAATCCTTATGCACCACGGCATTGAGCAGTGCCTCACGCAACGCAGCCCTGGGAAAGAGAAAGGTTTCCACACGATGAATACCCTGGTAGCTGATATAGGCCTTCAGATACTTGGTGTGTAATAACTCCAACGTCTTTTCCACCTGGGCAAAGAGATTGCCATGTACCTCGTCCTGATAGCGCAGGTCATCATCCGTCACAAAAAAACCGATCTTGATCCACGCCCCGCTCACATACTGCTCCGGGCGTTCAGAAAAGAGCAGACAAGCCGCCCGTTTCAGCCCATGCCGCTCTACCAGTTCCAGGTTCCCGAGAATCACCTCGCTACTGTCATTCAACACAGCCTCGTCCATACGACCACTCTGTGTAGCCCTTTGCTTGAACAACCGAATGGCCTCATCGCTGCACGAGTGCACCACGAATGACGGCTCCGGCACATCATCCCAATGCCGCCCCCGTTTCTTCAACAGAAATTGCTCCAAGGCACTGCCCTTCAATTCCTGTTTGGTACTGCCACTGCGATAGTGGTATTCGCCCTTGTAACTGATCGGACTCGGATAGGGCTCCACTCGAATCTCGACCAACTCCTTAGCGTCTTCCTCAATCAAGTTCACATCCACAATAATGCCCAGGATGTCGCGTACCTTGTTGGGCAGGTCTTCCAACAATTTCTCCGGATGGACTACCCCAACTGCCCTGCCCTTGTCGTCGCGTCCAATGACCAACACACCACCTTCTGCATTGGCGAAGCCACAGATCCATCGCAGATATTCATCCCGCCACGTAGATTTCCATTCGATATTCTGGTGTTCTCTCATAGGTCACTCAGTTGATAATGGATAATTGACAATGGACAATTCTCTGGCATATGTCATTCCTTTACTGGTTTCAGCGCACACAAGGCACAATCAACGATCTTGTCTTTAACCACGTTCTCCCTCATTATCAATTGTCCATTTTCCATTCTCAATTAATTAACCGGACACGTCCGGTTAATAACTCCTGCATCATGCCCTGTTTGATTTGGCGGGCCTTGGTGAGTTTTTGTCCAATAGCTGCGATATCTTCGTCCATGTCGGATAGGATGGTAGCGACGGCTTCTTGTTCGGGGAGAGGGGGCACAGGAAGATTGATTTTGGCAATGTTGGCCTTGCTGATTCCCGAGACCTTAGTTCCCACAGCAAAGAACCGAAACTGAGCTTTTGTCGCGGTGGTTTGAAAACAAAACCGTCGATATTTATGATCAACTGTGTTGGCCTTACATTTTGCGACAATGGTGTGCAAACCTGAAATGAATGGGATACCGTCTGGGTTGATGACCACAACGTGCTTACTCGCACCTTCATCATCTTCAGAAGCATCAACAAAAACAACGTCACCATCCTCCAATAACGAGACCGGTGATACTTTTTTTAGCGGAATGTCGAGTTTGGGTATATTCTGATATTCAGGGCCGACGTCGATAAATGTCCTCTTCGATGTGTGAATATCACCATAATGCAGGTAGCAATGGCCCTCAAAGGATAGTTGGTCACGCGACGCAGTAAGGCCGCCGCCAAAGCTGAATATCTCGCCGAGTGTCCTCACCTTCCACTCCCCGCTGAATCCAGGTAGGCGTTTCTTGCCGGTGAGCAACGCCTGCATGGCGCCTTGTTTAATCTGGCGTTTCTTGGTGATGAGTTGCTCCAGGGATTCGATCAGGGCATCCACATCGCTCAACGCCTCGGCAATGGCTTCTTGTTCGGCCTTGGTGGGTGGGAGGGGGATAAGCAACTCTTTGATATTTTTCAGGGATAAAGATTTGTATCCTGAGCCGTATGAACCATCTTCTATTTGCAGTCTTGTGGAGCGTGAATTTAAAGAGAAATACAAATATCGAGCAGGTAGTTTTGCCTGAAGAACCACCGTGTTTTGCCCCATGCAAAATGGCTCATTTGTCTCAACAAAACTACTAACTCCATAGCTTCCAACTCGACTTAAAACAATGTCCCCTCTCTCTGGTTTGTAGTTTTTCGTAAATTCTAAAAATACAGTCTCGCAAACTTTTAATGTGCTGTTAAGATTCAAGTTGCCAGTTTTTATGTCAGCAACCCTTACCATCGAGTAGCCATCATTAGTAAAGCTTGGTGTCTGGTGGAGTGAGTCAACAACTCTTGCGGTATCCTTGAGTTCAGACACTTCCCAATCCTCGGGAATCATACCCACCTCGGTCATCTTAAATTGAGAATGGTAAGTTGAGAGTTGAGAGTGCTTCTTTGTTTTCATTCTCCATTCTCCATTGTCAACTCTCCACTGGCCAACTCTCTGTCAATCTTCTCCAACTGCTGTTTGAGTTCCTCTTTGGATGGCAGGTAGAGCTGATACTCCGAAGCATAGATATTTGACTCCTCCGGCAAGGTGAGTTCCACAAGCCGGTCGTTTTTGGAATGGCAAAGTAGAATCCCTACAGTCGGTTTCTCATCATCCAGCTTTACATGGCGGTCAAAATAATTGACGTACATCTGCATCTGGCCAAGATCCTGATGTGTCAGTTTATCCCGCTTAAGATCAATAATGACATAGCACCTCAATAGGCGATTATAAAACACGAGATCTACATAAAAATGATCGTCGTTAAAGGTAAACCGCTTTTGACGGGCTTCAAAGAGAAAACCTTTGCCCAATTCCAATAAGAAATGTTCTATCTTGTTGATTATGGCTGTTTCTAACTCATGCTCCGAATAATGAGGGTATTCAGGCAAATTCAAAAATTCCAAGATGTAGGGGTTCTTCAAAACATCTTCAGGTGATCCTACAAGTTGGCCTTTCTCAGACAACTCTTGCACTTTGGTTTTATCACGACTTAAGGCCAATCGCTCATATAGGGAAGAGTTTATCTGCCTCTGTAACTCCCTGACGCTCCAGCTATTTTCTACAGCTTCAATTTCATAGAAACGTCGCTCTTCAGAAGAGCGGATGGTTTGAAGCGTTACATAATGCGACCAGCCAAGCTCAAATTGACCTGCGAGATGTAAAATTATTGATTTGAACTGTTGGCGAAAAGATTCGACCGACACTGTCGGACGAATTGCCAATGCCTTGGATGGGTCCGACAGCGTCGGACCTAATGTACAATAGGCCTGATAAAAAGACCGGTACAACTTTAAGCGGGTTTCTGAACTGCCCTTGATTTTCAAAGGTCTGAGGCGACCAGACAGCGTCTCGATAAATTGGCTGCCATATTCTGCTCGATCTGCCCCATGCTGTTCAAATTCCACAATGTACCAACCAAACAGCCAGTTTCTGACAACCAATGCAATATCCACGGATCTCGCTGCACGCATCTGCATCGCTGTCTGAGTCTGCTCGAAGAGTGTGACCAACGCCTCAAACCCAAATTCACTGTTCATAGTGCAAAACCCATCCTTTTGATGTAAATTGAGAATGGATAATAGATAATTGAGAGTGATCGGTCGTTTTCATTTTCCATTCTCCACTGTCAATTCTCCATTCGGCGAAAATCCCATTTTCGCCAAGTGCCCGTTTACCTTGCCCTCCAGCTCTGTCACACGGTCCGTCATCTGTGGCATGGGGATCTCATAGCGTTCGGCCAGTTCCTTGACACGCTGTGTGAGCTGCTGGCTCACGCGGTCCATTTCGCCGTGGATGGCCGTGTCGAGTGAGGCGAGCCACTTGTCATTCACAACCAGGGTCTTTATCTCGGACTCGGTGAGCTTGGGATACTGGGCATAGGCTGCTGCACCCAGTGCGGCCTCGGCAACCTTGATGCAACTCTTGAGATTGGCTTCCTGGCCATTCAACGTCACCCACTCCGCCAAGACGTCCGCCTCCTCCATTCTCAATTGTCCATTCTCAATTGTCAATTGCTTCAGTCGTGCAACGACAGAAGCTTTGTTGACCTTGTCGAGTTCGGCAAAGGCGCCTTCTTCGCTGCCGTGTTCTTCTTCCAGCTCGGTGAGCTTGGCGGTGGCAGCCTTCTGGTCGGCAGTGAGCTGGTCAATGGCGGCCTGCTCCTTGGCAAAGTAGCGGGCCACAATCAAGCCCTTGGGGATGAGGTCGCAGGTCCAGCCCTTGTCCCTTTCCTTGCCGTTTTTGTCTTTCACCAGGATACGCGAGGTCTCAGCCTTCCAGCCGTCGCTTGCAATGAGGTAGGCGTCGTCCTGCATGGTCTCGGCCCAGTAGTCCATGAGGTGCTGATACACGTCGTAGCGGTCAATGAGAGGCTGGCCTGTATAGTGGGCAAGCAGGCCATCGGAGAGCTTGGCAATCACCTCCTTGGGGTGACAGCCGGGCTTGAGTTTCTTGAGAGCAGCGGCGGTCTTCTTTTGCCAGGTGGCAAAGTGGGCGTTCATGCTGTTTATAAAGGTGACGAACTCGGGGTGCTCGTAGATGGCGGTCTTGATGGCCGACTTGTCTACTTTCAAATCCACGTAGCCAGTGCGGTTCTTTTTGAACAGGTGACGCTGGAGCTTGGGGCAAACAGCCCAGTATTGCTGAAGTGCGTTCACATCAACCTTGGGGATACCGCCCTGAAGGTGGCCTGCAATGTCTTGCAGATCTTCAGCGGTCTGGCTGTCAATGTAGCGAGGCAGGTTGAGGTTGAACTCGTTCTGCTCGATCTCGTCCACGGAAACCATGCGTGCGTATTTTTTGTCCACGTCAAGCTGTTTATTGAAGACGTCCACTATCTTGTGGATGTCCATGCTGCGCAGGCGGTTCTTGGGGCCGTCCTTCATGAAGCCGCTGCTGGCGTCGATCATGAAGATGCCCTTGCGGGCCTGGGCGTGTTGCTTGTCCATGATCACAATACAGGCAGGGATGCCTGTGCCGTAGAAGAGGTTGGCAGGCAGACCGATGATACCCTTGATATACCCCTTACGAACCAGGGCACGCCGGATCTCCGCCTCGGCATTACCACGAAACAGCACACCGTGGGGTAGAATACACGCACCCTTGCCGGTACTCTTGAGAGAACGCACAATGTGCAGCAGGTAGGCATAGTCGCCTTGTTTTCCGGGTGGCACACCAAAGGATTTGAAACGCTCGTAGGGATCGTTCAGTGCGTCCAGGCCCGTACTCCAGCGTTTGTCAGAGAAGGGAGGATTGGCCACCACATAGTCAAAGGTCTTAAGTGTACCGCCCTCCTTGAACCAGGGATCGGACAGCGTATTGCCCTGGATAATCATAGCCTCTGCATTGCCGTGCAGAATCATATTCATGCGGGCCAGACCGCTGGTAGCAGAGTCCTTTTCCTGCCCGTTCAACGTAACCTTGGTCGTGGCTTCGTCCGCAACCTTGAGCAGCAGCGAGCCCGACCCACAGGTGGGGTCGTACACCGTCGTGGAAGCCGTAGTCTTGGCAACACGAATACCGAGGATCTGGGCCATAATGCGGCTGACCTCAGCAGGCGTATAAAACTGGCCCTTGCTCTTGCCGCTCTCAGTAGCAAAGTGACGCATGAGATATTCATAGGCATCACCCAGGATATCATCGTCCTCTGCCCGATTCTGAGTAAAGTTGAGGGCCGGATTCTCGAAAATGGCGATCAGGTTAGTGAGCCGCTCCACCATCTCCTTACCACTACCCAGCTTGGCAGCATCGTTGAAATCCGGAAAATCGGACAGCTTATTAGTATTGGCCAGCGGTGCAATAATCTTCTTATTGATCTGGTCGCCAATATCAGGCTTACCCTTGAGTGCCACCATATCCTCGAAACTCGCACCCTTGGGAACCGTAATCGCCGCATAGGGCTGGCCCGCAAACTTGTCACTCACATACTTAATAAACAGCAGCACCAGGACATAGTCCTTATACTGCGAAGCATCCATACTCCCACGCAGCTCATCACAACTCGCCCACAGGGAGGAATACAATTCAGATTTCTTCAATGCCATAGATTATCTTCTCAAAGGTGCCTCGCACCTGTCTTTCTTTACACTTACAGCAGCATCTCAACCCATCAAGACACCACCAACATCCATACTAAACCCAAAAATAGAAACGAAAACACCTCTCTTGGTAATACCCACTTTAAAAAAATCCAAACCAAGAAGGCCGTTTCCCTTTCACTCGAATAATCCTACCCCCGATATATCCCTGTGACAAGAGGGAAATCGGCCGGAGGCCGGGTTTCACAGGCCAAGCGGTTTGACGGTAAGACGGTAAGACTCTGTGGCTAAGACAAGCCAATATCAAACCAACCGCAGAAGACACAGAATGACACAGAAGAGTAAGAAGTTAAGAAGTTCGAAAAATCAGAGGGACCTCGGGCCAGCAAATTCAAGCCGTCACCCAAGTCCAAGACTGGCTTAGTGTAATAAGGATTGGCTGCGGCCGAAGGCTGCGCAATGATCAATCCGTTGCCAGAAAGAAAATGAATACAAACATAAAACTAGGGGCAAATGGAGCCTTGTCTGCAATCAAACCTGGGACTAAAGACAGCTCATTTGTCCTGCTCACAGATTTGACCTTGTTTGATTTCAATTGTCATATGCCATCAGGGGTGATGTCATGGGCAGTATAACCTACTGTCGACTGCGTACGAACTCTTCGGCCTGCTTGATCAAGGCATTGAGTGTGTCGTCGTGCCTTGGAAGCTGGTCTGCGAGGTCCTCTATGATGTGTCGCTGGACAATACGTCTAAATGTGGGCGCGAAGTTGATGTCATATACCCAGGCCAGCTGAATCACCATAAAATCACAGAGCGATTTGATATTATGGTAGGAGCTTGAACGACGCATCTGAAAATCCTGGACAATCGAGTCACTCACTGGCGCGTCAAGCTTCACATGGGGATACATTGTGGCAAAGGACTGGAAGCCATTCTCTTTGATCTCTTTGGAGAACACGTAGAAGATGTCCAGCTTGTCCGCGTCCCGAATGAGTTGAACCGTGCGCAGGACATCGCAGTCAAAGTCCTCGGGGAGATCCTTGGCATTGTGCCAAAGGACCCCCTGCAGAATGTGGTTTCGTTCCAGCTCAGACATCCCCAGAAGTACGGAATCCTGTTGAAGGATTTCCGAACCTCGCTGGCCATGGTTAATGGACTTGGCGTCATGAAATGTGTGATACTCTTGGAACTGAGAAAAACGCCCCACATCATGGAGCCAGCCCAGAGCTTCGGCCATACGAACGTCGCCCTCTGACCAATCAAGCTCGCAAGCCACGTCCCGGGCGTCCCGGGCCACACGCCCGCTGTGCCCGACCTTGAGCTTAAGCAAATCATGCAACTGGCCATCTTCATCTTGAAAACCTCGGATATAGGTTTTAAACCATTCCTTTATGACATTCAGTGTGTCAATTGTCATAGACGCCTTATTCTCCAATCAGGTTGAAAGCCATATAAACTACACCGAGGGATTTCAATATCCGAAAAACAGTGGTGTGATCAAGGCCCTGTTTCTTGCATGACAGTCCAGATAGCACTCTTTTTGAGCCAAGCAAACGCCATTTCTGCCATTTTTTGGCACAGGACATCTATGCCAGAGGGCTATGGTATCGAATTGCCCACACAATGCAAGCCTGTATTCAATGGGGTTTACGCACAATTATCTCAACATAAACGATGATTCTTCAGGAATGACTTTCTGGAATTCACGCCGCTCTGGACTCAAACCAAAATCTGTAGAAAGCCACTTTATCACAAAAAGTAGAAACCCAAGCACAGACCATTTCCACATTAACGATGAATGCTTATAATGAGGTGTATTCATAACGATTGAAATATTGTGTATTGTTTGGAGATTTGCGAATGTCCAATCTGTACCCTGTGTCAGACGCCTGTTCTGACACCTCCGTAACTCGATGTGCTTTTTTACTCCTGATGTGCCTTTTTGTGGGCAGCGGTTGTGCGGCCCTGATCTATGAGGTTGTCTGGTTCCAAATACTCCAACTGGTCATTGGCTCCTCTGCGGTATCACTCGGTATCCTCCTTGGGACCTACATGGGAGGCATGTGCCTGGGCAGTCTCTTTTTTGCACGACTCATCTCTCCCCAATATCATCCTCTACGAGTCTATGCCCTGCTCGAACTCGGCATTGGCCTGCTCGGTCTCATACTCCTTTTTTTCATACCCAATCTGAATCGGTTTTATGCAGCCCATTTCAGCGAAAATTTCTCTCTTGGCCTGCGTGCCATCATGGGTGTCCTGTGTCTGTTGGTCCCCACATTCTTCATGGGTGCGACCCTGCCCGCCATTTCCCGATGGTTGGAGACCACACCCAAAGGCGTATCCTGGCTGGGCTTTCTGTATGGTGGAAATATCGTCGGCGCAGTGGTGGGCTGTTTACTGGCTGGTTTTTTCCTGCTTCGACTCTACAACACGGCTGTGGCCACATACGTCGCGGTAGCCATCAACCTGAGTGTGGCACTGATGGCATGGACCCTGAGCACACGCACCGCGGGCAATCATCGCCCCCGCACCTTAATCTCAACATCGCGAGCTTCCCACACAAAAGGCGTCTATGTGTGTATCGCTCTATCTGGGCTAACCGCCCTGGGCGCGGAAGTGGTGTGGACACGCCTGCTGTCCCTGGTCCTCGGCGCCACAGTGTACACATTCTCCATCATTCTCGCCGTATTTCTCACGGGCCTGGGCATTGGCAGCAGCGTCAGTGCAGCATTGTCACGAAGGCTGAACCGACCCCAGATCGCTTTGGGCCTCTGTCAGATGGGCCTGTGTGGTGCTTTAGCATGGAGCGCTTTTATGTTGACCCAATCCATTCCCTATTGGCCCATTGATCCCACACTTTCTAAAAGTCCCTGGTACACGTTTCAACTGGACCTGCTCCGTTGCCTGTGGGCCACGCTGCCCGGTGCATTGCTGTGGGGCGCCAGCTTTCCCCTGGCCATTGCCTGTGTGGCAACAAACACGCAAGACATGGCCAAAACAGTGGGGCGTCTGTATGCCGCCAATACAATCGGGGCCATCTGCGGCGCCTTGGGATTCAGCCTGTTTGTCATCGCACAGATTGGCACGCAAGGCGCACAGCGTCTGCTCATCCTCCTGGCCATGACCTCCGCATTAATCCTACCGATCAACACTTGGCTGACTCAAAGACGTATGACCTGGAAAAGGCCTGCCATGTCTACCGCCCTGATTGTGCTGACCGGTGTACTTCTCGCCTGGACAGTGCAACAAACACCCTGGGGCTTGGTCGCCTATGGACGAACACTCCTATTTGGCACAGGCCAGGACACATGTCTCTACATGGGCGAAGGCATCAATGCCTCCATTGCCGTGACAGAAGCAGAAAACCAACACAACTTTCACGTGAGCGGAAAAATTGTGGCCTCCAGTGAACCGGAAGACATGCGACTCCAGCTTTTGCTTGGCCACATGCCTGCCCTGTTTCACCCGGCCCCCAAAACAGTACTCGTGGTCGGCTGCGGCGCAGGTGTCACGGCCGGCGCGTTTGTGTTGCATCCCACGATCGAACGCATTGTGATCTGTGAAATCGAGCCGCTCATTCCCCCGACGGCCCAAACCTACTTTGCCAAGGAAAACAATCATGTGCTGAAAGATCCGCGTGTGGAAGTGATATACGACGATGCACGCCACTTCATCCTCACCACTCAGGCGCAGTTTGACATCATCACATCAGACCCTATCCATCCCTGGGTCAAGGGGGCAGCAGCCCTCTACTCCAAAGAATATTTCGAGCTGTGCCAGCAGCGACTCAATCCAGGGGGCATCATCACGCAATGGGTCCCGCTCTATGAGAGCACACCCGAGACCGTCAAAAGCGAAATCGCCACCTTCTTCCAAGCCCTGCCCTGCGGCACCCTCTGGAGCAATGACTTGCAAGGTCAAGGATATGATCTTTTTATGCTGGGTTGCACAGACATCATGCAAATCAATGTGAGTCACCTCGACGAACGACTCAAACAACCCGAGTACGCCCAGGTCCTCAAATCACTGAACAGCATTCATATCAGGCATGCCCTCGACCTCCTGAGCACCTACGCTGGCAACAAAAAGGACCTCATCCAATGGCTCGCACACGCCCAGATCAACCTGGACAAAAATATGCGACTCCAATATCTCGCAGGCATGGGCCTCAACATGGATCAGACCACGAGCATTTTCGACGACATACTCGTCCACCTCACCTTCCCAGAGAAGATCATCATCGCGACAAACCTTGAGAAAAGGCGCCTCAAACAAATGATCATCTCCAGGTTACCAGAAAGCTGGGCATATCCACCGCCACCCAGACGAGGTACTCAGTAGGTTGTGAAGATAAGAGAGTAAGAAAGTAGGAAGGGAAGACAAAAACATCGCGTTTATGTAAGAAGTAAGACCGCTGGCTGTAAGACAGGCCAGTGCCGCGGCGTAAGCCGTTTCACACCTCACACTTCAAACTTCACACCTCAGCGCAGCGTCCGTGCCTCCTTGCC
>CAZBTJ010000050.1:19215-35886 GCA_964494325.1 uncultured Pirellulales bacterium
TCACACCTCACACTTCAAACTTCACACCTCAGCGCAGCGTCCGTGCCTCCTTGCCTACCACTTAAAACTGAAAACTTAACACCAAAAACTGGAGCGAAGCGACAAACCTCTCTTTTTTTTTCAATTGTCGCAGGGTATGGTTTTTCGTAGAATGGGGCCATGATCAAACGACGAAAAACCAGACAGATTCGAGTGGGGTCGCTCAAGATCGGGTCCAGACACCCGATTTCAGTGCAATCCATGACCAAGGTCCCCACCACAGATGTAGCCCGATGTGTACGCCAGATCAACCAACTGGTCGATGCGGGCTGTGCCCTGGTGCGAATTGCCGTACCCAGACGTGCCGATACAGAGGCCTTTGCCAGGATCGTGGACAGGGTGAGCATCCCCCTGGTGGCAGACATCCACTTCAGTGCAGAAAGGGCCGTGGAGGCGATCGAAGCCGGGGCCGCCAAGATCCGTCTCAATCCCGGCAACATTCAAAACGCAGTAGATATCAACCGAGTGATTGATGCAGCCAGACAACACAAAACGGCCATTCGTATCGGTGTCAATGAAGCCAGCATTCGTGACCTCAAAGGCCAACCTGTGCCCTTTAACAAACGTATTTCCCTCATGCTCAAAGAAATCCGGAAATACGTCCGTCTCTTTGACAAACGTGGCTTTGATCAACTGGTACTCAGTTCCAAAAGCACAGACACCTATCGCACCATCGAAATCAACCAGCGCATTGCAGAGGCATTCGACTTCCCCCTGCACTTGGGCCTGACCCATGCTGGCTTGCCGGACGATGCAAAACTCCCCTCAGCAGTCGCCTTGGGCGCGTTATTTTCGCAGGGCATTGGTGACACGGTGCGTGTCAGTGCAGCCGGTGACCCGGTCATTGAAACCAAGATCGCTTGCGACATTCTGACCTCCCTGGGCCTGCGCACCCGAATAGCACCAGAACTCATAGTGTGTCCCACCTGCGGCAGGACAGAAATCGATGTCATCAAACTGGCCAAGCGTGTCAAAAAAAGCTTGGCCCATATCACAGCACCAGTTCGAATCGCTGTCATGGGCTGCGTGGTCAATGGCCCAGGTGAAGCCGAAGACGCGGACCTGGCCATCTGTGCGGGCAAGGGCAAGGCGTTCCTGTACAGGGCGGGGAAAAAAATCGCAGTCGTGCCCGAGGCCCAACTTATGAACGCACTGCTGAAAGAGATTGAAAAACTCGTCTCAAAGTCCTGAGTCCAAAGTCGTTGAATTCCAGCCGCTTAACACCTAACAGGACTTTTGCAAAAAGCCCTGTAGTGCACAGTTTTTAGTTTTTAGTAAAACGCGTTTTTCATACTAAAAACTTGAAGTTTGCGAAACTTCAGACTTAACACCTAACACTTAAAACTACATAACAAAGATTCGACATGGAATGTAAAAAAGAAAGCAACCTCAAGCACTGCAACTGCTCATACCCCGGGTGCGGGAAAAAGGGCATATGCTGCGATTGTCTCAGTTATCACCTGGCCTCCAAACAACTGCCGGCCTGCTGTTTTCCGGATGAAGTAGAGAAAACGTATGATCGCAGCTTTACAGCCTTTGCCAAGGCGTGGAAGCTTTAGCCGGCAGAGCCAGCTAGGGTTTAGGGACTGGGGTGGGATAGGGGTTAGTTTAGAGGAAATCGCAATGCAGTGCCCGGAGTGTAAGACAGATCTCCAGATGGACAAGAGCCTCAAGGGCGTCTTGTGGCAATGTCCAAAATGCGCTGGCGTCGCTGCGAATCTGGCCGTGCTCCGAAAACTACTCGGGCGCGAGGTGGCATTGAACTTCTGGCGTGAGGGCCTGTCCTCGACACCGTCTCATCGAACATGCCCCTCATGTACTCAACCCCTGCATGTGTTCACATGCGACGTGGATCACAACAGCATTGAGCTGGATTTGTGCAAACGATGTCAAATCATCTGGTTCGACAAGGGTGAACTTGAGGCCTTTCCCATGGAAGCTGTGGCTGTCAATAGCTTGCCTGACGAAGTAAAAAAAACACTGGACGTTTACGATTTAGATTTAGAAGGATTAAGATCAAATCGCGTAAAACCCTGGGGACTCATGCCGGGCCTTGAAGAAATGGCCTACCTCGTCATTCGACTCATCGCACATATGGTCTTCCGTGGATAGAAACGTGTGACTGTCCTATAATTGGGTTCATGAGAACAGTTTGTCTCAGGATGCTTGAGTCCGTATGACCTTCTTTGGTGATTTCCGAGTTAACGCCTTCTTACAATCCTTCTGTAGTTGCTCATAGTGTTTGTAGAAAGAGCCACTGTCTGGATATTGCCGTTCAATCTCTTTCCTGATATCACGAACCTGCTGCACAATTGGATCTTTAAACATACTAAATCTCCATCAATTCTTCAGGGGTACAAAAGATCGGCGTCTGGAGATTTCGTCCGTGGTTGATGACCTCCAGGATTCTTTTTACGCGAGCACCTGCAATATGCACACAATTCCAGGTCACTAAATAATCCATGCCATGTTGGACTGCGATGGCCAGATGATAGGCATCGGCTCTGGCTTTCTCAGGTAGTTCAATGGCATCGAAGTACAGGTCAGCCAACACTTGTACTTCTGGCATGAGCTCCAGTATTTCAAATTGATCTACGGCTGCTAAGCGTTTCGCTGCCGCGTTCTGGTCACCTTTGGAGATTTCTTCCAAGACTATCGGTGAAATATAGCCATCCAGTTGTGGCATCGCTAAATCCCACCAATCCAGGGTTAACTGCTGGTGAGCTGCCACCACCAAATCCCGACTCGGACGGGCAGTTAGATAGCTAATGACCGAGGTTTCTATATAGACCGTTGGCTTCATAATTTTAGTCTAATCAATTAAGTCACAAAATACAATATTGATTCCTTCAAGGATCAGATCCATGAGGTTATTACGGCATTGTAAATGCCTTCCTTACTTCCCAGCCAAATAACCCTGCAAGTCGACCTGTCATCCCGAGGCACCGAGGGATCTATCAAACCAGCCCCGCGAAGCGGCTCAACAAAGCTGATGGCTGAACGCTGACAGCTGAGAGCTTTTTTATTCATTTTCCCCTTGGCTGTTTGGTTATAATCAAATACTATTGTATTGAATCAAACAAGGAGATGCAAAATGGCCAAAACCAAAGCAAAGAGTGGACGGAGAAAGAAGACAACGGTTGAGCTGACAGAGGCGGAGTGGGACATCATCTGTGTGGTCTGGGAGCAGGCGCCCTGCGCTGCCGGTGCTGTGCAGGAGGCCCTGGCTGAAACCAGGGCCTGGACCTATGCCACGGTCAAGCTCACCATGGACCGCATGGTGGACAAGGGCTTCTTGACAGTGGAAAAGATTCGAAACCTGAATCTCTTCAGCGCCAGCCTGTCGCAGGTCGAGGCAAGACGTCTGGAATTGAAGAAGATGCTCAAGCGGGCCTTTAGCGGCACACTGTCACCCATGCTGAAGTTTCTGATCGAACACGAGGGCCTGTCTGCCAAGGAGGCGAATGAATTGCGAGAATTTGTCAATCAAAAGGCTTCATCAAAAAAATAGCAGGACTTTTGCAGAAAGCCCTGTGGTGTTCAGTTTTCAGTAAAACCCATTGAAAGGTTTATCATGAGCGAGAACCTTTGGACTGTGATTTCTTTGTTGAATCAAGGCGGCGAGATTTTTGGCAGTTATGCATTAGACTGGATGATGCAGTCATGCATACTTCTAACCATCCTGCTGTGCCTGGAATGGCTGCTGCGTAAACACACACAGGCTATCTTTCGCTATGGCCTGTGGCTGCTCATTCTCGTCAAGTTCATCCTGCCCCCGACCTTGAGTCTGCCGAGCGGCATTGGCTACTGGGTCGAAACACCGCCAGCCATCAGCACCACAACGGGCCGCATTGTGTCAAACCAGAACAAACCGGTCCAGGAGGCTATGTCACAAGCCTCTGCACCTCCCGTGGCCCCTCGGCCTGCCCGGCCAGCACAAGCCATTCACACAGCCACATCAACAGCCACCACGCCAGCTCCGCTCTCGTTTTTGGGTCTGGTGTTTTTGGGATGGCTTGTAGGCGTCACGGCCTTTCTTGGCCTTCTTGTTACAAAGTTGATTCTTATTCGTGGACTGATTCAATCCGGCCGAACACCAGCAGACCGACTCATGTCCATCCTTGATCAAGCACGCACTCAAGTGAACTATCGAGGCTCGGCTCGCATTGTTCTCACAGATGCCCTGCCCAGCCCGGCCGTGTGCGGCCTGTTTCGACCGGTCATTCTCATACCCACTGAGCTGAATGATATAGCCGATCAAGATCTAAAACTGGCGATGATGCACGAACTCGTGCATATCAAACGCAGTGATCTATGGGTCAATGCCCTGCAATCCCTGCTGACCATGATCCATTTTTACAACCCCGCTATATGGATTGCTAATGTCATGATTCGAAGGCTCTGCGAAGAAGCCGTGGATGAAACCGTGGTGTCTCTGGAGGGGGATATCGAACCCTACAGCCACGCACTCATCAACATCAGCGAAATGGTCTCACACAAGACGAGCATCGGTCTGCGTCTGATCGGTGTCATGGAATCAAGGAAAGCGGTTTACAGGAGGATCAAACACATGTGGACACACCCCATCCCTCAACGCATCAGAATCAGTGTCTATGGTCTTATCACAATTGTCACCCTGGGTGCCATTCTGCTACCAATGGTCTACGCAGCCCAGACATCGGCCGCAGAAATAAAAACCAACAGCTATCACCTTCTGGTCCTCGACAACTGCGATCCGATGTTCAAAGATAAGGAAACCTATGGTGATCGTTTATGTCTGCTGGATAGCACAGGACAGGTGGAAGCTGCGATCAGCGGCTTTAATCGGTGTCAATCATTTGGGGGTTCTCATCCCATGGCCGTGGACGAACAGAGAAAAACGCTTTGGGTCACAGAAAATGTGGGAGACCGTCTATGGCATTTTGACCTGACGACCGGAAAGATTATCCAACAGATTCCCGGTATGACTGCCAATGCTGTGGCCATTGATCCCTCAACAGGTAATGCCTGGGTCCTCGTTGCTGAACACATCAAAGTCATATCTCCTTCCGGTGAGATCGTCGCCCAATATAACATTCGAGGATCGGATATTACCTATAGCCAGCACGATAAACGGTTCTGGATCGTAGGCAAGGATGTGTATCAAATCGACACACACGGCAATATCACCGGCCAAATTATTGACAAAATTCCATGGACTGCCGCTTCCGTATCTATCGACCAAGACAATGGAAATGCCTGGATCATCATCAGAGAGCACTGTCAGGTCGTCGATAGCAAACCTGAACTGTGGATAGTGGACCAATCCTGCACTATTCAACGATGTATTGATCTGGCCGAACTCTTACCTTGGTGCGTTTCCGTCGATACGCAAAATGACGTCGTGTGGATTGGTTGTGCTGGTGTTACGCTAAGGTTTAATACGAATGGAGACAAACTCAAATCAGCTAGGGTGTAGCCAGGTTTCTCAATTGTCCCAGGACCGGACAAAAACAGTGCCTTTATTGGAAATTTAGAAAGTGTCTCTAAAATACAAGTATCAGAATCTGGCTTTCTTAACATCCATGGACAAGGCAAAGATACCATTACGGCCTATAGCCAGAAATGGCTGACACTCATCCCCTTCGTCGATGCCAAGCTAGAAAGTTCACCAGGACTGGAACCAACGACCCCTTTAACAGAAGACGCCATTCAAGATCTGGCCCCGGACTCTATGTCACACATGAGAAAACTCGGCATGGCACTACTCTTGTATGCCAATGATAATAACGACGATTTTCCGGATACATTGAAGCAGCTTCAATCCAGCCGCATTGATGTCAAGTGGATCGTAGACAATGTGACTTACCTTGGCAAAGGACAAAAGATCAACTACGCCCCGGATACTATTTTAGCCTATGACAAAACCCTCCTAAAAGAGAAGGACTACACCACAGTACTGCTGATAAGTAGTGAGGTTAAAGTGATCGCCAAGAAGAATCTTGCGTCGCAGGGTATTGACGTCGAATGAGTGAGCTGGAGGGACTGTTATTTTAGTGGAGCGGTCTGCTGATTGGTGTTTGATATTTTTCAGTATTCGTTCTTCGTGGTTTGTTTTAAACCCGTACCAGGGGCGGGCGTGCCACTTATTATCGCCCGTTGAATTGTGCCGACGTCGGCACAATTTTTTGGACCCACAATGACCACAAATAAGTTTCACCAGAAACCAACAACCAAGATCCTTAAATGGATCGTCCCATCCAGCAATATCCCTCGAACCCTTCAACTGCTTCCTATCTTCTTAACTTCCTATTGTCAAGTCCTGAAGATCCGGTTACAGTATCAAGCATGGAACCGAACAAGACATCACAAACAGACACTTTACTCACTGCTCGGCAACGGGCTGAGCAGTACGGTATTGATGTGTCCTTGATTGACATCAATCTTCAGAAAACACCCTATGAACGGATGCGTCAACATGATCGAGCTCTGAATTTGGCATTGCAGCTAAGGCAAGCCATGGAAAACCGACATGATTAACCTGGCCAATCTCATTGAAAAGCTTCTGAAACATGATGTAGATTTTGTCATTGTCGGCGGCTTTGCCGCAGTGGCTCATGGCGCCACCACACTCACACAGGATGTGGACATCTGCTGCGATTTCTCCACAGACAATCTTTTGCGGCTCAACCACGCATTGGCAGATATTCATCCAGTTCACCGCATGACACCCCAGCGGCTTCCCCTGGCACTGACACCAGAGACCTGCAGATCTCTGAGCAACCTCTACCTGGACACGGATATGGGGCAGCTGGATTGTCTGAATTCCGTGATGGGCGTTGGCCATTATGACCAGGTGAGACGATCAAGTTGCCAGATCACTCTTCCAGGAGGCCCCTGCCAAGTATTGGATCTGGACGCCTTGATAGAATCCAAAAAGGCCATGAATCGCCCCAGAGACCTCGAAGCAGTACTCCAGCTTGAGACTATCAGAGACCGCATTAAAAGGCACTGAAACCTCTCTGCAATACACTGACTAGACCCTTCTGAGATTGAATCGAAGCAACATCCCGCGTTGCCCAGGGCAATCGCATCTAATACTTTGGCCTGGTCTGTAAATCACCTATCCTGGAGCTCAAACTTTCGGTCCACGTGACCTTTTTTTGAACCAGGCGGAAGTATTAGATGCGATGGCCCTGCCGCGTTTACTTGAGTGCCTTGTCAGGTTTGGCTTAGTGTGCTATAGTCGCTTTCGTTTCAAGCCAGTTGAAAGAAAGGTCCACTGATACGATGGAGACAAGTATGCAGGCAGGCACAGGAAACAAATCAGGCTTCTCATGGGTGCTGTACACGGTCCTTCTTTTGGCCTTGATGGGTGGGTGCAAACAGGATCAGAATCCGGCGACGCGCACGTATGTGTTGAAGTTTGGGCATCTGGCCAATGAAAATCATATCTGGCATGAGTCCGCATTAAAACTGGCGGAGTTGGTCAAGGCCAGATCCAAGGGACGGCTGGAGATCAAGGTGTATCCCAATGAACAGCTCGGCAAGGAACTGGACATGATCAATGGCATGCGCGGCCAGACCGTGGACATGACCATCACGGGCGAGTCCCTACAGAACTGGACGTCTGTGGCAGGCCTGTGTGCGATACCCTATGCCATCCAAGATTCCAATCATCTGGCGATGGTGGCAGGCGGCGCGATTGGCCAAGCCATTGAACAGCAGATCATCGACACCGTGGGCATCAGACCGATCGCCTGGTTTGAACGCGGGGCACGCAATCTCACTTCGAACCGTCCCATCAAGACGCCAGATGACCTCAAGGGCATCATCCTTCGCGTGCCCAATGTCCCGTTATTTGTCAAAACCTGGGCCAGTCTCGGGGCCAAACCCACACCCATGGCCTTTAGCGAAGTGTTTACCGCCCTGCAGCAGGGTACGATTCAAGCGCAGGAAAACCCCTTGGCCCTGATCTCCAGTGCCGGCTTTTATGAGGTTCAAAAATACTGCAACCTCACCGAGCACGTAATCGGCTGGGTCTATGTCACGGTCGGCGAAAAACAATTTCAGGCCTTGCCGATAGATCTCCAAACCATTCTCCTGGATGCGGCCAGGGACATGCATATCTTTCATCAGACACGATTCAAGCAGACTCAAGAAGCGTTGGCCAAAACACTCCAAGAAAAGGGCATGATCTTCGTGGAGAGCGACAAAGATGCGTTTAAAGAACGAGCCGGGGATGCTGTGCTGTCTGCCCTGACAGAGGAACAAAAGACGCTGTATCTACGCATGGTCCAAATTCATTGACATGGCCTGCCTCGATCGGAAATACGACCATGACATTCAAACACGTTCACGTCTATCTGGAAAACCTGCTGAAGATCGGCACCCTGCTCAGCACCATTGGAATTCTAGGTGTGGTCTCGATCCAGGCCTTTGCACGACTAGCCCTACCCATCGCACCGGCCTGGACTGAGGAAGCGGCCCGTTACTGTTTTCTTTTTTCTGTGGCGTTTGCTGCGCCGCTGGCGTTGCGTGACCAGGCGTTTGTGCGCGTGGATACACTGGCCCTGTGCCTGCCCATATGGCTCACACGCTGGCTGCACGTGGCCATTGACCTGGCCATTATGGGTTTGATGCTGACTGTCACAGTGGCATCGACCAGTTTTATAAAACTCGGCATGGGCCAACTCTCCCCCTGCCTACGACTGCCCATGGCCGGGATTCATGGCGTGATGTGCCTGCTGTCTTCCATGACCACTCTATTTGCAGGCATTGAGATCGTCAGAGGCATCAGCCGCTGTGACTCTACGGAGCCCCAGTCATGATCGCCCTGTTATTTATCGTCTTCTTTGTCACCCTGTGTTTGGGCGTCCCCGTGGCCTTTGCCCTGGGGCTGGCATCCCTGGCCTATGTGCTTGCCGCGGGTATCCCTCTAGTGGCAATTCCGCAGAAGATGTACGCCGGCATTGACGTGTTTGTATTACTCTGCATCCCCGGCTTTATCCTGGCAGGCAATCTCATGAACGCCAGCGGCATCACGACTCGCATCATTGCCCTGTGCAATGCATTGGTGGGGCACCTGCGCGGCGGGCTGGGCCTGGCCAATGTGGGAGCGTCCATGCTCTTTGCCGGGATCAGCGGCACGGCCGTGTCAGACACGGCCTCGATTGGCTCTGTCATGATTCCCGCGATGAAAGACGAGGGGTACGAAACTGATTTCGCCTGCGCAGTCACGGCCAGCTCCTCGACTGTGGGACCCATCATTCCACCGAGTCTGCCCATGATCATTGCCGGCACACTCACCGGGTTATCCGTGGGCAAGCTCTTCCTGGCCAGCGCTTTGCCCGGCATCCTGCTGGGTCTGGGATTTATGGTAACCTCCTGGATCATCTCGCAGAGGAAGGGGCATCCCAAACATGCCAGACAATCTGTACCACAGGTTTTCAAAGCCATTCAAAAAGCAGCCTGGGCACTGGGGATGCCGGTCATTATTCTGGTGGGTATCCTCGGAGGTTTTGTAACCCCCACAGAAGCGTCGATTGGCGCAGTCCTCTATGCCCTGGGGGTCGGCACTGTTATCTACCGGAGTCTCACAGTCAAAACACTCTATGAGGTCATGCTCCAGTCCGCCATCACCACCGCGTCCTTGATGGTCCTGGTGGGCTTTGCCAATTGCTTCTCTTGGATACTGGCCAGTGAACAAATCCCGCAAAAGATGGCCGAGACCCTGCTCGCCCTCACCCACAACAAGATCCTCATGCTCCTGCTCATCAATCTACTGCTGTTGTTTGTGGGGACCTTCATGGAAACCATTGCAGCCCTGATCATCCTCTTCCCTGTACTTCTCAAGGTCGCAGTCACGGTGGGTGTAGCTCCCCTTCAATTCGCCGTGATTGCCGTCTTGAACCTAGTCATCGGCCTGACCACACCACCGGTCGGCGTGTGTCTCTTCGTGGCAGCAGGCATCGGCAAGATATCACTGGGTCAACTCAGCCGAGCGGTCCTGCCCTTCCTGGCAGTCAGCCTGCTGGTCCTGTTGCTGGTCACGTACGTTCCCGCCATCTCCCTGACACTACCTCAATTACTGAACCGGCCATAATTACAGATCACAGTTGAATTGTCCGTAACCAGACATCTGTCGATTCTCTTAGCGATATTCGTCTTGCGTTTTCTGATACTCTTTTGGTAATTCTCCTTTTTACTCGAAATGTCTTTCTTCATGCAGTTACATCGTTTCTGCAAACACACGATATTGCATTGAAAGGAGCATTTCGAGCCTTCCTTGTATTTCGAACGGGACGAACTCGTTTTGAATCTGTTTATTGCGGAACTAGTGGCGTAATAAACACCCCTGGTAGATACTGAGAAGAAAGCCACTGATTAAGCTCACAACGAAAAATTCCCCTTCGCCAAAGCCAAAAGAAATTGCGTCCCCACATGGCGTTTGCCTGCGTCATTTAGATGGCCACCATCATAGGTGTACTCCCCGAGAAGAAAGGGACTTTCATCCTGTGGTGTCTTGGCAATATACTGCACATTATCAGGCGAAATTGATTCAACAAAAGCCAAATCAAAAAGATTTGTCTGACCAAACTCTTGCCTGACCATTTCATTATACCGAAGTCTCTGCACATTATCATCCAAAACTGTGGGACGTTTTAATACTTGATTGACAAAGAACTTGGTTTTGGACTTTGCGGTAGCGGGCATGGAACATAATGGTACTGTCATGTGCATAATCTGCAATTCAGGAAACGCATCCTGGAGTTCAGCCACAGCCAGGCGATAGGCATTAAAAAGGGCCGAAAGATCAGTGCCATATCTTACATCAACATAGCAAAACTTGAGCATTGCCATGTCCAAGCGATCCCCGATCTCTCGCACAATGGCCTTGAAATCACTAATTTTTGCAAGGGGCTCGGTATTGCGTCCAACTTCACTGTGGAGGATGGCAGGGCGAGTCGGGCTTCCCCTGTCTTTACCTTCCACAATATCAAGGGCGATCTGTGCAGACTCATTGACAAGATTCTGAACTCCCTCAAGGATGTCATGCCCCACAGACATATGGGCAAAATAGATTCTTTTTTGGCTTAACTCCGTCCACGTTTTCGCCGGTATGTCGGAAATGGATGCCAGTGGAGTTTTGACTGATACAGTGGTAATTTTGATTTGAAACAGCCAATAGAGTAAGACAACGACTAATCCTCCGATAAAGACTGCACCGATAGCCATTTGAGTTATCGTCATTTTAGAACATCTCCAATTCATTTTTGCGTCTCCACGGTCTCAAACAGGTTTATCTTCTATTTTCCCAATCGGCATTTTGGGCGTTTAGATTTAAAACTTGACGCGTTTAGGTCATATTTATCGTCAGAAAGCGGCCCTCCTTCTCGTTCGTCTATGTATAGTCTAATCATTTCATCTGTAATGTTGCTAGAGTTGACTGTCCAATAAGCGCGTGCCTAAAGGTATCCTTCCAAAAAGCTTTGCGATGATGATGAGGCTTTGAAGGCAGAATTCACGAGCTTATCCCCTTGAGCCAGTGCACGATCTTGCTCAAATTCAAGGTTGAACCATAAAAGACAAACATATGAACGTGCTCTTTCGAGATCTTGCCGTTTTTTATGCCAAGTTTATTCTTCACAGCTATTGGCCGCAATACATCACGGCTTCGGACTGCCATCTAACCTGTCAATACACCTTTGGCCTTCTGAAGCACTTCATCCGCAAGGCAGTGCTACAGCTTGAGATCCTTAGAGAATGTAAGACAAGATCTTAATGGACTCGTCAGGCTACACCCCAGTGAATCCTTGGCCCATGAAACCTACTGTTTTGCCTCCTGAAAACGCCAGGCAATAAATCGACTCATCTTCTGTCCTTGATTCATTTTTATGACGTCAATCTGTTCGGCGCCCAGCCGGGTCAACAGTTTTTTTAAGGGGCGAACATGATCTCCCTTGGAAACAAGACTGGTAAACCAACACACCTGTTCACCAAAATTGACACTCTCTTTGGCCATCTGTTTTAAGAATCCAACTTCTCCACCCTGGCAGCAAAGCTCGGCCTTTTGACCGCCAAAATTCAATTTGGCCGGAGCCCTAACGGATTTCTCACGACTCAGATTATTCCACTTACGTTGGTTGCTCGCCTTTGCCTTTGCCATTGAGGCATGGAAAGGGGGATTACATAGCGTCAAATCAAATCGGTCTTTCTCCTTGATAATGCCCTCAAAAATTGCCTGCTTGTCTGTCTGCAGGACCAGCTTGATCCGTTTGCTTAAACAGGCATTGGATTGGACAATCAAACGAGCCGCTTTAACTGACACAGGATCACACTCTGTGGCCACAAACTGCCAGCCATAACTTTGGCTGCCAATAATGGGATAAATGCAGTTAGCACCTGTGCCGATGTCCAACACCTTGACGGCCTTGCCTGTGGGGCATTTTTTTTGGCCACGGCCGGCTGCCAGAAGATCTGCCAAATAATGAATATAGTCCGCTCGTCCCGGAATGGGCGGACACAGATAGCCAGCGGGAATCTGCCAGTTTGTCACATGGTAATAAAAAGCCAGCAGGGCCTTGTTTAGACAAAGCACGGCCTTGTCATCACTAAAGTCTATGGTGTTGTCCCCTTTGGGATTGGGTCGGATATACCGTTTTAGTTCAGGGCAACTTTTTGCGAGAGCACTCAACCGATATCGTCCATTGTGAGGATTTCTGGGATGAAGCACTCCGCTTTGGGCGGCTGGCTGTTTTTGACCCATCAATATCCTCTGGAAAACGTAACACTTTAGCTATATGAAGCAAAAGTGTGGTTCACGGTTAAAAAGGTTCACGGTTTCTGGTTGATAAAACTGGTCTATTCCATCAACTGTGAACTTGGAACCGTGAATCCTGAACCACTTTGGCTAAATGCTTCAATTGGCTAAAGTATTACTGAAAAACGATTACGTATGTCAGTTGAAGATAAGGCATTAGTATAACACCCCACCGGCGAATTGTCATCGCAATACCATTGGCACTCAGGGCAATCGCATCTATAACGTGACGCCATTTATCCGCAGATCAGACAACCTTGCCTGTTGTTGAGAGGGCGTCGCATCTTTCTAAACACCCAATATCCAACACGGAACATCCAATGTCCAAGGAAGGAAGTCGCTTCGCTCCGCTTTTTCATTCATCTGATGGATATTCCTTGTTGAGTGTTGGATATTCACTCTTTTGGCCTTGTCTGTAAAACACCTATCTTAAAACTCAAGCCGCAGGCCCAAGTTACCTTTTTTGAACCACGTATGCGATTGCTCTGCATTGGCGAACCCAATTTGCCCTATCGATCTGTGACGCAGCCTTCGGAGGCGGATCTGACTTGGCGAATGAACTTGTACAGCGTACCCGAGTTGGCCTTGTACGGCGGTGCAGTCCAGGCGGTTTTCCTCTGGACAAGGTCTTCATCGCTGAGGGCAACCTGGATAAGGTTTTTCTCGGCATCGAGTGTGATGGTGTCGCCGTTTTGAATGAGGGCGACTGGACCGCCTTCCTGGGCCTCGGGCGTGATGTGGCCAACGATGAAACCGTGGCTCCCCCCTGAGAAGCGGCCGTCTGTGAGCAGGGCCACGTCCTTGCCCAAGCCTGCGCCTACAATGGCCGAGGTAGGTGTAAGCATCTCCGGCATGCCGGGTCCGCCTTTGGGACCTTCATAGCGAATGACAATCACATCACCCTTCTGGATTTTGTTTTGCTCCAGGGCTTCGAGCATAGCTTCTTCACTGTCAAACACGTGAGCCGGGCCGGAAAAAGTGAGACCTTCCTTGCCTGTGATCTTGGCCACGGCACCTTCGGGTGCTAAGTTACCCTTTAAGATTCTGATGTGGCCTGTGGCCTTGATGGGTTTGTCAAAGGGCAGAATCACGGTCTGGCCCAACTGAAGATCAGGCAGGTCCTTGAGGTTTTCTTCGAGCGTCTTGCCTGTGACAGTGAGACAGTCACCCTGGATCATACCCCTGTCCAACAATCGCTTCATCACGCCGGGTACGCCGCCAACCTTGTACAGGTCTTCCTGCACATAACGTCCGCTGGGTTTGAGATCTGCAATCACGGGCACCTTGTCACTGACGGCCTGAATGTCTTCCAAGGTTAAGGGTACATCCACAGTCCGTGCCATGGCGAGCATATGCAGGACCGCATTGGTGGACCCACCCAGAGCCATGATCACGACCAACCCATTTTCAAAGGCCTGACGCGTCATGATGTCACGCGGCTTGATGTCTTTCTCCAGGAGCAGCCGAATGGCCTGACCTGCTTGTCGGCATTCATCCAGCTTGGCAGCTTCAGCCGCTGGAATAGAAGAACTGTTCGGCAGGCTCATGCCCATGGCTTCAATGGCAGATGCCATGGTGTTGGCCGTGTACATGCCGCCACAGGCGCCTGGGCCCGGGCAACTGCATTGGACGATCTTTTTGCGTGTGGCTTCGTCAATTTCACCTGAAAGGAATTGCCCGTACGATTGAAATGCGGACACAATATCCAGGGGTTTGCCATCCAGGTCCCCGGGCTTGATAGTCCCCCCATAGACCATGATCCCCGGCCTGTTCAAACGACCCATGGCCATGATACAGCCGGGCATGTTCTTGTCGCAACCGGGCAAAGCCACAATGGCATCGTACCAGTGGGCAGCCATGACCGTTTCAATGGAATCCGCAATGATCTCGCGGGACTGAAGCGAGTAACTCATGCCGTCCGTGCCCATACTGATGCCATCGCTGACGCCTATGGTGTTAAATCGAAATCCGTGTAAGTCTGCTGCCTGCACACCCTGTTTCACCTGAGCGGCCAAATCGTTGAGGTGCATATTACAGGGGTTGCCTTCAAACCAGACCGAAGCAATCCCCACCTGGGGACGATTCATGTCGTCTTCAGTCATACCGGTGGCATAGAGCATGGCCTGTGAGGCGCCCTGAGATTTGACCTGTGTGATGCGACGACTATAGGCGTTCAATGTTTTTTTCATTGTTTATGGCTCCAATGATCTGGGTTCTTCGACTGAAGGTTGAAGACTGAAGGCAAAGCAAAACCCGCACAATCTACACCCACTGCCTATCTACCAGCCAATAACGCCAAAATGTTCAATATCATGCCCATTCATCCTGTTTTTGTTGGATAAAATCGATGACCTGCTGATGCTCGTCTGAACCCCTGCCCTGGACCGAAATGGGCTCTCCAAAGGCAAAACGTATGATTCTACTAGTATCAATACACCCAAAATCCTTGAGATGCTTGCCATTGCCCCAGGCATCTGTCTTCAAGGCAAGAGGTATAATTGGCACCTTGGCTTTTTGTGCGAGCTTAACGCCAATGGTGTTGAATTGCTCAGGCTGAAAAGTCACAGTGCGTGTGGTTTGAGGAAATACAATAATGGAGATCCCTTTTCCAAGACGTTCTTTGCCACCGGTCATCACGGCCTTAAAATCCTCCCTGGGATTGGTGCGTGAGACTGCCACAGGATCGCAAAATCGCATGACATGCTTGAATATCGGGTAGTCCAGCAGGCTTTGCTTGACCACAAACGTGACGTCGCGAACAGACTGAACAATGCAGGGCAAGATCACGGTTTCGAGAAGACTCATGTGATTGCCGATGATCACACACGAATCACCCACCTGCTCAAGATGCTCAATACCGGTGATTTCGATCTGAGCGCCTATCCGTTCCAAATGTTCAAAAATGCGAAAACTGCTATGACACCACTTGCTGCGGCTATACATACCCCTCTTGCACACACCACTGGCCTGGATAATAACCCGCATAAAGGGAAGATAAAATGAGATGGACGGAAAGGTTTTGGAGAACCAGGCCGGCCGCACTGGCTTGGTGTGGTAAATATGATTCTGGTATTGTATGTCTTTCATGTGAGTCTCAACCTTAATGGAACTAGGAAACAAAGGGGTATTATGGCGTGAGATGCCCACAAACTCAAGAAAAGCCCAGTCATTTTTGATTTTTGATCTCGGATTTTTGATTTGATAGCCAGCTCACGTACAATCCCTTCCTTTGTGCACTTTATATAAACGGCTAGGTTTAGCGAACGGATGGTCCTTTTTCAATTGGGCGTTAGTTGAATGGAAGATTCTGACATATGAAAACCTTAACGCTTAAGTCAAGGGCTGGCCCTGAGTAGTTTTCAAAGGCACTAAGAACTAAAAACTATTTCCTCGCACGGAGGCACGGAGACCACAGAGGGCTGTCGCCTTTTGCTTAAGTTTCTGTCTGTGCGAAGGTTCGCCGTCATGCACGCTGTGCGTGCTACCTGTCAGGGACAGGTCGTCCTGCATTGGTCTCTGCTTATCAAGCGAGCTTGGTTGCAGAATCCACCGCAGGACTTTAATGACGACTTGGACTGTTATTGAACCGGGCCTTTTCATTTGGACGGGAATCGGATGGAAGATGCTGAGAGAGCCAACGGCTGTTGTTTCACACCTCAACCTTCACACCTCACACCTCAGCGTAGCGACCCGGCTTTGCCTGTTAAGCTGCCCGCGCAGCGTTCAACCAACTAAAAACGAAGAACTAAAAACTAAAAACTGTTTTAACCACAGAGGCCACAGAGAAGGATTCTGGCTGTCACCCGAATGAGATTTCTTTTTGACACGGA
>CAZBTJ010000051.1:0-35003 GCA_964494325.1 uncultured Pirellulales bacterium
GGCAATGACCGCAAGGCCATCTTTAAGAAAGACGAGGACCGCGAGCAATTTATAGCGAAGCTGGCCGAGGGCTTAAGTTGAGGTCCGAATGGCACTCACCTTGAAATCTCATCAAAAAAAGTCTCTCAGCATGTCGCTTGATAGCTGTGAACGGTTACCACGTTATTTTACCAATAAGAGATTGACAGTAAGTCGCTTACGTGTCATTAATAATACTGTTTAACAATTTTGAGGAAAGTATTAGGTAGCCTGTCCCCCTAATATTATTCGTAGGACACGCTACCTAATACACTGTTATGATCAAAGCAAATGATGGCTTAGGAACTAATTCAAGGGAGCATTTCAATGGAAAACGTTGAAGTAGTTGAGGAAGAAATCATTCCTATGTGTCCACACTGCAAAAAGGATCTAACCAAAATTATCCAAGCAAAACGAAAGGTAATGTCCATATTCAAAGTGTTTTGCTGCCCTTATTGCAGAGCGGTGCTAGGTCTATCTGTCTCTTGATGGCATTAAGCGTTATCGAAAAGCAAATGCAAAAGTGACTCTGCCTCTTCGGGTCAGAACGAGGTCGCTCAAAAGGGACGGCCTGACGGTCGCCCCTCATCAAGTCGTTGGCAAAGGAAGACTAAATGAATACGAATAAAGGAACTATCGGAGCCATCCTTGTAGTAGCTGGATGCATTCTCCTTGCACAACCTTCTATGCCGCACCCGATCTTTGTGTATGCCATACTCCTGAACATTACCGGCATACTGCTGGTAATTGCGAGATTACTTCCAGGTTTTATTGGAAAAGCCAAGACCTTCTCATATCGCATTAAAGACGAAATCAAGCGACAAAACTCGCAGTCCCTGAAGACGGACGAAAAACTGCCAGTGGGCTCAATTCAACACCTTGAAGGTGCCGACCTGCAGGAGGCGAATCAGGTTCGCTGGGAGACCCTGCTTAAGGCGTGTATAAAGTCGCTGGGCAAAACCCAGACAGATGTCAAGTCGGATAAAAAGGCAGCCCCTTGGAAGGTCATGATCGTTTGTTTCATGAAGACGCATTTGAGTGTCAGCAATGTGTGACTGGCGAAGAGCTTGAACATGGGTGTCCCCCAAGGCGTCAGTCGAAGTGTGGGGATGTTCTTAAGAAGTGATGGCCAAAAACAAAGGCAATACAAGAAAATGTTACGGATTACGGCATGACCTCTCCTGATTTAATGTTCCTTTGATTGGAGTGAATATGAATAAGAAATATGTAATGTTAATTTTGTTGGCGGCGGTTTTGTTTGGTTGTAAAACTACCGGTATTACACCTATACCTGTTGTGCCTATTGTTTCTGAATTGTCTGTTGAGTTGAATTTGGAAACGGTTCAAAAAGTGCTGCTTTGGGGAGAAAGTGGAACGGTAAAGTTGCAGGATATAATCAACAAAAAGAGATGTGCGATGTCACCTAAAGATGTGATTGTTACCGATACCAAGATTAATTTAAAAGAAGTTAAAAAGGTGCAAAAGGCTGGTGGAAAAGTTGCATTGTTAGTGCATCCTTGGTATTCGCCCTGGAATAGAGGGAAGACTGAATGCCTTAGAATAGTTGAAGAGAATGCAAAGTATTATGATTATATAGCTTTAGATTATGAAGGACCACTGGCTAATGCAGACTTCGCTAAGAAATTACAAGGATTCGGGAAAACTTTAATAGTTACGCCTATGGCACGGGGCGATGCAATGGAGGCGTATTTTGAGGGGTTATCTGCGCTTCAGAACGTTGTATATTGTTGGTGGAATTATAATTCTAATTTGTCTGATTGGAATGATTTTTTTACCGTTTATAAGTTTCCTGATTCTAACAAGCATCTTGTTTTATTAAGTGTAGGGAAAAAGTATAGAAAGCATGTTTCAGATGCAGAGATTAAAAATATAGTAGAAAACTTAAAGGGTATTAGAGCAGGCACATTCTCGCCAAAAAATGATTATGCGGCTTTTAGAACGATGAGTAAATCTTTAGAAAAGGGAAAACTAAAGATCAGGTTGTAATACGTGATTCTGCGGGTAAACGAAAGAAACAAAAGCTGATGTTTGGCCCAAAAAAAGCGGTGTTCCTTAGGAGGAGGCACGACGCGGCAATCTTCTGTTGTTCAATATTTTAAGCGAAGGGTAATCCGGCGAGTGACAGTGATTTCAACCACGAATTCACTGAATCTGCACGAATAAAGCAAGGGATTTGCATGGCAATAACGCATCACCATGACTTGTCACCCCGAGGTACCGAGGGGTCTATTAAACCAGCATCGCAGAGCGATTCAAACAAGCTGAGAGCTGAAATATAGTGTATGTCTGCGAGGTGGCTACTCATCTTGTTACAGGCCTTCAGTATGTTAAGAACAAACAGCCTGATAATGTTGACCGTTTTGTAAAAAAGTTCAGTAAGAACATTGAGTATGCAAATAAGTACTTCGCAGACTATGAAAAGCATTTTATGCTGTGGTCCCCCATTGTTAAGAATCAAGGGCCAAATGCCAAACACAACCAACTTAATAATATAGCCGAAATCAAAGAAATATTGCACTCAACGTATGGTGTACATATTGAGCCAGTGATAAATAATGAGTATGCAAAGTGCTTGGCCAAATTGCGAGCTTATGCGGCCAAAGAAACGAAAGAACTTAAATCGCCGATTTTGAGATTGATGCAAATTGAAGAGAAGCTATCAAAGCACCTTGGTAGGCTCAACAGGTAACATCTGAAAAATGGGACGGCGTTCCGCCGCCCATGATTCAGTGCGTGTGTGCCTTTATGCTTGAATACCGATCTTTTAACCGATGGCTGAATTCTATAGCCTTCTTCGAGTGGTCCCAAAAGGGGTCCGGTTGTAATTTGTAAAGTCACGATATAGAGACACCCTCAGGCGAATTGTGTTTAATTCTGTGTATGGGTTTGACGGTGTCTACAGGGTAGGGGCGGCTCCCCGTGGCCGCCCGTTTTTTCATGCGAGAGAACGGGCGGGCACAGAGACCCCGCCTTACGGGGTTTGTATCGCTGTCGAACATCATGACATCATGTGTCTTTAGGCCCTTCATGGTGAACAAAACCGTTTGCCAGCACGGTAAATACCAGGCGTGAGTGTCCGATCAGTGAAGATTACTGGGGATTAGTGGTTGGAGTAGTTTTTGGTTGTTAGTTTTAAATCAGTGTCGCGAAGAGAGTTTTCAGCTCTCAGCCATCGGCGGTCAGCTTTCAAATTGAACCGCTTCGCGGCCAGATAAATAGATCCCTCGGTGCCTCGGCATGACAGGGTCGATTCGCAGGTTTATTTAGGTTGCATCAACATCTCTGTGAGCTTTGTGGCTCCGCGTGAGATCGTTTTTCGTTATGTGTCTAAAATCCGTGTAACCCGTGAAATCCGTGTCAAAACTGTTTTGAATGGTCAGTTTTTCGAAAGTCCATATCTGTGCCAGGTTACTTCATGACATTCTTCTTTCGATACCTTTCAGTCAATACGCAGGCCTCTAACCCCTAGCCCGAAATTCTTATGATAGTCTGAAGGCTGAACGTAAGAAAGTAGGAAACTAAGAAGATCGGCAATCGCTTTTACCTTCTTACCTTCTTGGTTTCTTGGTTTCTCAGCCCCGAACCCCTAAACAGAGGGTAACGCGAAACAGGGCACCGGTTGGCTGAGCATTGAGAATCTCGATGGTACCCTGATGGGCTTCTGTGAAGCGTTTGACCAGAGCGAGTCCCAGGCCCGTGCCCTGGGTCTGGCGCGTGGATTCATTTTCTGTGCGATAAAAGGGATCAAAGATGTGACGTTGCTGGGCATGGGGGATGCCGGGGCCGTGATCTTCCACCTCCAGAATGGTGTGTTGATCTCGTGTGAAGGTACGAATGCAGATGGTCTTGTCCTGGCTGTCCTTGGCATATTTGATGGCATTGTCTACCAGATTCACGACGATCTGGGTGATGGCATCCTTGTCAAAAGTTTGGGACGCCAGGTCTGTCAGATCTGTGTTGAGTGAGAAGCCATGTTGTGCGGCAAAGGGGGTCATCATCTCAACCACCTGTTGGATGCAGGCATTCAGATCACCCAGTTCAAAGTGGTACTGTTTCTTTTGACGCTGGATGCGCGAGAAGTCCAGAACATTGTCGATCAGTCTGGACAGGCGTTCACTTTCCTGTCGCAGGTTGGTGTAGTAGTGCTGACGTTTGTCTTCAGTCTTGACCCAGTCTTTTTCAAGCATTTCTGCATACATACGAATGGCCGTGAGTGGCGTGCGAAGTTCATGAGATACGGCCGAAATAAAATCATCTTTCTGCCGTGATAAAGTCAGTTGCTGATGCACGCCACGCCACAAACTGACCAGGCCCAGGGTGATGGCAGCCAGCACCACCACCAGTGTGACACCGTACCAGCGTCTGAACCAGATTACACGATCATGAATCCATCCGGGGTTGGTTTCAAAAAGATTGAGCACAAGGCTGCCAAACCCAAAATCAAGCACCGCGCTTGTGCAGGCATTGGATTCGATGTCATTGGATACCTTGATACTGAGTCCCCGATGTAACGCCATGAGTTTCTGAGTCACGCCTTCGATGCGATGAATTAATTCAGCTTCATTGAGTCTGAATCCCTGGACGTAATGTTTGTCTTCAACCTGTACGTGACGGAGCATCAAAATCTGGCCACCAAAGATGGAGGGTGTGTTGTTATCGTTTGGCAATAGGCTAGGTACAAAAGGTTCTACGCGGATCTCAATCATGTCCTTTAGCATGTCTGGACTAGCCATGCTTTGAAACATCGGGGCTTCTTTTCTTTGCTGAGGCTGAACCCGTTGATTTGGGGTAAAGGTATTCGATGCAACGTTATTTTCATAGATGGCCCTGTTTTGTTGAAACATCTGAGACTTTTGGGAGGTGTTCTGAAGACTGTCTATGGCCAGATTTTGTACGTCCATCTGGACACGCGGTGAAAGAGATTTTTGGGCACGAGACGCCAACCGTGATTTTGGTGTCTGGGGTTGCGACAGGTTTTGTTTGAGTTCTGGCAAGAGTTGTTTCTGGAGACTCTCACGCCACTGATCCAGGTCCAAAGAGACTTTGGCATTGGACCAGGACTGACCCTCACGGGCTTCAATATCATCGTTGGGTGTGGTGATACGATTGTCCGGCTCAATTTGGAAGTGCCCATAGGCCAGGCCTTGATCCAGTTGGCCGGAAAGAGGGGACCGCTGAACCAGAGGTGCGGCCTGTTGTTGCTGCGACAGGGTCAAGGCATTGTCTGGCATGTGATAGTACAGATAGTCTGTGTAGGGCCGGTTTTCTTCTTTCTGGAGAAAGGCATCCAGTCCGGCCTTTATCTCTGTCTGCAACTGTACGGTGATGTCTGCATACTCACCTTTTCGTGCCCCTTCGAGGCCCTGAGCCCATTTGTTCAAGGCATGATAGCCCAGGCCTGTTAATGCGCCCAGAGCCATGAGAATCAAAACAGTCACAAGCACAAAACGTCGAATCATAGGTCATACCTGTAGCCAGAACCGCGGACGGTTTTAATGAGCCTGGGTTCGGAAGAATCGAGTTCTATTTTGTGGCGAAGTTTGGCAATATGCATGTCCACAGTGCGAGTGCCCAGGTCGCTCATACGATCCTCCCACACCTGTTCGTATAGCTCTTCCCGTGAAACGACGCGTCCAGGATTGGCCGCAAAAAACTGGAGTATCCGATATTCTCGCTCACTCACGGAAATGGCCTGCTCATCTCGTAATGCTGTGAGTGCTTCGGCATCCACCTGAAGATCACCAAAATCAAAGCGAGTGCCCACCGAGCGGACAGGATCTGTGCGCCGCAGTACAGCACGCATGCGTGCCAGCAGTTCTTCCAGGGAGAAGGGCTTGGTCACGTAGTCGTCTGCTCCAATATTCAGACCTGAGATGCGGTCCTTTTCCTGTCCCTTGGCAGTGAGCATAATAATCGGAGTTTGCAGACCTTCACGTCGCCACTGTAAACAAAGGTCTTCCCCGCTGATGCCTGGCAGCATCAAATCCAACAAAATAAGATCAAACCGGGATGAACGTACCTGATCCTGAGCAGAGGGTCCATCTTCAGAGAGTTGCACATCAAATCCGTGAAACTCAAGGAAATCTTTCAACCCCTCAGAAATCGCAGGTTCATCTTCGACCAACAGAATAGATACTTTCAGTTCCATACTTACAGTATACTCCAACCTCAGAAACACGCATGTAAAATCTCTGTAAAACCCAAGCCTCGTACATGCACAGGATTCAAACCCACGGAGTACAGGTTCAAAGTGAGATAATCCACAGTCTGTCTGCTCCATTATTTTGGGTTAGCTGACTCCGAGTTGGGTGTCTTTAGAATGCTTACAATCTGTTCACTCGTTAATACACTGGCTAACATGCCACTGGCTGCCTGTGGGGAGCCGCCGCCTTTGCCTCCCGCAGTGTTTTGAAGCTTTTGCAGGAGCGTTTTAGCCATCATGGTTTTAGAGTTAATAAAAATGGTATTTCTGCTCACCACCACACCCGTTCCATCGACGTGGTTGGCGATCAATGCGGCCAGCTTGCCAGTGAGTTTGGTTGGCAGGGCATTGACTTGAATCCCGATTCTTGACGTTTCAATTTCAACCACAATCGCCGTTTTCACGAGCGATGGCAGCATCATATCATACAGACCGTCCACTTGCTTATTCAGCTTTGCTGAACGGTCCAATGTTTTTTGAAGGTGGTCAGGGAGTTCCTCGGTTGAGCATTTTGATAGCTTTCGAAGTGACTTCAGCACAGATGTTTCTACCTGGGAAAAATCGAGTGCTTTGGGACCTGCCATAAAGGAGAGACGAGTTCCCTGCTTTTTTGTTTCCAGATCGACCACTCTGATGATGCCAATGTCCCCGGTTCTTTGAACATGAGCGCCACAGCAGGCAGAGGCATCGTACTGACCGATCTTGACCACACGAATGAGATCGGAGGAGATGTCACTCAAATCAAATCGGCTGCGAGCAGCTGACTCATTGAACAGGGTCTCGATGACAAGGTTCTCCATGACCACATCCATGGCATAGCGTTCCAGGCTCTGAGCCTTTTGCCAATCGATTTTGGTGTCTAAATCAACCGTACTTTTCTCCAGCCCAATATGGACACCGACTGTTTTTAAGCCAAAGCGGGTCTCAGCCAGGCCAGATAAGATGTGCTGAGCCGAATGTTGACTTGCCGTGTGCATGCGGTGTTCTCTGTCCAGGCAGGCCATGTGTCTGCCATCCTCAAGGGGCTTATCAAGAGAAAGAACAATCTCTCCATCGACGATGTCCACGCTCAGGACGGTGGCATCGCCAACTGTACCCTTGTCAGCGGGTTGGCCTCCCTCGTCTGGATGAAACAGAATCGGGTCTATTGTGACCTTGTTATCGTTCAGAGTCTTGACGTCCACTTCAAGCTCACAGAGCGCCGGTTTTGTCCAGTACAATCGTTCCATGTCAGTCTAACCTAACACCTAACCCCTAACCCCTAAACACATAACACCTACCACCCATCAGCCAAGCCTCGCTCAATTAAATCCTTTACGCTTCAGTAGAGCATCCACCTTAGGCTCTGCCCCACGGAAACGTTTGTACATTTCCATGGGATCAGATGTGCCGCCTCGGGATAGGATGTTGTCCAGGAAGGATCGGGCAATCTTGGTGTTAAACAGGTCACCGCTTTCCTGGAATGCTGCAAAGGCATCAGCATCCAGGACCTGGGCCCAGACATAGCTGTAGTAGCCGGATGAATAGCCACCGCTAAAGATGTGCTGGAAGTAGGTGCTACGATAACGGGGCAGGATTTCATTGATGAGGCTGATCCGTTCCATACTGGCAGCTTCAAATTCAAGGGGATCACGTTGTTTGGTATCTTCAAGTGTGTGCCAGTCCATGTCCAGGTACGATGCCGCGAGATATTCCACGGTCTCAAACCCCTGGTTAAACTGACTCGATTTCTGGATCTTTTCGATCAACGCATCCGGCATGGGTTCATTCGTCTGATAGTGGCGGGCGTATAGCTTTAGGACCTCGGGTTCAGTGGCCCAGTTCTCCATGATCTGGGAGGGTAATTCCACAAAGTCACGCGGCACGGAGGTGCCGGAAAGGCGGTCATAGGTGCAGTCTGACAGCAGCCCATGCAGGCCATGACCAAATTCATGGAACAGGGTGAGCGTTTCCTCTAGACTGATCAATGAGGGGGTATCAGGCGTGGGCTTGCTGAAGTTGCCTGTGTTGGCGATGAGCGGTGTGACCATGGCACCGTTCAGGCGACGTTGTTTGCGGAACGAGTTCATCCAGGCCCCGCCCCGTTTGCTGGCCCGAGGGAAGTAATCGGTAAATAAGATGCCTACGTGCGATCCATCGGCCCGTTTGACTTCAAAGGTCTTGACGTCTTTATGGTACGTGGGGATGTCAAACCGTTCTTCGAGGGAGATGCCGAAGAGTTTATTTGCCACCATCTGGACACCATTGATCACGTTTTCCAGTTTGAAGTAGGGACGCAGTTCATTCTCGTCCAGGTTGAAGCGTTGCTGACGGACTTTTTCACTGTAGTACCACCAGTCCCAGGGCTCAAGTTTGATGTGGTCATTGTTCTGGTCGGCCAGGGCCTGCATGGCTGCCACTTCGGCCTTTGCAGTCTTTAAGGCAGGTTCCCAGAGCTGGTCCAGCAGGGCGTAGACCTTATCCGGAGTTTTGGCCATGTTGTTGTCGAGCACATAGTGGGCGTGGGTGGGAAAGCCAAGCAGGTTAGCACGTTCCACGCGAAGGGCCGCCATCTCTGAAAGGATGGCTTTGTTGTCGAGGGTGTCATTGTGATTACTGCGGAGCGTATACCCCCTATACATCTTTTCTCGCAACTCACGATGGTCGCTGTATTGTAGGAAGGGGATCAAACTGGGTTTGTGCAGCGTGAAGAGCCACTTGCCTTCATAGGCCTTTTCCTGTGCCGCTTCAGAGGCACCTGCTACCACACGGTCGGGCAGACCGGCGAGTTGGGCCTTGTCACTGATGACCAGTTCAAACTTGTTGTTCTCCTTCAGCACATTTTCGCCAAACTGCACAGATAAGAGAGAGAGTCGCTCATTGATTGCACGAAAACGCGTCTTGGCGTCACTATCGAGCAGGGCACCGCCTCGTACAAAGTCCTTGTATGTCTTTTCGAGGAGGATCTTTTGTTCTTCTGTGAGCTGTAGGTTTTGCCGATTGTCGTACACTGTTTTTGTGCGTGCAAAGAGCGTTTCGTTGAGCTGAATGTCGTCCCCATGTTTTGACAAGAGCGGGGCCATTTCTTTGGCAATGGCCTGCATGCTCTCATTGGTCAAAGCGCTATTGAGATTAAAGAACACACTGGCCACCTGGGTGAGCCAGGCACCACTGGTGTCCATGGCCTCCACGGTATTGGCAAAGGTGGGTGCCTCGGAGTTATTGGCGATGGCTGCAATCTCGGTCTGATGTTGTGCCATTGCCACCTTGAAGGCCGGTAGATACTGTTCGATTTTGATCTTTTTAAAGGGGGGCGTACCAAATGGTGTGTCCCAGGTCTGGAGCAGGGGATTGTTGGCTAGATTCACAGTGTTTTTCTCCGCGATAGATTTGGGGCTGTTTGTTTGGCATGACGTTAAGAGTAACAACAGGGTCAGGCACCAGATGGCCGGGATCATTGTTTTTTGCATAACTAACTCCATCAATATGACATCTTAATTACTGAGACTATTCTGGCGAAGTGAACCATTTTACCCAAGGGGTTCTTTTTTTTGCTAGTGCTAGGTTCACAGTTGATCGGACACATTGTTTTTTGCAGTCGTTACCAGTGAACCAGGAACCACCAATTCGCTTGCATTGTAATCTGATTCTACGCGAGACGGGAGAGATTTCTTTTTGACTTGCATAAAGGGTCTGCTGTGAGGGGAGGCCCACTCTTTTTCTAAAGCCATTATTCGGTCGTTTCCAAAAAGGAATACTGTATGAAGCCATTGGGTAATGGCCTTAATAACCCAAGAATCGCGTTAAGCTAACGATTCTCGCAATCCTCCGCGCTCGACGGAATGTATGAAGGGTTTGGGTTAATCTGTGCTATACTGTAGAATTGAAGATCCGGCCCTGAAGATTCGGAATTGTCCGTTTATCAGACACCGGCGCGGGGAAGACCCGTGAAAGGACTCGCCATGAAAAAGACATTAAAGACCTCTGCTGAAGGGCGGAGGTGCCAGTTCCCGGGCTGTAATCGTTTATTAAGTATATATAACCACCAGGCATATTGTCGCGTTCATTGGGAACAGGCTCCGGCAAACGGCACGCCCAAGCCATACAGACATCCCCCAAAATAAGACTCCGAAATCAGATAAATCGGAGACTGTGTTTTCTGACTGTATGGCTTTTAGGTGAGTTCTTAACGTCCCGATTTAAAACAATACAGGAATTTGTCACTTCGTAGAATGAGGGATCTGTTTACAGCAATGGGGCTGGCATTAAAGACACTCTTGTCAGACAGTTTGTTGTGGGCCAGTTGTGGGTAGACTGGTTTGGCAGCCAGTACCAGGGTCTCCCCATAACGGGTTACTACATAAAACTTGTTATCCGCCAACAATATTGAGGCATAGGGTTGCGGGTCAACCTTTTGCTCGAATTTGATTGATCCGTCAGCAAGACTCAGGCAGTAGGCTGTGTTATTCCGGTCGCTGACCCAATAGAGATGTCCATCAAAGACCACTGGAGAGGTCACATTTGCCCCAACCTGAGCATGCCAAACCTTGTGTGTGTCTGTGACGTCACCTCGTCCTCCCGCACGCACGGCAACAGCCTGTGAACGTCGTCCACCCAGGGCGTGCAAAATGCCGTCTTTGGAAATAATGCTCGGACAAATGTGGTTCTCAACGGCCTGGATGGCCGAATTGTTTTCTATAGGCCAGAGGTGTGACATTTCGGGCCTGTTGGAAGTAACGAGAGATATGGTTAATATTGGAATAGCCCAGCTTGATGGCAATGCTTGAAATGGGCAAGTCTGTTTCTCGCAGCAGTTTGGCGATTCTTTCGATGCGGACTCGTTTGATTTCCTGATGTACACTGCGGCCCAGGTTTTCTTGGAATTTCTGATGCAATGTGCGTTGTGAGCAGGTGACTTTGGCCAGTACATCGCTGATTTGTATGAGCCTGTTGGAATGTTGACGAATGAATTGCACGGCATTGGCCACATCTTCCTCATCTATGGCCAGAATGTCGGTGGAAGCACGTGTGACGATGTGCGAGGGGAGGACTGTGATATTTTTCTGTGGTGCATCTTGATCTGACATTAAATGATCCAGCAGGTCAGCGGCTTCGTACCCGGCCTTGGCAAAGTCCAGTGCGATACTTGATAAAGGAGGGTCTGAGAGTTCGCAGACCATATCGTCGTTATCAACACCAATAAAGCCGATTTGCTCGGGGATTTGGATGTCGGCCAGTTTGCATGCTTCTACGATGTATTGGCTGCAATCATCCGCACAGGTCATCAGTCCCGCTGGAATCACAGAGGTGAGCCATCTCGCCAGACGCTGTAGCTCTTTGGGCAGGGCGTTCTTGATTTGCCTCGGGCTGAGTTCAAAATAAGCCACGTCAAATCCAGCCTTTTTAATGCTGTTTCGAAAACTGACGTAGCGTCCTCTTGACCAGTAGTACTTGCCCAGACCGCAATAGGCGAAGTTTGAAAAACCAAGGCCCATGAGGTGCTCCGCACCCATGATGCCTGTGAGCTCAGAATCGCCAATTATTTTGGGTGAATTATAGGTGTCGGCTTTGAATGTGTGAATTAGTGTGGGTTTGCCCAGGCTCAGGATTGTTCCAAAGTTCTCAGTATCAGAAACAATGATGCCATCCGGATCGAAGGCCTTGATCTGAGAGAGGGATACGCCTTCATTGTGGTTCTTGAGGTAAAACTTGGGTTTTCGATAAAAGGCCCATGGGCCATGCAGGTGCGAATAGCGAGCAATGCCGCGAAGGAAATCCCTTTCGCAGGTTCGAGCAGATTCCAGCAATAACAGTATTTTTTGTCTCTGAGCCACAGTTAACACTCTAGATATAGAAACAGCTTGTTGCATGGTTTTTCTAAACACAACAGAGATTAAGTATATGCCATTAATGGTGTTATTTAAACAAGAAATGGCAATTCTTCGGTGGCAAAAATGGGTATGATTCTCATGATGGTTTATGCACCAGGCATTAAGAGTTTGCTTTTGGGACAGTTTTGGATCATGGAAAGGACTTTATCATGCTGCGCATAGGGATAGTTGGATTTGGGTTTATGGGCCGTATGCATTATGCCAACTGGGGCAAATGTGAAGGTGCTAAGGTGGTGGCCATTTGCGATACAGACCCGGATATCATTGAAAATTCAAAGAAAGCCGGGGGCAACATTGCCGGAGCTGAAAATGCCATTGATTTTGAAAGCTTGACTGTATACTCAGACTTTGAAAAGATGCTGGCTGACAATGTGGTGGATGCGATTTCGATGACATTGCCCACCTTCCTGCATTGTGATTTCAGTATTAAAGTGCTTGAGGCGGGGGTCCATGTGTTGTGTGAAAAACCCATGGCATTGGATCCTCAGCTCTGTGGTAAAATGAGTGAGGCAGCCAAGAAAAGTGGCAAAATTCTTCAGATAGGTCATTGTATCCGGTTTTGGCCGGAATATGTCAAGGCCAAAGAGATTATTGAGTGCGGGGATTATGGTGCTGTTGTGTCTGCCACGTTTAAGCGGCTTGGTTGTGTCCCCAGTTGGGGCGCCGATGATTGGTTCGCTCAGGATGACCGGAGTGGCGGCATGGCCATGGATCTTCATATCCACGATTCGGATTATGTCCAGTATCTGTTTGGCATTCCCAAGGCCGTCCAGAGTTTTGGCCATCCTGCATCTGGCAAGGGAATGAAGTGTATCACCACCTGTTACTCGTTTGGTGACGACAAGGTGGTTACCGCTGAAGGCAGCTGGGCGATGTCACCCTCATTTGGTTTTGAGATGAGCTTCAATATTGTGATGGAAAAAGCCACGCTGATGTACGATTGTTCGCGTGAACCTTGTTTCAAGGTGTGTCCTGTAGAAGGTGATGCCTTTACCCCTGATGTGGTGACAGGTGATGGCTATTCGCTGGAGATTGAACATTTTGCAGGACTTGTCAAAGGGGAGCCATTGCCCGAGGTGATTACTCTGCAGCAGTCTACTGATTCGATCAGGATCGTTCAGGCCGAAATCAAGTCAGTACAGGATCAATGTGAGATCAAACTCTAGTTGGAAAGAAGAGGTCTTAATGAAGAATTCAAAGTATACGATAGGTGTGTGTAGCTGGTCATTGCAGACGGGTCTTGATGACGTGGCTGCTGCCATGAAGACGATGGGTGTGAATCATGTCCATTTGGCTGTGGGTCCTGTGATGGGCGATGACGGTGCGGCGTACAAGGATGCCATCAAAAGACAGGATTGGACGATTAGCTGCACCATGATTGGTTTTGAGCAGGAGGACTATTCCACGCTTGATACGATTAAGGTGACTGGCGGCGTGCTGCCGAACGCGTGTTGGGAAACCAACAAAGCCCTTTTTGCTGGGGCTGTTAAGGTGACGCAGGAATTGGGTGTCCCGTACCTGTCCATGCACGCTGGTTTTATTGATGACAGTGATCCCACGAATTACAGTGTCATGTGCCAGCGTATCAAATGCTTGGGTGACATGGCTGAGGCACATGGCATTATGTTGTTGATGGAAACCGGGCAGGAAACGGCTCAGGAGTTGGCAGCCTTTATGACGGAGATCAACCACCCTGCCTTGGGGATTAATTATGATCCCGCCAATATGATTTTATACGACAAAGGTAACCCCATTGAAGGACTCAAAACACTGGCACCCTGGATCAAGCATATTCACGTTAAGGATGCTATAAGAACGGATACGCCTGGGCAATGGGGTACGGAAGTGCCCTGGTCAAAGGGGGAAGTCTCGAGCGATGTCTTTTTTGAAGCACTGGGCGAGATCGGGTATGAAGGGACACTGGCCATTGAGCGTGAAGCGGGTGATAGCCGTGTTGAAGACATTGCTTCGGCTGTCAAAATATTAGAAGAGGCTATGAGTTAAGTTTCTGGATCTTATAACAGGACTTTTGCAAAAAGCCCTGTAGTGTTCAGTGTTCAGTAAACAGTTTTTTGAAAAACGCGTTTTTTATGCTGAGTACTACCTACTAAAAACAAAAAATTAATCAGTCAACCTCAGGCAAAGTGATGCCGGCAATCCACAGGGAGACACAATGAGTACCAAGAAAATATCAAGACGTTCTTTTACAAAGGGCCTATTTGCAGCAGGATCCATGTTTAGTATCGTGCCTCGCCATGTGCTTGGAGGGGCTGGTTACATGGCACCGAGTGACCAGTTGACCAAGGCCGTGGTGGGCGTGGGTGGCATGGGGCAGGGACATCTCAGATACCCAGGCGCCAAGCTTTTGGCCATTTGCGATGTGGACAAGAAGCACCTGAGTAATACACTGAAAAAATGTGACAAAGACGTTAAAGCTTATACTGACTACCGTGAGGTGCTGGCCCGGCCCGACATCGATATCGTGCATATTCCGACGCCTCCCCATTGGCATGGCTTGATCTCCATTGCCGCAGCTGAGGCGGGCAAGGACATCTGGTGCGAAAAGCCCATGACTCGCACCATTGGTGAAGGCAAGAAAGTGGTTGAAGCGGTCCAGAAGAATGCACGGATTTTCAGACTGAATACCTGGTTTCGGTTCCAGAGTGGCTTTTACGGTTTTGGTACACCGGTCGCTCCGATCAAAAAGCTGGTTGAAATTGGCTTGCTTGGTTGGCCGCTCAAGGTGACGGTCAGTGGCGTGACGGGATTCAATTGGAAATTCATGTGGAGTGGAAAGACCAATCTCACGCCGCAGCCCGTACCCGCAGAGCTGGATTATGACAGGTGGCTCGGCCCGGCACCCTACAAGCCCTATCATCGTCACCGTACCCACAGCACATTCCGCGGTTATTGGGACTATGATGGTGGCGGCCTGGGTGATATGGGCCAGCATTATCTGGATCCTGTTCAGTATCTCCTTGGCAAGGACGACACCAGCCCCATTTTTGTGGAGGCGGATACGCCCGTACAACATCCGGATGCCGTGGGACCGTGGCGACGTATCTACATGCGGTATGCCGATGGTTGCGAGATTATTCTTGATGGCGCAAATGCCGACAAGGACGCAGCCTTCATTGAAGGACCTCTTGGGAAAGTCTATCCTGGCTTCAGATCTGACATTCCGAATCTAAAGGAAAAACTGGCAGGATTCCCAGAACCCGCGCCGCAGGTGACTGATTTTTCCCAGGCGGTCAGGACGCGGCAGAAATTTGCCTTGAACGAAGCCAATGGTTTCCGTTCGGGTACTCTGATCAACCTTGGAAAATTGGCGATTCGCCTGAGACGACCGCTTCATTTTGATCCGGTCAAGCTTGAGTTTATTAACGATGCAGGTGCCAATAACCTGATTGATCAACCCATGCGCGGCAACTGGAGCGTTTAATCGGGACTTGAAAGTTGACTCACATTTAATTCAATCCAACCTGTTGGAGAATGGAATGATTATGAAAAGGAAACAACTGATACTGATAGTGGTCCTTGCAGCCGCTTTCCTGCTGCCCTGTTCGTTTGCGAAGGTTAGCGACGCTACGACAGAGACCGTTCTGGAAAAGATGCCTGCGCAGGATGCACAGCAAGAACAGGGCTGGAACGCCGAGCTTATCAAGGCTGGCCCCAGGCGTATCCAGGCCATTTGTGATTCGATTGTGGCGCCCGGGACAGGGGACGATACCAAGGCCAGGTATGCAATTAGCAGTCTTACAAACTATGCGTCACGACCTGGTGCCGATCAGGAACGAAGGATGGTGGCCGGTATTTTGGCAAGGGTGTTGGTCAAGTCTTCCGACAAGGAGGTGAAGTTCTTCTTCATCAATCAACTTCAATTTGTCGGCAGCGACGAGACCGTGCCCGTCCTGGCCGAGTATCTTGATGATGAAAAACTGTGTGACGCGGCAAGCGGGGCGTTATTGGTCATTGGCACTGATGCCGCAGAAAAGGCCTTCTTAAAGGCATTGTCCTCTACATCGCCCAAGAATCTTCCGATGATTGTCCACGCTCTGGGACAGCTGCAAAGCGCTGCTGCGGCCAAAAGTCTTGCCAAATACGTGTCCAGTGAGGATGCGACGTTGAGGCGAGTGGCCATTCAAGCCCTGGGCAACATGGGTGACGAGTCATCTATTCCATTCCTGGCAAAAGCCTCAAAAGTGGATGAGCCCTATGAAAAAGATATTGCAGCGTCTGCCTATTTGCGGCTTGCTGAAAGGTTGAATCAGGAAGGTCACGGTAAAGCATGTGTCGAGATCTGCCGCCAGGTGCTACAGGGTGAGGATTCCCTATACCCAGTCAATATTCAATGCCAGGCCTTGAGTATCCTTGCGGACTTCGGGGCTCGTGGGCACCTATTGGCTGCTGTGGATGGTGAAAATCCTATGCTCCAGGCAGCTGCACTGGCGTTGGCTGAAAAGGGGACAGAGTCTCGGGGCACGGTCCAATGGATTCGGTTGCTCAGAAAGATCTTACCAGAACGACAGATTAAAGTGGTGGCCATGCTGGGGCGTCGAGGTGACAGGATGGCGTTGCCAGCGATCAGAGAGTTTCTAGGTCATGACAATAGAGCCCTTTGGATGGCTGCCCTACAGGCAGAGGTTCAGTTGGATCGTACGGCAGCTGTGCTGGATCTGACGCATGCCATGAAAACGGCTCAGGGTGATGAAATCTCCCAGATCAGGTCCCTGTTGTTGCAGGTGCCTACAGAACCCATGGTTGCCGCAGTTCTTGACTCACTGAACCAAGCGTCCGCAGAAAAGAGAGTGGTTCTCATTGAGATCCTGGCGGAACGCCGTGCACACACGGCCGTGAATGCAGTCTTTGGCCTTACAGCAGCCGTTGAGAGCTCCGTGAACATTGCAGCCACCAAGGCACTCGCAAAGATGGCAACGCAGAAGGATCTTCCTGGTATCGTGTCTCTCATGCTCTGGACCGAGAGTGCCAGACAGCAAGCTGAAGCTGGCAGGGCCATAGTGACCCTGTGCTTGAAAAATGAGAATGTGCAGGACCGCGCAGCACCACTTCTCGCTGCGTATGGCAGTGCCAACACGGCCAAGAGAATTGCCATCATCAAATTGTTGCCTGCCATTGGCGGCAGCAAGGCATTTCAGACCATTCAAACCGGTACGCAAAGTAATGATTCAAAGACACGTGATGCTGCCATTCGTGGCCTGGCTCAATGGAAGGATGGCGAGGCATTGGATGCTCAGTTCAAGATGGCTTCAGAGACAGAGGCCATGAACTATCATGTCATGAATTTGAAGGGATATATTGATCTTGTGGCCGGAAATGCTGTGCAGTCACAGGACAAGGTGGCATATTATGGCAAGGCCATCTCCATTGCCCGGCGACAGGAAGAGAAAAAACAGGCCCTTTCTAAACTGGCTTTGATTCGCACCAATGAGTCTCTGGCCGTGGTCACCACGCTTTTGGGTGACAGCCTTCTGGGCGAAGAAGCCACACTGGCCGTGATGAAGATTGTTTTTGGTAAAGGCAAAGATCAACCTCTGACCGGTGGTGAGGTGCTCTCCGCCCTGCAAAAGGTTGTCAATAGTGGAAAGACCTTTGAAGGCAAGGCAAAGGCGAAGGCTCATCTGGATGGCTTGCTCAAGGCCCGCGCCAAGATGAATCGTTCTCCCAAGGGCTTTACCGCGTTGTTTAATGGCAAGGACCTGACTGGCTGGAAGGGACTGCTTGCTTCACCCAATGATAATCCCATCAAGCGAGCCAAGTTATCTCCAGAGGCACTTGCAGCAGCACAGGCCAAGGCTGACGCCAAGATGCAAAAGCACTGGAATGTGAAGGATGGTGTATTGAAGTTTGACGGAGGCGGATTCAGTCTGGCCACCATCAAGGATTACCAGGACTTTGAAATGTACGTGGACTGGAAGATTCTTCATCCCAATGGTGACAGCGGTATCTACCTGCGAGGGACACCCCAGGTTCAAATTTGGGACCCCGCCCACTGGAAGATTGGATCAGGCGGTCTATACAACAACCAGAAAAATCCGAGCAAGCCTACCAGTATCGCAGATAATCCCATTGGCCAGTGGAATACGTTCTACATCAAGATGGTGGGCCAATATGTGACGGTTCAATTAAATGGTGAACTGATCGTGGACCATGTCATCCTGGAGAACTACTGGAACCGCAAACTGCCGATATTTACCTCAGAGCAGATTGAATTGCAATGCCATGGCAATCCCATTGATTTCAGAAATATCTATATCAAAGAAATCCCGCGGGAAGAGGGCTTTGTCTCTCTCTTTAACGGCAAAGATCTGACCGGGTGGATCGGTGATGTCAAGGGATACGTTGTTGAAAAGGGCAAGATCCTGTGCAAACCCGGGGGTAACCTCTATACTGAGAAGCAGTACAGCGATTTTGATTTGCGATTTGATTTTAAACTTACACCCGGTGCCAACAATGGACTCGGGATTCGAACGCCTTCCAAAGGGGACGCGGCCTATCAAGGTATGGAGCTTCAGATACTGGATGACACGGCAGACAAATACAAGAAGCTGAATCCCTATCAATATCATGGTTCTGTCTATGGCGTAATACCTTCCGTTTATGGAAAGAAACCTTCCAAAGCCACCAACTTTCAGAGTCCTATAGGTTGTTGGAATAGCCAGAGAGTGATTGCCAAAGGTGACCAAATCACCGTGATGCTAAACGGCACGACCATTGTGACCGGTAATATCAGAGACGATAGTAAGAACGGTACTGCCACCATGGACAAGAGATCCCATCCGGGTCTGTTGAACAAGAAGGGCCACATTGGTTTTCTGGGGCATGGATCAGTCGTGGAGTTTCAAAATATTCGCATAAAAGAATATAAGTAACTGAAATTCTGCAGACATCAACGAAGACAGATAAAAAGCAGGCGGATTCATTTTCTGAGTTCGCCTGCTTTTTTATCGTAATTTCACTTTCACTGAGGCGTAATCTTTTTCTCACAGCTGCGGTCCGGAGATTAAGGACCTACGCATGAGTCACCTATGATTCTAAATGGGGAGATCAAGTACTCAGAAAAGGGCAGAGACTTCGATATCGGGCCGAAATATACGACCGGACAATTCTGAAACTTCCACTGTTCCTATTTAGCTGGTATACTGAAATGACATCATGATCTGCATCTTGAGGTTGGCAAAAATGGCGTATTATCTCAAGGAGTTGTCTAACAATGGTCAATCAGGATCGAACGGAAATGGGTGGGGGGAAGGATGTTTTTACCACAACCTGTTGGACGCAGATCCGTTCCTACAGCAAAACCGATGATGCTCACAAGCAATTCATTCTGTCACAAATGATGGGGCGTTATTGGCGGCCCGTGTATTGCTATTTGCGACGGAAAGGGCTTTCCGATGCCAATGCCAAGGACATGACGCAGGGTTTCTTTTGTGAAGTCGTGATGGGCCGAGAACTGGTGGCCCAGGCCAGTTCATCCAAGGGGCGATTTCGTACATTTCTTCTTACGGCCCTGGATCGATTCCTGGTGGATGAACATCGCCGTAAATCAGCGTTAAAGCGTTCGCCTGGCCAGATGATGTCTCTTGATTCAGAGCAAATGCCTGATCTTCCGGACGATTTACAGGAGAGCTCTCCGGATCATGTCTTTTGTTATGCCTGGGCCACATCTCTGCTTGACGAAGCATTGATGCTCGTGGAAGAGGACTGTCGTCGTCAGGGCCAGATCGTGCATTGGAGGGTGTTTGAAGACAGAGTGCTGTTGCCGTTATTTAAAGACCAGCCGGAACTGTCTGTGGCGGAGGTTTCTGAAAAACATAATCTTCCGCACCCATCGCAGGTGTCCAATATGATTGTCACCGTAAAACGCAAATTCAAACGAATTTTGGAGGATTGTATTCAAGCCCAGCTTGATCCTGGACAGGAAGTAGGGTCTGAATTGCAGGAAATGATGCACATTTTATCAAAATCCAGCGCAGCGCATTGAGCCCAAGTGCGTATCTGTGTGTGCACGTGCCTGCAAATGGACAGTATTACGTTAACTCTTGAATAAGGAACTACTTCGATGAAATCAACAACGTTTGGATTGGGTTCTGACAAAATTGAAAAACTGCTACGTATGGGGCAGGGAACCCCAAAGAAAGCTGAAAAGACACCAGGTCTTCTTGATAAATCAGTATTACTTGCGCAATGGTTAGAGGCACGGCTGCCGGCCGAGGCAGTGCCTACCCAGGTTTCGTCTTACAGGCCTTCAGGCAAGACGTTGTCTCTTGAAAAGTTGGTGCGTTTGCCCATGGGCGAATTGCTCGGGCCGCAAGCAAGCCTGGATGTGCTTATGGCATTGAAAGACTATGCCAAGAGCAAGGTGAAATTTGCTGAGCACAACGACATGCGGGATGTGGCGACTGTCGTCTATTTTGCCGCAATTGCCTGCGCATGGGTTGAACACCGCCAGATGATCAGCAGCGTGTCAGTGGCCAAGTTGTGTCAGGCCATGAAGACGTTGGGCCAGAAATCCTGGATCTGTCCTGAAATAAGGACCTGGTTTGAAAGAGCGCAGGCTCAGTGTCAGAGAAAAAAGGAGAGTTGCTGAGTGAATTGTATAAACTAATGGATCAAAATGTGAACAGGTCATGAGTAACTAGAATTGAGGCATCCCATGCATGATACACATGATAAGAGGCGTGATAGGCCTGCAGGATTCACGTTGATTGAGTTGTTAACTGTGATTGCCATCATATCAGTGCTGATGGCCATTCTCATGCCGGTGTTGTCAAAGGTCAGAGATGGTGCCTATCGGGTTCGATGCAATTCCAATCTTCGTCAGTTGTCATTGGCCTGGGTGATGTATTGTGATGACCATGATGGGCGGTTTTATCAGGGAATCAATGCCAATCTGACCTATGGAGGATGGGATGGTATTTACGACCCTGTGCCTCGGCCGCTCAATACGTATGCTAATCTGCCTTTGGATATGAATACTCCAGACAAGGCCCAGCTGTATCATTGTCCTGCAGATCGTGGCGGGGCACCCGGTGCGTTTGTAAATGACAAGGTGTTTGATGTGATGGGCACAAGCTATGGTACGAACATTTTTTTGGTGGGACAAAATGCCGTGGGGTATTTTAGTGAGCAGACAAAGCCCCTGGACGAAGAAATTTCTCGACGTATCCGCAAGACCTCCTGCAAGGAGATCTCAGAACCTGCACGTGTTATCATGATGGGAGACTACGGGTGGTTCAATCAGTGGAAGCCTGAACCTCATACTTTGAAGGATTGGAAGACCCTGGCAGAGTGGCACAAAAGGCCGGAGCATTTTAATATTGGCTTTGTAGATGGCCATGTGAAGTATACGCAAATCCAGAAGGGGTATTATATCACCAAGGATTACACGGTGGTGCCCTTTCAGGATCTGTATGGCAGGGCTCGAGAACTTCAGGAGGGGTGTGGACAAGAGTTTTACCCCAGTGGCAACTGATCCTCCCAATATACTTTATCTTCCAGGCAGTTTGTATCCGGGCACATTTTGAAAAGTCCGGATTTTTTTTGCCCACTGCGCAAGGGGGTGATCCAAACTGCGTATCTCCTGACAGAAAAGAGAAAGTTTAACACTGTTTGAAAGGAGACTAACCATGATCTTAAAGGGAACAGCGAGTTGTGAACATTGTGGAGCAAACGCTCAGGTATGGTACCAGATCGAGTGCAAAACTGTACTCTGCCCCAATTGTGCCATGGAGATAAGGAGTCAATACATCGTTACGGATTTAAGCTCCGAAAAACCTAGCTGTAAAGTGGGGAAAGTGACTGCGTTGGGGGTCATCTTCAGATCTATCCGAAGGATGGCGGCTTGTCTTTAGGTCTTGTGAAGTTTACACAGTTTGAAAGGAGCATGTCTTATGGCCAGTTTAATAATAATAGACAATACTACGCATTCAACCAAGCCTTATCCCCTGGGGCGTCGACCGCTTGTCATTGGCAGGGCTGAAAACCTGCCAATCCAGGTTTTGGATGATCAAGTGTCCAGAAAGCATCTCAAAATCGGTTATGACAAGGGCACCAAACGATACTTTGTCTGGGATATGCACAGTCGAAATGGCGTGTATCTAAATGACATGAAAGTGTCCATGGAAACTGCCTTGTTAAGGGTGATCGGTTACGAATCGGACAAACTGACTTGTTATTTACAGAGCAAAACCCCGATGATGTGGAAGCACCTCTCCATCAATACAAGAAACGCGGAGAGTGTCAAAAACAAACCTATGTATGCAACTGATGCTCCGGGGTATCAACAAATGGACAAATATTGCGCAAAACGATAGATTATGGGTGTAAAAAACTGTAAATGAAGCATTACATATGTTTCAAAGAAACGGTATAATCAAGAGGTGTCTGAAGAGAGGAACCTGCCTTGGGAGCGATCAGGCGAAAGATCACATGTTTTCTGGGATAGAACGAGAGATTCTCTGGGCCAATCTAATGGCTGGCATCTGCACTAGGGATGGGAAAGTGAATGTGGTATGAGTGATTGCATTTCTATTGATATGATTAAACGTTTTTCAGATGGCGAATGCTCCGATGAGGAGCAGCATTTGATTAAATCGCATATCGCTGGCTGTGAAACCTGTCGCCATCGCATTGAATCTGCACAGCCAACCATGGAGTCTGATCACCCGGCACCTCGTCCTGGGCCGAGGGAAACCATGCCCAATGTGTCTCAGCCCGGTTTTATGGATGATATGGCCAAGCAGGCTTTGGAAACGTTATTTGACAATTATCAGATCATTGAAGAGTTACCGCGTGGCGGCCAGGCTGCTGTGTACAAGGCCATTCACAAACCGACCAAACAGAAGGTCGCACTCAAGGTACTGCTGCCCACACAAGTGGGTTCAGCCAAGGCCAGGCGGCACTTTGAACGGGAAGTTGAATTGGCTGCCAGCCTCAACCATCCCAACATTGTCAGGATTCTTGACAGCGGTGTGTCACGTGGCCAGTACTTTTTTTCCATGGAGTACATTCATGGCCAGGCTTTGGATAACCATCTCAATAAGACCTCAGTGTTAAAGGACAAGGTCATTTTGTTCAACAAGGTCTGCGACGCCATGAGCCACGCACATCAGCGAGGTGTGATTCATCGCGATCTCAAGCCCTCCAATATCATGGTGGATGAACGGGGTGAGCCCCGCGTTCTGGATTTTGGCTTGGCCAAGAGTGCCACACCCGAGAATGCCTCCTTGATGTCCGTCACTGGCGAGATCAAGGGGACCGTGAATTATATGTCACCGGAACAGGCCCAAGGACGCTCTGATTTGATTGACGTGAGAAGTGATGTGTATTCCCTTGGCGTGATTCTGTACAGGTTGCTCACAGGGCGATTTCCCTATAATGTGGCATCGTCTACCTTTGAAGTACTTAAGACCATATGTGAAGTGGAACCCATTAGACCCAGACAGATTGTACACCGGTTCGACTCGGACCTGGAAACCATTCTTTTGAAAGCCCTGGAAAAGGATCGGGACCGACGATACCAATCTGCGTCGGAATTGAAGCATGATCTGGATTGCTGGATTCAAGGCCTGCCTATTGTGGCCAAATCCGTCAGTTCTCTATACCTGCTAAAAAAGGTGATTACCCGGCACAGATACACCAGCAGCGTAGCGTGTCTACTGGCTGTTATTATTCTCAGCTTTGGGGCGATCAGTTATCAACTGTATCAGGATAAAAGAGTGGCTTTGGTGAAAATGACAGACATGAAGGATCAGTTTCAGGGCGAAGCCTTAAAGGCATTCAAGACCTCCCGTGAAATGACTTTTGCCCGTTTTCTGGAGGCCTGGCAAAACCGTGATCCCCAATGGACCCACATCTACGCCGGAGCCTTCACAGCTGGTACCTTTGAAGGCAAATTTGTTCGTTTTCTCCTGGATCCTAATGAGCCAGAAAACAAAACCAACAAATACTTTAGCCAGCTTAGTCAAACTGATCAATGGTTGAAAGAACTCATTATTGCGGAAGACTATCTGTCACGAGACAAACGAACACAGGCTCAGAAACATTTCCAAAGTAGTTACGACTTCTGGAAGACGGATGCATCCAAACAGTATTCAAGCTTTACCCGGTACTTTGAGAAAACTTGTAAAGCAAGGCTCTTTGAGATGGCACAGCCCTAAGACACTGCCAATATCAATCAAGAGAGAAGACTATGGTGATTTCCAATAGGAAAAAGTTAATTATGAACTGCGATCCTGTAGCCGTGGAAACTGGATCGAGTCGTAGAAGAATATTGGAAGAAAGGAGTGACACATGCTTATTTATAAGAGATTACTGAATATCTTTGTATTGTGCATAACATTCATGGTGTCGAGTGTTGTGATGGGCGAATCTCTGGGTGATCGGTTCACTTATAAGTCTTTGCTAATGGAAGAAACCTCGAGTCTCAACATTATGGTTCAGTCCATTAATTCTGAATCTGGAGAAGTGGCATTTAATGGTGTGGACATGGGTGCTGTAGCCAGTTCATTTACATGGGATTTTGGTGATGGAATCATTGTTCAAGGGTGGTTTCCTCAGAAGCATGTTTATGGAGACACCAGCAAAAACTATGTTGTGACCGTGACTTCCCATTATGTTGGAGGAAGTACTGACTCTGTTGATACTTTGGTGCGTTTTGTAAGTCCCCAGGTAGATGAACTTTTCGTGCCAGACTATCTTGCTGTGACTGTACCTGAGGTGGATACAGAATTAGTCAGTCGAATGCCCTATCCCATTCCTGCTCAACTTACGCCCATGTCATCCGGTTGTTTTGATGCGGTACCTTGCCACGTGGTTGAATATGTGCTCTCTGTAGCTGCCGCCATTCAACTCGATTTTGCTGGGAATGATGTTTTATTTCCGGATGGCAGTTTTTCTCAAATTGTCAAGCAGGACCCCAGGCTCCAAGGGAGTGGCATGTACTCTCTGTGGTTTACGACACCTGTCAGTTTTGCTGCCTCGTGTGATGCTTTTTCTGGCAGTATTGCCTACTCTAGTTTCTTTCATGAAATGGGGCACAACCTGACACTGAACTTTCCTCGTGACTACCATTTTGGGGGCAAAACCGATGGCAACGCAAATGCCATTTATTCAGAGAGTATGGCTCAGATATTTCAGCATGCCACAGCCTACGAAATGTTGAATCGGGTTGAGACTTATGGCCTCAGTGAGGATTTAGCATATGATATCGCACAGAGCGCAACAGCCTCCTTTATGGGCATTCGCCAGGCTTTTGAGAGATACATGGAGCGTGATCCCAATACTCGCTATGTTTCGTGGAACAGTCCAAATACTCAACATGACGAGACTTTTGATACCTTTATGACCTTGGCATACAAATTCATTGAGCATGCTGAATTGGCCGATCAGGGATTCAGAGAACCCACTCAACGGTTGTGTCAATTCCTTGGATATTTCAATCCGCAGTGGCACAATCGGTTTAGCCAATACCGCAACAGTCCTGACGCTGAATCATTTCGGGCAAGCTTGATGGTGGCTGCTTTGTCGTATGCTGTTGAAGCAGACCTACGTGATGAATTCAAGGCACTTAGTTTTCCAATCGATGATACAGACTTTGATTATCTGATGGAGTATGTCGAAAGTCGTGTGCCTTTGCCACTGACGACTATTGAAGAGCTTGACGCTTTATTTAAGCATTGGCTTGAGGATCGATGTCACCCTCTAAATGACTGGTGCGACGGCGCAGATCGCAATGGAGACAGTATCGTTGACTTCGGAGATTATGCCATCCTGGCTCGCTATTGGAGTGAATCGTATGAGCCTTTTATGGATAAAGACTCGAGATAAGATTGTGTAAGACACATTCCCAAAAAGGAGATGGATTATGAAGAGTTCTTATCAGTTTATTCCCGCTCTAAGCCTGATTTTTATTGTTCAAGCGGTGTTCTTGACATTCACATCAAAAGCAATGGGAGAGGACACACTGCATGTTTGGGTGCTCTCAGTTGATAAGCCAACTGGTCTCGTGGAGGTTGGAGGAGTCGATTCTGCGGGTCCGTCAGGCCGTATCATTGGAAACTTTACCTGGGAGTGGGGTGATGGTACTGCCAATCGTGGCTGGTTTCCACAGACCCATGTCTATACGAATACCAATGTAAACTACATAGTCAGGGTAACGAGTCACTATACAGATGGAACCATGGATCATGAGGAAATCTTCGTAGAGTTCGGAAGCTATCCCAGAGCTAGCGAACCAAGTCCGATTGTTGAGATTAATGTGTCTGACCTAAATATGCCAGATAACAATCTCAAAGCAGCGATTTTGAGTTCGCTGCGGCTCACAGGGGCACCGGTTATCACCCAAGCAGATCTACAGTGTTTAACAGAACTGCGGGCCAATAACGGAGCTATTTCTGATTTGACAGGTCTTGATCAATACGGTGACAATTTAATTAGTGCCGATTTTGGAAGAAATCAGATTAGTGACATTTCTATCTTGGTTCTGTTAAATAATCTAACCTCTCTTTCATTATCACAAAATCCTATTGAAGATATATCTTTATTGGCCGGATTACCTCAACTAGTTTCACTTGATATAAGTGGAATGCCAATTACAGATTATTCTGTATTATACAATCTGCCTAATTTGATTTCTCTTGAGCTTAATAATAATGGAATCCGTGACATTAGTTTTTTGTCTGGATTGACAAATTTAACTTCTCTTGGTCTTATGAGAAATGAGATTACAGACATTTCTCCATTGTCTGGGCTGACCCATTTGAATATTCTTCATCTTGGCTGGAATGAAATTGCCGATATGTCTTCTTTGTTGAGTTTGACCAATCTTACAGGTCTTTCTTTGCGAAATAATCCAATTGCAAACGTTGCCTTGGTGGCAAACTTATCAAACCTTACGTATCTTTATTTAGAGGGTTATGCAATTACGGATATTACCTTCTTGCTCAACTTGACTAATTTAACTGATCTTATTTTGTGGCGTTGTCAACTCTCAGATATTTCTCCCTTGGCATCTTTAACCAATTTAAACGATCTTTCTTTGGGCTATAATCAGATTACAAATATTTCTTCCTTAGCAGGCTTGGCGGATCTAACTTGGCTTGATTTAAGGGAAAACCAAATCGTTAATATCTCGCCTTTAGTTGGTTTAAGTAATTTAGTATCTCTGTATTTAAATAGCAATAAAATCAGTAATATCTCATTCTTGTTAGGCTATACCAATCTTCGACGGCTTGTTCTGGATGACAATCGTTTGAATGAAGAAGCCTATACGACCGATATCCCGTTGATCGAACAGAACAATCCTCTGAATTGGTATTTCAGCTATGATCAGGCTTTGATCGTATCTCCTGGAGGAGGGGGATTTGCTACCATCCAGGAGGCTATTGATACATTTGATCCTAATATATCAGACACGATTATAGTGACAGAGGGGGTATATACAGGACCTGGTAACACAAATTTGGACTTTCAAGGCAAATCGCTGAAGCTTTATGGTGAGAATGGACCAAAGAATTGCGAAATATTCTGTGACGATCAATCTCGTGCCTTATACTTTCACAATGATGAAAATGCCAGCTCTGTTATCCGCGGCTTTACCCTAACAGGCGGTACTAATGTCGCAGGTTCAGCAGTGTATTGTGAAGGTGCTAGCCCTACCCTGGATGATTGTATTATCAAGGGCAATGGCTCTAATGTCATTTGGGTCAGTGATATACTTAATCTGCAAGGTACAGTGCAGATTAAGTCTGGTTCAGTGGATGGCCCAGGTTTTGTTCTAGTACCAGATGATGCAATTCTTCAAACGCAAGATTGTTCGATCCATAGCTCTGTTTTGGGTGCAGGTCTGATGAATGTATTATCTGGCTACGAAACAACCTTGGCTGGATCATCACTTGTGAGTCTTGGTCAATCTAAAAATGACAGGGGACAAATCCTTTGTTATGGTGAACTTGTCGTTCAAGAAGAGGCTACTATTCAAAATACGATAGTTGAAGTAGCAGCCTCGGGAACGATTCAAGTTATTGATCAGGGTAATCTTTTGAATTGTGAGATTAGGACCACCTCAAATAACGCGATCATCTTTGATCCCCAAACCCATACTGGCTCATTGGCCGAGACAGATCTTGTTTTGGTCCTAAACCAAGATACTGATCTTGAAATCCGGGGTCAGATGTATTGTAGTGATCCTGAGAATCCGCTATGTGGTCTGGGGGGGCATCAATTGGATGCAGTTCCCGCTTTAGATGTCTTCACAATGACAATTTCGCGGTTGGAGGTTCGGCCCAATGTTAATGTGACCTTAGTGGATCATCTTCATGACCATCCGGGCAATTCCTACGATGTGCTCTATGTCCGGGATCTGGTCCTGGCCGAAGGGGCTCAGCTAAACCTGGCAGGTCAGCGTCTTTACTATGAAACCCTCACGGCTGATGCGGACCAAATCGTGGATCTTCCGATTTATACCAGTAATCTGGCTGAAGTGAATCTTAATGATCCAAATACGTTTGATAATGCGGTAACCACCAACAACACGCCTGAGTTGACCTTTGTGGAGCTAGTGGACGTTCCCGATATTGCCCCAGAGCCAGTCATGCATTTGCAGAGTCAGGTGAGTCAACCAGCGCGGGCCAAGACATATCTGGGTCAATTTAGTGAAGACGAGGTTGTCGTGAACTTTTCATATCTATTCAATACAGACCAGGCGGGCGTGATCCTGGAAGTCTATCTGTCGGATCAGCAAGGATTGCTACCTTTAAATGATCCGCACATGCTGCTGGCCGGTCAGATTCAGCCACCCATTTTAGGATGTCCTGGCTCTTTTGGCAGCGACCTCTTTGCCACGTACACATTACCCGTGAATGTCAGTTCACTCGACCCGAACCAGGGACTCTGGCTGGAATTGATTCTGTCTGAACCCACTCCGGTCTTGCAGGGATTCCAGACCATGGGCGTTGTCCTGCCTGCGGCAGTCCCCTCTCAGGGCGGTGCTTATGCTCAAGATCTGACCCTGTCGAGCATGTGTTTGAATATCTGCATGGACTTGACCAAGGACGGTGTTGTCACACCCGAAGACTACACGCTGGTCAGTGCCGGCTGTGGGCGGTCTGTGGACCGCGACACGCCTCAGACCAGTCCCTTGTCATGCATTGATCGTGGATACAGTCAGGACGGCTATGCAGACGTCAGTGATCTGGTGAACTGGGGTGACTTGATGGGCCGCTGCGGCTCAAGCGACATCAAGAACCTCTGCTCAATCCCCATGGTCTGGGAGGGTACAGTGGCTCAGGCCAATACATCATTTATCTCTTATGGCATAACAGCCCCCATGGCGGCTCCGGCCGCAGTGATAAACAGCAATCTATTGATATTGGGCAAGGGCAGTACATTCATCGGAAATCAGGAATTCATTGCCCATGAAGATCTTTTATTCGGTTTTGACGATGTGGGTGCCTCATCCCAAGAGTACACGCTATCCAACAATCAGGGGCAGATGCGTCTGATTCAGGGGGAGGCGGGCGACGTCCTGATCCTGGACAGTGACAGAGGCTTGTGTCAGTTGAATGGTACTGTCATAATAGGACCGAGCCAGCGTCTCTTTGATGGCAAAACAGTGACACTCGGAGTTGAGCAGGGTTTTGATCAACGACTTAGGGGCCGTCCCCTGCGAGATGTGTTATTCCACAATGGCTTTGTTTATGTCGTACCAGTGATCGTACAGGATTCCAACGACGTTATTTATCAGGCTGGTGCCAAGCTGGCATTGACGGGAGACGATTACGTCATTGAACAGTTGTATTACGATCCGGACTTGGCCTCCATTAGCGATCAAAGCCCGAATCTTCGAGGTCTTAGAGGCATTGCACTGGACGATGATGGACGCGTCTATCTGTTGAATGCCTTCAATCAAAACAAGAGCAACATGCTTTGGGCGTTCAGGAACAATGGCGCACTGCAAAAACGGCATTTTCTGGATCGACTGCCTGAACCGATCAAGAATCCAGCAGGCCTGTGCTATGACACCGATTCAGATCGCCTGTACATCGCCTCTGGTGTGTTTGACCAAACTCAGCCCAATCAATCTGTTTTGTATGGCTTCAAGAACTGGGTGGTCTTGTCGCAGGACACATTGGTCGTGTCTCACAAGATCGAAATCGGCAATCTCCAGCATGTCACCGGACTCAGCAGTGACGGCGAGGGCACCCTCTGGGTCACGGGCTTCACATTGAACAAGTCGCCAGAGCATCTTTACGCGTACGATTTACCCTATGCCTTGCCAGGTCCCCGTCTGGCCGAGGCGAGTACGGCTGGACTGCGCGACAGTCACATTGATGCGATCAGTCTGTATGGCACCATGACAATCAATCTGCCCACGTCTGTGTTGTGGGTCGAACCCTAAATAGTTGAAAACAGATATTCAATTCGCACAGCCTAAGAGAAGGAGAGTGTGTCATGATGTATTTTAAACAATGGGTCATTTTGCCAGTAGTTTTGTTGGTGTCGATGGGTTTGTGTTTGGGGTTGGATGGAGCCGCTTACGTTGACGGCATACACTTGGATTCTATCTGCCTTAATATAGGCTTAGACTTAAACCGTGATGGAGTTTTCAGTCCTGAGGACTATACCTTGATGATATCGGGATTGGGACGGTTAATGACTGCCGATGTGCCCACAACTAGCCCACTGCCATGCATAGATCGCGGGTTTACCCAAGATGGCTATACGGATGTCTATGATATTATCAGTTGGGACTGGGCGATTCATCGTGGCATGTATGGGGATTGTTCGTTGGACATACCTCTGGTCGGAGACGTAAACCTGTTGCCTGGGACTTATCTGGAAGCCGAAGGTTTGTCAGAGACCTCTATTGATGCAAATCTGGTATTTCAGGATACAGGGCTTTTATTAATGGGAAAAGGAAGTACATTTATAGGTGGGCAAGAATATGTTGATTTCAACACGACCATAAGCATGTTTGATACTGATGGATTGTTTGAAAAATCACTGGCCATGCCGCGTTCTGACGGTCTTCACCGCTTTGTTGATGGAGGGGATAGCATTTATGTCTTGGATAGCGAGCAGGGTATCCTAGAATGGTCTCCCGAAGGCGGTGGTGGGGTCGTTCTAGGAAACACAACATACCAATATCAGGACTCGATTGTTCAAATTGGTATTCATGTTAATGAAGTGCAATCCTCGGGCCGACCGATCCTGGATTGTGTTGTAGATCAAGATGCCCTGTATGTAGTGCCTGTCGTAGTGACTCGCGAAGATACAGTCTATTTTGCTGCTGCCAAGTTGAGGTTGACAGATCACGGCTATGACCTCAAACAATTGTACTACGATTCCAATCTCGCACCTGTCGGTCGTGAAAGCCCGAATCTACAGGGTCTTCGAGAAATCGAAATCGATAGCGATGGTCAAGTCTATCTGCTCAATGCGCACAATCAAAATGACAGTGATCTCTTGTGGGTATTTAACAATGACGGTGAGATGTTGAATCGGCATTTTCTGAACCGACTCCCAGAGCCGATTCAGAATCCCATAGGTCTTTGTTATGATGTGCCTTCAGAACGGCTTTATTTCGCATCCGGTCTCTATGACCAAAATCAGCCGAATAAAGCTTCACTGTATGGCTATGACCGACAGGATGTGTTGTCACAAAATATCTTGGAACCAACTCAGCATATCGAAGTTGCAAATCTCCAGCATTTGACGGCTATTGCCAGTGACCAGCAGGGTACGTTGTGGGTCACAGGTACAACATTCACTAAGACACCGGAGCATCTTTTTGCATATGATCTGCCCTATGCCTTGCCCGCCCCCCGTCTGGCCCAGGTGGGCACTGTTGGCCAGGGTGAGAGTCATGTAGACGCTATCAGTCTCTATGGCATTACGCCCATCAATGTGCCCACAGCAATATTATGGATTGGCCAATAAGGTGACTATTGTAGATAAGCAGCAGAAGAAATATTTAAGAAGGCATAAGCGATACTGAAGCTATCAGTCTGTATGGCACTATGGCCATCAACCTGCCCACGTCAGTGTTGTGGGTGGGACAGTTGGATGACTTTCAGAGATGAGTAAAAGAAGAATTCAAAGCGGTGAACTGATGAGAAGGTTAATTGAGTTAAGTCTTGCAAATATGAGGAGGATTTTGTTCGCCAACCTGACCTGGCCCCAAGAGCCTGTACACTTTGCTGAAGGTTTACAAAATGCCCAAGTAGGCCTATCAATAAGGAGTTTTATAATGTATCGTGAATTGTTTGTAGTTTTATCTGTGGTTCTATTGTTAACGACTGTGACGCGGGCCGGGTACGATCGTGTGGCCTATTGGGATATTGACTATCCCACACACTGGATCAGTGAAGACGAGACTATCGAGGTACGCGATGACGTTGAGGCCGTTGGCTACTCAATTGTTGACGCTGACGAACTCAAGATCTGGATGGAGGGGCACATCGCTGATGGAGAACTGAGCGTGTTGGTGATGTGCAAGGACGTATTTCCTGTCACGGTTGTAGAATCAAGAGATGAGAAATGTACGGTAAGAAGATATCTTGACTCCGGGGGTAAAGTTGTATTCTTCGGAGATATTCCGTTTTGGAATATAGGGAATGTCGACGGGAGCGAGACCCGGCTGTATGCTAACGGGTCTCGCAATATTTTGGGCTTCGAGACATCCAGTGCTCCACGGAGCAGTTTCAATACAGTTTCCTTTACAGTTGCGGGGATTGAATGGGGACTGAGCAAAAAATGGCAATCGATGCGACCGGCCGATCCTGATGTGACAAACAATCTGACAGTCCTGGCCACTGATGACGCAGGCAACGCTGCTGCTTGGGTGAAACATTATCTTCCCGGTGATACGTTTAGAGGATTTGTTCGTATATGGGATCATGAGTCTGTTGACAAAGTCTCTGACATTATTAGAGTGGCTGAAAAGGCTCGCAGTTGGACACAACCGAATCATAGATATTTCAGTTCTAGCTGACTTAACAGGTCTTGAAGAACTCGCTCTAAACAATAATAAGATCAGCGATCTTTCACCTCTGCTTAGTCACACTGGATTACAAGAACTGAACTTGAGTGACAATCCTCTAAGCCTGATATCCTGTTCTGTCTATGTTCCTATTATCGAGCGAAACAATCCACTCACTGAGGGGTTTGACCATTCGTGTTTAAATCCAGATGAGACAGTGATATTTGTGGATGACGGTAATAATGGTGGTCGATTTGATGACGGAAGTTTTAATCGTCCCTACCACACTATCCAAGAGGCTATTAATCACCCCGAGCCTTTTGACCGCATCATTGTTTTGCCGGGAACCTATACAGGTCCAGGCAACCAAAACATCGATTCAAAAGGCAAGGCCTTCATTCTTCAAAGCCTCAGTGGTCCGGATACATGTATCATTGATTGCCAAGGCCAGGCACGGGTCTTTTACTTCCATAGTAGCGAGGATGCTAATACGGTAATAGACGGCTTCACGATTCTAAGCGGAACTGATGTTCCGGGCTCGGCTGTGTTTTGCGAAGGTTCCAGCCCTACTTTGGCTAATTGTGTTATCAGAGACCACGGTTCCAGTGCCATCTGGACAAGTGATGAGCTTTATCTGCAAGGTACAGTGAAGGTTCAATCTGGAGCGATGGAGGGGTCTGGCGTAGTCCACCTGCTGAATGATGCTATCTTTCAGGTAGAGGGCTGCCCGATTAACTGTTCCATTCTTGGGACAGGACGCATGGAGATCCTGTCCGGAGAAGAAACGACTTTGACCGAATCGTCTTTGGTGGATCTTAGCACCATTGAAATCGGACGGTTCACCCGGATTGTCAAGGGAGACATTCGATGCAGTGGTCAGCTAACGATTCAGGAAAATGCAGTTATTGAGAACATGGTGCTTGAAGTTGCAGATTCAGGCCAAGTTACTGCTGCTGACAATGGCAGCCTACTGAATTGTGAGATTCATGCCGCATCAAGCAAATCCCTGAGCTTGCACTCCCAGACCTATACCGGATTATTGGATGAAACAGAGGTCTTTGTGACACTGTCTGAGGACACCAACTATGAGATCCGGGGGCAGGTCTATTGTAGCGACCCAGAAGACCCTCTTTGCCGCCCGGGTGCCCATGAGTTAGCGATTGTCCCTGCTCTGAGTGCCAGCACTCTAACCCTTTCACGTTTAGAACTGGATTCCAATGTCAAGATAACCTTAACAGATCATTTCCGTGATCAATTGGACAATCCTTTCGATGTACTCTATGTCCAGGATTTAGTCTTAGATACTGGAGCCGAGTTAAATCTGGCAGGTCAGAGATTGTACTATCAGACACTCACTGGCAGCTTGGATCAGATTGTGGACCATACAATTTATACCGATCAGATAGCTGCGGTCAATGTAGGTGACCCGAACACATTTAACAATGATGTGACCACCAATAATACGCCTGAGTTGACCTTTGTGGAACTGGTGGATGTCCCGGATATTGCTCCGGAGCCAGTCATGTATTTGCAGGGCCATGACAATGTCTCTGCCAGGGCCAAAACGTATCTGGGACGATTCAGTGAAGACGACGTTGTGGTGAATTTCTCCTACCTGTTTAATACAGACCAGGCAGGGGTAGTCCTGGAGGCATATCTGTCAGATGAAAAGACGTTATTACCCCTGGCCGACCTCCACATGCTCTTGGCAGGGCAGATTCAGCCTCCCATTCTTGGGTTCCCGGGGTCACTGGGCAGTGACCTCTTTGCCACCTATACCTTGCCCGTGGATGTCAGCCCACTTGATCCCAATCAGGGACTCTGGCTGGAACTGATCCTCTCAGAACCAGCGCAATTCGCGGTCCCACAGAGATTTCAGAGCATGGCCGTG
>CAZBTJ010000052.1:0-21680 GCA_964494325.1 uncultured Pirellulales bacterium
GATACTCAGTCAGCTCGGCAAGTCACGCATCAAATCCACTGGAGAACGTCCCTATCTCGGAGCAAAGGATTACCCTGCTGACAAAGCAGCCAAAATACAGTGGATACAGAAGGTTGTAGCGGCTGGCGCAGTGGACAAAACCTATGTGGAACAGCTCTTCAAGCGGTATGGCACCGAAGCCGAAAAACTCGCAGGCAATCAGGACGCGTCCTGGCAAACACCACTGAAAACGTTACCCAACTACAGCATCGGTGAAGTAGAACATATCACCCAGACAGAATGCATCCTCCATCTATCTGATCTTGTGCGTCGTCGAAGTGTCATCACATTCCTGGGTCAAGCCACAGAGAATGTGCTTCAAGAACTCGCGGAGATCATGGGCCCAAACCTGTGCTGGGACGAACCACAGCGAAAACATGAAATTGAAATGGCCCTGACAGAGGCAAAGGACGGAAAGTAGGACTCATGGCAGAAATGACGTCAGGAGAACGAGTAATGGCAGTGCTTCGCAGAGAAGAACCTGACCGCATCCCCCATTTTGAGTGGATTATTGACACGAAGGTGCGGCAGGCCATATGCCCGGGATGCTCCACAGAAGAGTTTACTGTACGTATGGGGCTGGATGCAATGCTGACAGCACCCGATTTCAAATCAGAACAGGTCGCGCCCAACCAATTCAGAAACGAATGGGGCATTGTGGTGGAAAAAGGAGAAGAGCAGCATTCAACTGTGGTGGAAACTGTGATAAAGACACCGGATGATTTAAAGGGATACGAACCACCTAATCCCCACGCACCCCACCGCTGGGAAAGCCTCAAGCAACTGGTGGCACGATACAAAGGCGAATACGCCATTGGTGTTCATCTCAATGACGTTATGTCCATACCGAGAAATCTGATGGGATTTCAGGAGCTAATGATGGGATTTTGCCTGGAACCGGAACTCGTCAGGGACCTGGTAGAGATGTCCGTTGACCTCAATATCGAACTGGCAGCCGAGGCTGCGCGTCATGGGGCTGATTTTGTATTTACCGGTGACGATTATTCAGCCAGTGAAGCACCCTTCATGTCACCGGATGTGTTCCGGGATTTGATGTATCCAGGATTAAAAAGAGTGTTCCAGGGGTTTCGTGACCATGGCCTTCCGATCATCAAACACACTGACGGAAATGTCATGCCCCTACTGGATATGATACTGGACGCTGGCATCGACTGCCTTGACCCGATCGACCCGCTCGGCAATATGGATATCGGCCAGATGAAGCGCGACTACAGCGACCAGATTGCCCTGAAAGGCAATGTCAACTGCGCCACAACACTGGTGAGTGGCACCATTCAAGATGTTGTCAACGAAACGCTCGATGTGATCAGGGCTGCTGCTGACGGAGGCGGACTAATCCTCTCTTCAAGTAACAGCATCCATTCATCCATCAATCCCGCCAACTACCTGGCCATGATTAACACCATTAAAGCCTACGGAAAATACCCCATCACCCTTGATTTTGATGGGTCCAGTGCAGGAGAGGCATTTACCTGATCAGTTCAAGTCTACCCCTTAAAGGTGTCAAATATCGTATGGTTGATATGTTTCAGAGCCGGATAGATGGCCTTGTGAATTTTGAAAAGCTTGGCATATTGTTTGGTGAGATCCTTATTGGGCTGATACTGCTTACCTGACTTTTTCACCCGATCGTAGGCCTCGTCAATGTCTTTATACAGCCCCACGCCGACACCTGCGAGCATGGCACAACCAAATGGCGTGGCGTCTTGAATCTCTGACACCTCCATCGGCAGACCCAGCATGTCGACCTTGTTCTGTATCCAGAATTCGTTTTGTGCCACGCCGCCAGAAATCGTGATTTTGTCAAGCTTACAGTTCAGGCTGGCCTCCATAACCTCTATGATATGCAGGAACTGGTAGTTCAACCCTTCAATCACAGCCCTAAGCATGTCCCCCTTTGTCACAGTATTGCTGACACCCACAAAGGCACCGAGAGATTTGTTGTCGTTTACGGGACACCCTGCTGCCGACACATGGGGCAGAAACATAGCACCGGAAGCGCCAGGTTTTGTGTCAGCGAGCCATTGAAGAAGATGCTTCCAGACCACGCTGCCGTCTTTTCCGGCTTTTTGCTCTGCTTCAAATCCAAATTCTTTTCGGAACCATTCGAGAGACTCACCCGACACAGCAGCCCCCCATGCGGAATACATATTTTTGACCACATGCGATTGCATGCAAATGCCTGCAGCACTGATGGCCGGATTTAAAACAGGTGAGGGCACTGCAGTCGAAATGATTTCCCACGTGCCAATGATATCCAGAAGGCGACCAGGTTTGTACACGCCAATGGGCAGGGTGCCGCAAATATGGTCGTGCCCCCCCAGGACAACCGTCGTGTCTGTTGAGAGCCCTGTCAAGGCCGACGCCTCTGCGGTAACTTTGCCAAGGACTGTCCCGCTCTGAGCAGGATCTGGCAAGAGTGTCCTGTCGATGCCCGAGGCACTGAGGAGTTCATCTGACCACGTCTGTGCCTTCTGATCAAACAACAACATACACGAGGCCATGCTGTAATCCGTGACAATCTTTGCACAGAGTTTATGATTGACAAAATCTTCTATCAGAAGCCACTTGTCAGCCTTCTTCATGATCTCCGGCTCATGCTCAGTCATCCAAAGAATACGCATGGCAGCTGTAATCGCCCATGTGGGAAATCCCGCTATTTCGAATGTTTTCTGAGCCCCGACGTGCTTGTCCCACCACTCGGCCTGTGAAGCCGTACGAGGATCATGCCAGCTGATGAATGGATAGAGATGATGCCCATGTTTGTCAATGGGTACACCATCCATGCCCATGCCTGTCACAGCAACTGCCTTGACCAGAGAGGAACTCTCAATGGCAGACAAAGCCTCTTTGGAAGCGGCCGCCGCACCATGCCAGATTTGATCCGGCTCCCAGATCACCCATTCCGGATGGCCATCAGGGGTGATCTTCTCCGTGGGTCGACTGGCTGAAGCAATCCGGTTGCCGTCCAGGTCGTAAATCACCGCCTTGAGACTCGTCGACCCAAGATCAATCGCCATTAAGTAGTCCATTTTTTTCTCCTAAGGTCTAGACTGTCACCCTACAGTCTGTCATCAGCCTGATTCATTTAGATCTTGGGAAGGCCAACATTCACCTTGCTGCCACAGTCGCCCCTAAGGGTTCTGATCCTGAACACACGACCCGGAATCCCACATTAAACACCTTCTGATAGGGACGATACGCCAGACGGAATGCTGACCTGGCTCGCTTGGGTCGCTCATACCATGATCCACCACGCACGACTCTGTCTTCTGGTGAGGTTAGACTATTCCGGCCATCATCATCACGATAGGGGTACAACCTGTAGGACGTTCTGGTCCATTCACTTACATTGCCATGCATATCATGGAGTCCCCAGCAGTTGGGGCGATATTTGCCCACCGTACTGGATACAAGCGTACCATCATTAAAACGCATATCCCTGGGGATCCAGTCGTCATAGACCGTGGCATTCACCAGGGGTGCATAGACCTGGTAAGGATCATCCGCGAATTCCCTGAGTTTCTGGTCCGCCATATTTCCATAAGAGGAAAAATCTGCATTCAGATCGCCAAAGGAAAACGCATTGTCCGAGCCTGCCCTGCAAGCATATTCCCACTCGGCCTCGGAGGGCAGTGAGAATCGGTGCCCGGTCTTACGACTGAGCCAGTCACAAAATGCCACGGCCTCCTGCCATGACACACGTACCACAGGCTGCTGTGGGCCATTGAGGGGGAAGCCATGCACACCAAACTGATAGGCATGCTTGGACTCGACCCGACTATCGTGTCCAGCATCATAGCGGTGATACTGTTCATTGGAGATTTCAAACTTACCCATCCAGTAGGCCTCGGCGATCTTTACAACAGCACAGGGCTCCTCGTCAATGCTTGGCTGACCATCGGTGTTGCCCATGACGAATTCACCGGCTGGCACACGGACCAATTCCAGCTTAACGCCTTCACCCAAATCAATCGTCCAGGACGTGTCCCCGGCCTGTGTCTGGTACTGCTTTGCCGTGGCCTCGTCAAAAGGCCATTTGGGTGAGGTCACTTTGTCATACTGCTTCGCATGGGGCACCTGATCCACCGGTTTGGCCGGAGGTAAAACCACGGCAGGAATGATCTCCATGTCCACGTTAATGCCTGCGTACAACTCACGTAATTCAGCCTGTCTCTTCGAAAGTTTCTTGGCCCGGTCCCCGACAATCTCATGCCAATAGCCATGATAGGGCGCATTGAGGTCTATCCATGTCACAAGTCTGTCCCAGGCTTCAGCATCAAGGTTGACACCATAATGTCCCTTCTTGAGCATCTGTACCAGTTCAGTGGTATCCGCATGGTAATCCAGCGGTGTCAGGAGGTGGTAATCGCTTTCAATACCCGGCCTTCGCACATAACGGTGCAACCAGTTATAACTCACAGAAAAAGACTTGCCGCCATCTGGCCCGGCATTACCCGGTGTCACAGACTTCCAATCACTGATGAATTTCGTACCCCTTAAATCCGGTATAGACTGGCCCTCAGCCACCCGTTGAACTGCCATAGATGATTCGGGATCGTGACAACTGAGGCAGTGCTGATCCAATACAGGCTAGACTTCACGTTGGAAGCTGAAACCACGTGTAGGCCCATACCAAGGGGTGATGCTGGACGGCTTGCGCTGGGCCGCTATGGTCTGTTGAGGAGGAGGCGCCATATTCTGTTTCTCATGACAGCCCACACAGGAAAGAACCTCTCCCGGCATGGCTGTCATCCAGCTTCGCATGACCTGCAGGGCCTTGCCCTCTGCATCCAAAGGTTGAATGGAAATTGGCGTATTGGCAGGGATTACAAAATTTGCAGATCCGTCTGTTTCCACTGGTGCAGTGCCCAGGACGCGTTTGATGTCCCACGGACCATCCATGCCCACAGTCCCCAACAGACCGCCCATCCCCCGATAGCTATAGTTGTAACTAAACACTCTGAGCTTTTTGACGGCACCGCGTGGCACGCCCTTCAGCCCTGGCCCGGCATGAACGTCGGCCAGATAGACCGTAGCGTGTTTGCTGTTAGGATCGATCCTGTCCGGCATGATCGGAGGGCGTTTGGTCTTCTTTTTGGCCACTGGCTCAAACAGGACATAACCCTTCTCCTCCTTCAAGAGGAGCATGTTATCGAAGATATCCACCAGATAGACACCCCAGAGAGAACTGGGCGTGGGTTTTGCAGACACCAGAAAATAGGTCTCGCTCAGGGGGTAAGGGTGCAGAAACTTGGGCCAGGAATCATTGACCAGTTGATCCTTAATGGTCGGATCCACGGCTTGGCCATAGCCGGGTATACGCTGTACCACACCCGACGCCTCATGGCGATTCACGCCCGGATCAAAGACAACCATCTCACCCATACGCGCCACACCATGATGCCCCGTGACAATCCCCACCACCTTCGTGGGGTGATCAGGAATCGCCTTGGCATAGAATATCGAATTGGGCCAGTAGGAGTTGCTACCGTAGTACTCCATCTGTGAGGTCCCATCAGGATTCATATGAAAGAGCATTCGCGTATTGGAATGCGGTGTATCCGTGTATTCCCAGCGCTGGTACAGTACCCTGCCGTTGTTCAAGAGCGTGGGACACCAATCATGGTCCTGATCAAAGCAGAGTTGTCGCACACCACTGCCGTCGCCATTCATGAGGTACAGGTTGGCCACGTGACTACTGCCCCGCACACAGGGCACGCCCGTCATAGGTGCCGTTGAATCGTAAATGATGCGTCCGTCGGGCAGATAACACGCATCATAGTTGTCCACATCATTCTCCTGGCCACGCGTGACCTGCACGAGTTCTTTGCCATCGATCCCGATCTGCCATATCTGCCAGCGGCCATGACTGCCAGGCATGGAGAAGAGCATTTTGTCAGCATCAAAGTTCAAATCAAGGTCACCCACAAACTCTGACTTGGATGGGCGATAGAACGTGGTCAGCGCCTTGTCCAAATCTGTCAGGGAGAGTGTCGCAATTTCATTGTCATATCCGGTCGAGGCAGTGGAACAGTTACCCTGCCAATTCGCAGGCAAACCCAGGCGATTGGCCGATCGCTTGACCAGCACAATCTCATCAAAATCGATGAGTGGATTGGCCAGCAAAGCCCGACGTTTGAGGGCCATGATTTCCTCCAAACGCTGATGGGCCTTGGGACTATCTTTTAACAGCTCAGTACGGATATCAGGCAATTCTTTGGCAAATCTATCCAGCTGTGCCAGATAGGTATCAGCTTTGGGGTATGTATCAGGGTAGGTCCGTCCCAGATCCTCAATGGCTCGTTTCAGAGCCGGAATATTGAGAAGCTCCAAATTCTGACGCATGGCCTCCTGCTTTGCCACAATGCCGGCCACCTTGGCATACAGGAACACCCATTGGGGACTATCCGGGGTCTGCCCCTTATCCGAAGCCAAAGTAGTCAGTTCACCCCACAACGCCGGTTTCGGGCCTATCCTGTTCAGCATGCTACCGATAATCTCTTGTGCGATGGGCACATCATCCACATCAAACCTAATGGTCCCAGGATCAGCCTTAGCCCGTGTAGACCACTGACTGATCGAACTCTGTCGCGCGGGTTTACCCAGGGCCAGATTCTTCTGGGTGTCTGCCACACCGTAGACTTCAACCTCACTCAGATGCATCCAGGTACTGTCTGCGATCTGTATGCGTACAAAGCGACCGGTGCAGTTTTTCAGGGTAATGGCCAGGGGTTTCTTGTCATACGATCCGCCAAATAAACTGCCATCGTGCTTGTAAACATCCTGCCAACTTTTGCCATCGGGCGAAACCTGTAATGTCATGTAGCGGGCCCGCTCCTGGGCACCGTCACGATTGAATACCAGCACGCGATCCAGGACATGGGCCTGCTGTAGATCCACCTGCCACCAAGGATTTTTCTGCCGCTGCGTATGAAAACCAAAGGCCCCGCTCTTGATGCCGTCAACAGCACCGGCGGCATCCGCTTCAACATCCCCTCGACTACGGTTAATCAAGAGTCGTACCCACTCAGTTCTGGCTTCCGGATTGACGACGGCCTTCTCATCGGCTGCCTGCACATCAGACGTTTCGAGGAGACAGATGGCCACAACAAGGCCTAGAATAAGATACCGTAGCAACGAATCCATGACGAACGCCATTTTCAATGTTTTCATAGAAAAGACTCCTTTAGCACGAACACGTATATAGAAAAAATATAGCCGTGCTCAACGCAAAAGGCAAGGTATGGCTCAAAAATCTTCAGAGCTTCAGCCATTCATCTGTGCGTTAAAGAGCATAATAAAAGAGGCTCTGAAGACCTGCTGAAAAAGGAAATGAATGGCCTCTAGTGGCCCCCGCATCCGAGGTTGACACAACAATGGTTGCGACATATCAACCTGAAAAATGGTATAATGCACCCACAGAGAGGCATTATGATCTATGATGGGCTACTTTGTGATCGGGACTCAAAAAGAAGCTGAGGGTGAAGGGCCGGAAGAGTGATGTGTGAAAAAGAGAGATCAATGAAGACAATAGTGCTGTTTTTGGCCATTGGATGTGGCGCAATAACCGGAGGATGCTCTCTCACATACGGAAATGCCAAGTTAGCTGATCTTAACACTCTCAAGGTATTGAAGAAGGGCGAAGCCACTAAATTTGATGTATATGATCAATTGGGTCAGCCGCACGACGTTTCCTACGCAAGGTCCTCGCAGCTGTGTACATGGGAATATTATTGGACTAACATGTCCATGAGCCTCAGAACATTCATCCCCTACGCTGGTTATGTGATCGGCGGATATAACACAGACACCACCAATACAAAGTTCATTTTTGATCAGAACCATACCATGGTGGACTTGCGTTACACCAAAGACCGGCGACACATAAATACATGGTCCACGATTGGCTGGTTAGTCAACAGATCCGAACAGACGAGTAGAGCAGATCGCGTTAATCACGAAATGGAAATATATGATCTGCCTCACAACAAAAAAATAACCAAGGATGCCACAAGACTGGATGCCGTTAAAAATCACGTATCCCAGGATAAGCATTAGGAGCAAAGGACAAATTCGGGTTACACTTGCACAGGGCTTTTTCACAGCGTAAGATGGCATCATGCGATATCTTATGACAAACGGCATTGTGTTTTTTGGTGGTTTTGCCATTATGGTTCTGGAAATCATCGGTGCAAGGTATCTGGCCAAAGATTTTGGTGGGTCGTTTTATGTGTGGATCAGCCAGATCGGCGTCATTTTAATTGCCCTCTCCCTGGGATATACTGTGGGAGGCGTGTGTGCTGATCGTTTTCAGCGAGCCAGCCTACTCGCCTGGCTCTTGGTGCCCACAGGCATCTACGTAAGTTTCATCCCCCATTTTGCGAGTGGTATTCTGGACTGGATCATCATGCGTCATCCACAGGAACAGAGCATTCCAGCCATCTGGCAAAAGCTGGATCCTGCTCTGGGCAGTGCCTTGATTTTTTTGGGGCCCTGCTTTGTCCTGGCCATGCTGTCACCCTATATGATTCGTTTGGCCGCCCGTAATCTCACTCACGTGGGACGCATCAGCGGCCAGATCTACGCAGCCAGTACTGTGGGCAGCATTGCTGGGGTGTTTGTCTCCGGGTACATTTTGATCGGCCTCTTGCCTCTGTCCCAGATATTTCGCATCTCGGGTGTGTTAATTATACTTCTTGGCGTACTGTGCCTGTTCATGGATCGCCAGCTAAAGCCTGCGGAGACTCTGCCATGAAATCACTCAAGCTATGGATGTTACTGACCGGGCTATGTCCACTAATCCCGACGTGGGCCACTGGCGAAACCTTGGTCTTTGAAACAACGTCACCGTATCATCACATCAAGGTGGTCGATCAAAATGGAATGAGAACCTTACATTTTGACAATACTTTCCAGAGCCAGATCTCACTGGACGATCCCTTGAAAGGCCACTTTGAATATACGGAGTATTTTCATATGCCCTGGCTATTGAATGACCAAATCAAAACCGTGCTCATGATCGGTCTGGGTGGCGGTAGCGTTCAGCGTGCTTATCAGGCCTATTGGCCGCAGGTCAAGACTGAAACAGTGGAGTTGGACCCTAAGGTGGTAGAGACAGCAGAGGCCTATTTCCAATTCAAAAAAACTGATCGTATGAAAGTTTTCCTGGGTGACGGTCGGCTACATTTACGAAGAGCCCGAAAAAGCTATGACCTCATCATATTGGATGCCTACACGGCCAATCGGTACAACTCATTCATCCCCTACACCCTGGTGACAAAAGAGTTTTTTGAGTTGGTCAACACGCGCCTCACGGATCAGGGTATACTTGCGTACAATGTAATCGGGAGTGCCACAGACAAAAGAGAAAATCTTGTCGGATCGATTTACAACACACTAAAAACGTCTTTCCCACAAGTCTACCTATTCCCCGCAGAGGACTCTTATAACGTTGTCATGGTAGCGACCAAATCTTCGCAACGTGTCACAAAGCGTCTGTTAAGACAGAAGCTCAACCAACGAACCACCGCATCTCAATCCGGTTTCCCAAACTTCGAAGAGCGCCTTCAGCAATTCAGAGCCGCCCCTCCGGCAAGTGTTAAACGGTCGAAAATCATGACTGACGACTTTGCCCCTGTAGACGGCCTGATCAGAACCCGCTAAAATCGAATACTGACGATCACGACTAATCTGAACGACCTGGAGATCCATTTCTCTTCGCACTGGCTCGCCAGTTGGCCCCGTCATTCAACGCACCACCTGCCTGGCTGTCCAGCACCAGAGGAATGAGTGAATGCCCTGAACCATCCGCATTCGAAGGCCAGCCCTGGCCAGCCTGATAGGCAAACGAGACAATATCTGTGCCGCCCCGCGACGTTTGGAGTCTGACCTGTTCTCCACCATTGGCTAGATTTTGTGTATAGGGACCAGCAAGAAGCACTTGAGAATCCAGAGTGTATCGTCCACGAAATGCAGAAAAGTCTGCTGTTTTTACCCGCACAAGATATCCCAGAGGCCCAATCTCAGTGCCCGCCGGAAATGTATAGTTGATGCCCTCAGAGAAAGTGACACCACCCAGGTCTAAAGGTGATGTGTCGTTGGCATTAAACAACTCCACAAAATCAAAATCACTGCCTGCCGGGGCATTATACATCAGCTCTGTCAGCTTGAGATCGGCCAGTAAAATAGAAGCCGTATCTGGCTCAGATGTCATGAACTGGACAGGCGAAGACCAGTGGCTCCATCGCCCCGTCATATCCTTGGCACAGACTCGTACCCTGTAGCGTGCATCCACACGGACAAGATGAGAACCGATTGTCATAGCACGTTGGTCTTTGTCACTGATCTCCTCTGACTCCCACACAGATTCTATCTCAAATTTGGGTCTTTCGCCCGGAACCAGGGGCAACTCATGTTTCAAAGTGACTTCTGCAATACGCCACTTCCAGGCAGCAAATGCATAGGTACCGCGGTAATCGAGTGTTTCAAACAAAAGTTGATTTGTCGGATACAAATCCAGACCCACAGGCATGCCAACCGGTATGGCTACAGGCATACTGGGGATGCGAGTATCCAAAGCAAGGGCATCCAAATACGCGTCACGTCCCTGTTTCCCGGACACGCCAGAATCTCTTGAGATGGAGGGCATGATTGAGTCATTGCCTCCTGTCCAACTCCCCCCTATAAAGGCAAATCTTTTCACAGAGAAGATACCAGTATACCATCAGGGGCAAGATAATTCAAGATGACTGGAGAAGGAGGGCATACTCAGCTGAGCTTGACCTGACCTGTACCTTCGGTGATTTGGCCTATGTGATAAACTTTTTCACCATGGGTAGCCAGGGATTCAGCCACGGCCTGGGCTGATTGGGGATCTACAACCAGAACAAAACCAATGCCCATGTTGAAAACACGGTACATCTCATCGGTTTGGACAGGTCCATTTTTCTGAAGGAATGGGAAAATGTCAGGAACGGGCCAAGCATTGGTGTCAATAAAAGCGTCACATGTATCGGGCAACACGCGCGGAACATTGCCGACAAGTCCCCCACCTGTTATGTGGGCCATGGCATGAATCACTTGGTTTTTCCTACGTTCTGCAAGCACCTTAACCACGGGCTGGACATAAATGCGCGTAGGCGCCAGAAGCTTATCGCCAAGCTGGGCGCCATTCAAACCTTCAGGGGCATCGGTCATGGCATACTGGCACCGTTTGAAACAGATGTCACGAGCAAGCGTATAACCATTACTGTGTAAGCCGCTGGAGGCCAAGCCTAAGATTTTATCACCTGGCTTGACTTGATCCCCCTCAATGGTATAGCCACGCTCAACCACCCCCACAGCAAACCCTGCCATATCAAAATCGTCTTTTCTATAGGTGTCCGGCATTTCAGCGGTTTCGCCACCAATCAAAGAACAATCTGCCATGTCACATCCGGCAGCCACACCCTTAACAAGTTGGGCTATAAATTCTGGTTCAAGCTTGTGTACGCCGAGATAGTCGAGAAAGAATAGCGGCTCTGCACCCACCACGAGCATGTCGTTGACACTCATGGCGACCAGATCAATGCCCACAGTATCATACTTACCTGCCATGGCGGCAAGCTGGACCTTACTGCCCACACCATCGGTACAGGCCACGAGTACTGGATTCCTGTAATTTTTCTTGAATGCCTTGTTGTAGTCCAGACGAAACATACCTGCAAAGCCGTTTTTGGAAGAGATAACGCGTGGACTAAATGTACTTTCCAAGCTGGAATAGATCTGTCCGACCATTTTGTCATTGGCATCAATGCTGACACCTGATTTTTCGTAGCTTGCGTATTCAGTCATAATGAGTCTTCCGTAACAGGCTTACACATCCACATCTTCAAACAAACGCATTTGGTGGCGTTCCATACAAAACTTATTCTGCGTCACCTGAACAGGAATCCTGTATTTTCCACTCCAACAGGCCGTGCAATAATGATCTTCAGGCAATTTGGCACAGGCCAGCATACCTTCCAGAGAGATATACCCCAGGCTATCAACTTCCAGAAAATCTTTGATATCCTGCATGCTTCTTTCGTGAGCCACCAGCTCTTCTTTTGTGGGAAAGTCCACACCATAATAGCAGGGATAACGAATTGGAGGACAGCTGACTCGCATGTGAATCTCATCTGCACCGGCCTGGCGCAGGGCCCGAATTTTTCCCCGCGTGGTGGTGCCGCGAACAATGGAGTCATCCACCACAACCACACGCTTGTCACGCACGACACTGGGGATAATGGCGAGTTTAAGATTGACCTGTAATTCACGCAGCTCCTGAGTGGGCGAAATAAAGGTTCGTCCAATATAGTGACTTCGCACAAATCCCATATCAAAGGGAATGCCACTCTGCTCAGCATAGCCAATGGCTGCACTGGTGCCAGAGTCCGGCACAGGAATCACCACGTCGGCTTCTCTTGGATTTTCAATGGCAAGTTGACGACCCAGTTTTTTACGCAGCTGATGCACACCTTCCCCAAAGAGATATGAATTCTGCTTTGAAAAGTAAACATGCTCAAAAATACAATGAGCTGGCGTCACCGTCCCGGGTGTCACAAAGAACCGACTGCTCATGCCATTTTTGTCCAATGTAATAATTTCACCAGGCTCAACTTCACGCACAAATTCAGCGCCGATAGCATCCAGGGCACAGCTTTCACTGGCCACCACAAATTTACCCTGTTCGGTTTTACCAAGACACAATGGCCGGATGCCATAAGGATCTCTGGCCGCTTCAATGCGATCCGGGAATAAAAAAAGCAGGGAATAAGCACCCTGCAGATGGTTTAGCACGTGAGCCAGTGGATCTGGCTTGCTCATATGAGACGGCTTGGCAAGCAGATGAATAATAATCTCCGTGTCATTGGTTGACTTGAAAATACTACCATACGCTTCATACTCATCACGCAGCAAAGCAGCATTAATGAGATTGCCGTTATGCGCCACTGCGACCTGGCCACGAGAATATTCAGCCACCAATGGTTGCCCATTTTCAGCCACGTTGGCCCCTGTAGTGGAATATCGCACATGCCCGATGGCTATGGGGTTCTTGAGTTTTTCTAACACCCCCCGGCTGGCCCGAAAAACCCGCCCTACGGTACCTTGGCCTTTGTAACAACTAATAGTTTCACCGTCGCTAGATGCAATACCTGCAGCTTCCTGCCCTCTGTGCTGGAGACTATAAAGTCCAAAATAAGCCTTTTGCACAGCATCTTCATCACCGTAAATGGCAAACAAACCACAGTACTCTTTTTTATTGGCACTCATTGTCAAAAATGTCCTTCAGATCCATATAGTCGAACTGTTGGAAAGCATTATTTTGTGATCCATCAAGCAAAACGGTAGTTTAGTTTATTGGTCTGACCAAGTCAATCTCCAGCGAGGATTTATCACCCAGCGCATAAAAAAAGAGCCGATGGCAATCGGCTCTTCAAACGCGACCCTGAAACTTCAGAGAATTCTTTGTTTCTTTGGTGTCATACCAACTCAGGTTCAGTCAATGCCGGATAAAGCTCAACCTGCTGCTCACCAGGTTTGAAATCCAGCGGCTGATGAAACTGCATCACAACCCTGTTTATGTGATCACTGACCTGCTCAACGCGAGAAATATGGCCTGTACGAATGCAATCCGCCATATTGAAAGATTGATCTTCCCCATATTGGGGGATACTAAAACGCGCCGTGACCCATTGATCTTCATACGGAAAAAAATCCTCACAGCACGTGAAAGCTGCGGCCTTACTTGACACGTCAATCATCTGCCCCTGAACCACCTGTTCGTTACCTGTATCCGCATACCAGATGGGCCAGTGATACTTCAATCGTCCTTCAAATCTTCGGTCTTGTGCATTATCCATGACGCCGCCTTATTACAAAATTCACATTATTGAGCGATTCATCCATGATGAACTCATCGTCGAATGCTCAGATGCACTTAATGCCGTGGCCATCTTGAATCGTGATAAATTGGCGGGATATTGGATTCCTCCGTAATTGCGATGCCATCTGACTTGTTTTACTGTGATTTTATTGGCAAGAACGGGCAAAACATTCCGATAACTAGACTGGCCAAACGAACGCTCAGATCAAATCAAGTACGCATTGTTTGAATTGATCGCCGCGATCCTGGAAATTATCGAACATATCATAACTGGCACACGCAGGACTCATCAAAACGACATCACCTGAATCTGCCAAATCATTTGCCCTAATCACCGCTTCTTTCAGCGTTTGCACCATGAAAACAGGCTCAAAATCGGGATCACAGTCTTTGATAGCCTGTTTCAGGGTGGGTCCGGTTTGTCCAAGAAGAATGATAGCCTTGGCCTGCTGAACAATGGCCCTTGCCAAGCTATCCAATGCGAGCCCCTTGTCATACCCCCCGGCAATGAGAATTCGTCCACAACCAAAGGCATCTAAAGCGACCATCACACTTTCGGGTGTGGTCGCAATGGAATCATTGAACCAACGAACACCCTGATGCTCTGCCACCAGCTCTAAGCGGTGATCCAGCGGCTTAAATGTCTTCATAGCCTCAACAAGGGCCTCATCAGATACACCCAAATGCCTGGCAATCGCTGATGCCCCTGCAAGATTTGTCAGATTGGCTCGCCCGACAAGCGGGCAAGCTCGCCTAAGCAGATCAGAGACGTTATCAGCCGTATAAACCGCAGACGTAGAGTTTTTTTGGCCCTGGTATTTGGCATACCACTGCTGTCCCACCGGATCATCTGCGCAAAATAGCAACAGCCCCGGCCTGAGCGGCGTGAGAACCTGCGTAAGAAAGAGACGCTCCTTGGCATCACAGTACGCCTCAAAGGTTTTATGACGATCCAAATGATTGGGCGTCAGGTTGGTTAACAAGGCAATATGTACACCCGATTGGCCCAACCACTCGGTTTGGAAGCTGGACAGCTCAAGAACCACAACATCTTCAGACTGCATGTCACACATCTGCGTTAATAAGGGGCGGTTGCCAATATTGCCCCCCAGCCAAACACGTCCAAAAGGAACTGAACAAGTCTGCCTGGCATGACTCAAAATGTGGGCACACAATGCAGTGGTTGTACTTTTTCCGTTTGCCCCAGTAATGCCAACCACTGTCGCCGGGCACATAGAGAGAAACAGATTGATCTGGGTCGTCATGGCAATCCCCAGATCTCGAGCCTTTTTCAGAAAAGACATCTCAGGAGGCACAGCTGGATTGACCACAATCAAGTCTGCTTGTTCAAAATCAGACCAAAGATGCTCACCCAGACGAAATGTAAGGTTTGATAGATCAGAAACTTGATCCAGCGTGGATTTCAGAGAGTCCTGAGACGCTTTGTCAGTCACAGTAACCTGAGCCCCCTGCTGGACCATATACCGGGCCACATCAGCACCACCGCCAAAGCGGCCCAACCCCAGAACAAGGACCTTTTTACCACATAGATTCATGCGTTACAGTTTGGTTTGCATGGCATTGGACAGGTCGACCTTGGCATCAATCACAGCCTGCTCAATGCATTTTTTCCAATTCTCACCGAATTGTTCTTTATATTGCGGTTTCTCGTAAGCATAAATGATGGAACGTGACGCATTGATCAATGCCCCAGTACCATCGGTTTTACAGAAACGAATACAATCAACAGCAGAAGCCCCTTGTGAACCATACCCAGGCACAAGAAACCACATTTTGTCATAGGTGTTTCTCAAGGCAGTGGTTTCTTCCGGGGAAGTACCTCCCACAACCATACCAATATTGCTGTAGCCAGATTCGCCCATGTGCTGAGGCTGTTCGGCAATGGCTGCGACTTCCTGAGCCAGCTTCTCATACCATTTCTGGCCGTCTGCGCCCACAAAGTCCTGTATCGCAGCAGCTGAAGGATTGCTCCCACGCACCCAGACAAACACCCCCTTGCCCTGCTGATCCGCAACATTCGCAAATGGGACAATGCCGTCTGCGCCAGCAAAGCCATTAATGGTGATGGCATCAGGCGTGATCGTGTCTTCCAACCCTACAAGTTCGGAATTCTGAAGGTGGGCTTCAGCATAGTGCTCGGCAGTATGACCAATATCTCCACGTTTGACATCTCCGATAATCTCAAGCCCCAGGGCCTCGGCCTCTGCCACAAGAGAATAATAGGTCTCTATGCCTTCTCCAAGATACTTCTCAAAATAGGCAATATTGATTTTAACAGCAGGCACCATAGGTGCAATAACACGCATGGCTTGAGTGCAAAAGTCAAAGATCGCATCCACCGCTGCTGCGGCGTCCTGCTCATCATTCATTTGCCGATGATTCTTAATCGCTGCGGGCAACCGGCTGTAGACCGGATCCAATCCAACTACTAAACTCGTTTTTTTGGCCTGAACTGCCTCACACAGCCGATCAGCAAAATGACTTGCCATTTACCTTAACCATCCTTTCGTCTTTCTTCCTTAGTCGATCCGTACATAAAGACCGTTTTTGAACATAACTTGAAGACCTATTCAAATAACCATCAGACCACCAAGAAAAGTCCTTTTATCACACAGGCAAATCACTATAATCTCACTGAAGCCCGGTAGCAAGGCTTAATTGCAGACTAAGCCACAAGTCATGAATAATTAAAGGACACCCATTGGACACCCGCGAGAAGACGCCGAAGAAAAGACTCAAGAGAAGATATAAGCTGCTCATTTGGCTGAGTGCCGATGTGATTTTTGCAGGCATCATTATTGTCCTGTTATTGTACAAACCCCCTGGATACGAACCTGTTGACATGCGTACTCAACCAGAGGAGGGGCCAAGGCAGTTCAGCCGGTATCTGACGTATTTGTACTCACAGATGCACAATAATGCGCAAAAAAATGAAACATTTGAAATTGATGTACTTGAAGCGGGAATCAATCAGGCCATTGCCTCTGCCAAGTGGCCTCAGCGATCGGAGAATATCACGTTTGCGCAACCCAAAGCTGAGTTCAATGAGAATGGGATCACCGTGACCGGCACAGCCAATGTTGAGGGTATTGACCTGTTAGTCACAGTCCAAGGCCTGCTCCAAATGCTTGAGGATGGAAAATTGAACGTACACATTCAAAGCGTCAAGATCGGCGCTATGAACATCACTCTCCTGGCCAAATACATAGCCAAACAAATGTACAAGGAAAAATTTGGCATGATGTACGCAGAATCCACCGATCCTCGCGTGCTCATTGCAGCCTCCCTCATGGAAGACACACCCTTTGACCCGATTTTTGAAGTGAACGACAAGGGTGTACGTCTAACCCAGACTACCATGGTTGAAGATATCGTTCGCCTAAAATTTGCGCCACTAACAGCACCTCGCCAAGAATGAACCGCTTGGACGCACAAAAAGAATGAGGCGTATCCCGATCAAGGGACATGCCTCATGTGACTCTTCATGGCAAAAATGAAAAAAACGCACCAGGCAGAATCCATGATCCCTAAATATTAAAATGGGTTGGACCGCAGCGTTCTGCTACGGTCCAACTTCCTTCCATATAATCAAGGGGGGCTTAATTAACTTGTTCTACGTCGTCTTCGGGCCAAGGCCAAAGACCCAATTCCCAAGAGAGCGAGGGTGGTCGGTTCTGGCACAGACATGGAACCGCTGAAACCGCTGGTGCCCGAAAAGCCACCATCAATCATGGCGGCAAAGCTGTGATAGTTTGAACCACTGCCGCCTTGAAGGGACATGTCAAAATCCAGGGAAGGACTTGACAGGTAGGAAAGGAAATCCAGGGCACCCGACCCCAGAGCCTGACCTTCCGGTGTAATCTGTATATTGGTTATATCACTCTGAAAGTGACTGTACCCAGCGGCAACCGTGCCGATTGTGTGGAGGTCTCCGTCCCCGAGTGACCCAGTCATATAGGTCACTGTGCCAGTCGAATCGGTGAATCTCACATCTGAAGATCCCAGTGTGGTCAAAGCGTATGTGCCACTATCACCTGACACATAAAATGAAGGCAGATAGACATGAGCATTCACAAAAGCGTCACTGGTACTGCTTATCGCCTTGTCCACCGCAATATCCTGATCAAAACTCAGTACACCAATGGCACCATTGTAACTCCAGTTGCCAGCGGTGGAAGGGTCCGGACTGAACTCAACCAATGGCATAGCCCAACAGGGTGTTGCTGCCAAAATCAACAATACTGTAAATCCTAATATCTTTTTCATCTTTGTTCCCCCAACAATCCATTTATATTTTATTATGCTCAGTTGCCCCTGTCTTTGAGGCTGGCATGCCTTTGTCACACTTAGTTACGATCGCAAGTCTATCCAAACTTGACTCGCACTTCAGAATGTCTTTATACTCAATCCTATGATAATAAAATCCATCTAAGAAAAAGCCTCCACGCCAACCACTCCCTTAGGCCAGTCTTTTCTTTCTTCGCATCGCACCCAGAACACCACCCACACCCAAGAGTAACATCGTTGTCGGTTCGGGCACTGCCACAAGGTAATTCTGATTGCCATCATTGGTAAATACTGCCAGATCAGTCATTGGCCCCGTACCATCAAGACTGGCCAACCAAGCATTTGCTGTAGAAGAATTTATGCCATCAATGGCAAATCCTGAAATTCCAGGTGCACTGTCTTCGGTAACATCCCAGCCATAGGATGAAGCAGGAAGGTCTTCATATACAATTTCCCATACAGCAGCGGCGAATGCCGCAGCAGAACTGTTGTCAGGAAGGTCATAAGAACCGTCCGTCCAAGAAGGGTCATAGTAACGTCCCCACAACTCACTGAGATAATTGGATTTTTCAATACCCACGGATTCATTCAGCAAACCGGAATACGCGTCACTCACGCCAACCACTTCATAGGTGTATGCGGAATGCGGTGCTGACTCATCTAATTCAATGCAGAAACCCGACACAGAACCATTGTCCCACAATGTACCAGCGCTCGTACCTGATGTTTTGTTGAGTAGATAGGCACCCGTAAACACACTTTGTCCCGCGTATCCGCCACCATACACATCGGCGACACCATTCGCACCACGCACTGAACCAGAAATATCCACGGTACCCAGTGTCGTTGCTTTGACTGTCATAGACGGCATCAGAAATGCAACAATTCCTAAAATCGCTAAAAGTTTGTACATCTTCATTGGTAAACCCCCACGGTTCTCATGTTTGTAAGAATCCTAATTTTTGCTGCGGACCGCCCACAACAGAATAACAATTCAATCCATTTGTGATGCGTGTTACGAAATGATCAAAGATCCAAATCTATGTCAGAGCAGGACCCAGTCCTTGGTGAGATGAAACATGAAAAAATGAGTGTCATCTAATTCCGCCCCCACGATCGCTCTTTCAAAGTCCCCACTTCAAAGAGTATCGTAATCCAACATCAAGCAATCCATTTTGCCATCGTAGGAAGGATTTTTCTATCCCCCAAATCCTGTTGCCGATCGCCTAGGTTCAATCGACAAGGGCTAGTGTATCTTTTTGGAAGGCCAAAGTCAATAAAGCAGACATAAACAAAAGGCACGCTTGCCCCATTAAACTATAGAACCGAGATCACGCCCCAAGCATCTCCGTGTTTATCAGACATACCCCAACATATTTTTTTTAATACGCTGAAAAAATATAACTCGCAAATTTGTAAATCAGCTTTGCCGCAAGGAAATCAGGCGCTTTGTTCACCTCATTGGGACATAATTCAACCACATCAAATCCCACAACCCGGCGTTCTTTGCATACACGATGCAGAAAATACATCATCTCGTACCAGAACAACCCTCCTGGCTCAGGCGTGCCTGTACTGGGCATAATTGAAGAATCAAACACATCCAGATCAATAGTGACATACACATTGGACGACATTTTGCCAATGGCTCGCTCCACCCAAGCGGACTGTCCGAAAATATCCTCAGCAAAGAACATGCGATCCGGTTTCACCCGAAACAACTCCTCAACATCCATACTGCGAATACCCACCTGCACAGAGGAGCACCATTCTCGAACCCGAGCCATGACACAGGCGTGGTTGTATTTCGATCCGTGATATTCTTCTTTCAGATCTGAATGGGCATCCAATTGAAGTACGGTCAAATCCGATACTTTTTCGGCATGCGCCTGCACAGCCCCTATACTCACGGAATGCTCACCACCAAGCACCATACAAAACTTGTTTAGACTCAGCCAGTGCTTGACTCGGGCATAGACAGCCTGCGTCATAGCCTCTGGACTGCGGTTTTCTAGGACAGGCTCATCCGTATAAAACCCATGATCACACACCTCGTATCGTGTCTCAATATCATATGCCTCGAGATGCTCAGATGCCTCAATGATCGCATTGGGCCCCTTGTCGGCACCTTTCCCCCAAGTGCTCGTTCCATCATAGGGCACAGGGACCAATACCATTTGCGCTTCTTCCAAAGAACAGGTCACATCCGGAAAAAACTGATTGGAATCAGAACAGTTCATTAGTCAAACTCCTCATAATTCTTTTGACAGTGTCCAAAGTCCCCGGCGTGGTCAAGGAGATTTCAACCGCCTGAATTCCTGCTTTGTATAATGCATGGGCCGCTTCAACCAAACCGGCAGAATTCTCAGAACGTATGATCCCAATCAGGCCAGATCCCTTAATACAAGCCAAGGTGTCTTGTTTTGCCATTCATTAACTCCTTGATAAAAATGGTTTGCCAAATAATACCTGAAGTCCTGCAAAAACTAAAAACCTTTTTAAAAAACTTGACAAACCCGCACCTAAACTTCACAATGGCTGTTTTAATAGTAATTTATTAGGGAATAATTTATGCTTCAGGCGGCGCAACACGTCGTTCAAAACACCATCACATCGCGTGGCGATTTAAAGATGTTCTGCGCCAAGTTTGTTGCCATGACCAAAGCCACCACAAAAACAACCACCATTAAGTGGAAATGGCCTTTGCCCTGATTCGACCTCTGATTAAAACCAAGGCCTTTCAGGGTATCCACTCTGAAAGGCCTTTTTTTTTGAGTTGAATAATAATTCTTTGCCTGGTGAACTGATATGACAATATTGCTGGCTAAACGACTGACACGCGACAGATAATACTGGTTGAAGACGATCCCTATGGCAAGCTCCGCTTTGAAGGAAAGCAGCATCCGTTGCTCACAACTCTGCGTCCCAAGAACACGATTCTTTTGGGCAGCTTTTCTAAGACTGTTGCTCCAGGCCTGCGCATTGGCTGGATTTATGCAGAACAATCCATTCTGGACAAGCTGAACCTGGTCAAGCAGGCCACAGACCTGCATACCGATACCCTGGCCCAGCAGATTCTTTACCAGTATCTCCAGGACAATGATCTGGATACCCATGTGAAGCAGGTGAATGCCTGCTATCGACAACAGCGTAACATCATGATCCAGGCCCTGGAAACATATATGCCGCCTGGTGTCACCTTTACACGGCCTCAGGGCGGTATGTTTCTGTGGGTCACGTTACCGGCGGGATACTCCAGCATGGCACTATTTGAGCTGGTCATTAAGGAAAAAGTGGCCTTTGTACCAGGCACCGCATTCTTTGTGGATGGCGGCGGTGAAGCCTGTTTGCGTCTGAACTTCTCCAATGCAGACCCTGAACGAATTGAACTGGGTGTACAAAA
>CAZBTJ010000052.1:21780-34925 GCA_964494325.1 uncultured Pirellulales bacterium
TGCGTCTGAACTTCTCCAATGCAGACCCTGAACGAATTGAACTGGGTGTACAAAAAATCAGTCAAGCTTTGTTAGTGAACCCCAAAGACTGGAGTTGCCGTTTGCGCCTATCCCAGCGATGATCTATCGTGAAGAATCGAGCCGACCCCAACCGCGACTGAACCGTAACACGGGTCAAGGTATAGCTGTAACCCTGGGCCGTTTGCGTGCCTGCCCAGTCTTTGACATTCGATTTGCGGGGCTCTCACACAACACCATCCGTGGGGCTGCAGACGGCGCCATTCTCATGGCTGAATTGCTCAAGGCAAAGGGATATATGTAAAACATAGTTGTTGGTTATTGGTTGTTCGTTGTTCGTAATTGGTTGTTGGTTGTTGGTTGTTTCGAAGGAAATTGCACATGAGTCAAAAATCAGACGAGGCATTGGCCCTATTTAAAGATGGGTAGTTTTGTTCGCAGGCTGTATTGTCGGTTTTTTGTGATGACATTGTCAAAGCCGGAAAGTGCCAGCCGCTCTGGATATATGATGGACATGATCATGACTAGCGTCCCCTTGACCTTTCTTTGTTCGGCCAGTATGCTTTTGACATCTTAATTGCGTGGGCCGTAGAAAGGGAATCAGAATGAAAGAACGACCACAGACAGATTGGCGAACCGACCCCACTTTGCGTCAGACCCGTACGATTGTACTCCACGGGAAGGATCCTGAGCAGAAGCGTACCGAAATTTTGAGGTACTTCCACGCCACATTCGACATTGACGAGGCTCTGCTGGAAGTCTTGAAGTACGAGGAGACCTTTTACCAACGTGCGGATCCGCTGCGACACCCGCTGATTTTCTATTTCGGCCATACGGGTGTCTTCTACATCAACAAATTGATTCAGGCTCAGTTAATTGACCAGCGTATCAATTCTGCGTTTGAGTCTTTGTTTTCCGTGGGCGTGGATGAAATGTCCTGGGATGACTTGAACGAAACCCATTATGACTGGCCCACTGTGGACGCGGTTCAGGCCTATCGCAATCAAGTTCGAGCCACCGTGGATCAACTCATACAAACGCTGCCACTGGCTCTGCCCATTACCTGGGACCATCCGTGGTGGGTGATCCTGATGGGCATTGAACATGCACGCATCCACCTGGAAACGTCATCGGTCCTCATACGACAACTCCCCCTGGATCAAGTTCGATCTCATCCGCTCTGGGATATCTGTGACACTGCAGGGGATCCACCACAAAATACGTGGCTCCCCGTTGCACCAGGAACAGTACAAATGGGCAAAGGCAGAGATCACGCCCTGTACGGCTGGGACAACGAATATGGCCAGCACCATGAACAGGTAGAGACTTTTAGTGCCAGCCAGATGCTGGTGAGCCATAAGGAATTTCTCGGCTTTATTAAAGCGGGCGGATACCAAACGGAAAAATGGTGGACCCACGAAGGCTGGCAGTGGCGTCTATACCAACGGGCTGAACACCCCCGCTTCTGGCGTCTCATCGGCCCAGGCACCTATCGATTGCGATGTATGGTCGAAGAAATTGATATGCCCTGGGACTGGCCTGTGGAAGTAAACTATCTGGAGGCCAAGGCCTTTTGTAATTGGCAAAGCAGCGTAACTGGAAAACCCCTGCGTCTGCCCACAGAGGCCGAGTGGCATAGATTACGCGATACCTTGCTCGACACAGATCAGCCCGATTGGACCTCAGCACCGGGCAACATTAACCTGGAACACTATGCCTCATCCTGTCCAGTCACTCAGTTTAGGGTCGGCGACTTCTATGACATCATTGGCAATGTCTGGCAGTGGACAGAAACCTCCATTACCGCGTATCAGGGCTTTGAAATCCACCCCCATTACGATGACTTCTCCACCCCCACCTTCGATACCAAACACAACCTCATCAAAGGAGGCGCCTGGATCTCCACGGGCAATGAAGCCACACGCCACGCTCGCTACGCATTCCGGCGTCACTTTTATCAGCACGCTGGATTTCGCACCATTGAATCGGCCCTACACGTGGCCGAGACTGTGGACACCTACGACATGGATGACTCCATTGCACGCTATTGCGAGTTTCATTACGGACAAACTTATTTTGACGTGCCCAATTTTCCACAGGCCCTGGCCGCCCTGTGCCTGCGTCACACCCAGGACAAACCAAAACGTAGAGCCCTGGACCTGGGTTGTTCTGTCGGCCGAGCCGCCATTGAATTAGCACACGAATTCGATCATGTCACGGGTCTCGATTTTTCCGTCCGGCAAATTCAAGTGGGCGTTGAGCTTTTGCAACAGGGATTCATCCGTTATCCCCGTCTCGAAGAAGGGGAGCTGGTGAGTTATCAAGAGGTCACACTCACAGATCTTACCCTGGATGCCCTGCCCGGTCACGTTGACTTTTTCCAGGCAGATGCCTGTAATCTCAAAGAACTTTACACAAACTATGACCTCATCCTGGCTGCCAACCTCATTGACCGGCTGTACGACCCCCACAAGTTCCTGACAAGCATCCACGAACGCCTGACCCCTGGCGGCTTGCTCGTGATCACTTCACCCTATAGCTGGGACGAAACCATCACAGAAAAAGACAAGTGGCTCGGAGGTATCCGGAAAAATGGCGAACCCTACACCACCCTATCAGCCCTGCACGATATACTCGCTCCTTACTTTACCCCGATCGGTGAAGCCACAAAGATTCCATTTGTGTTACGCATCACACAAAACAGGTTTGAGCATACCCTCAGTGAAGTAACCACCTGGGAGAAAAAATAATGGAAACGCCACGCCTAATCCACTAACTAAATCAGGGAAACAGACAATGGGCAAAACCACAAAAATATGGCTCAAGATTATACTGGGATTGATGGGTGCTTTGGTGCTTGGAGTGGGCATATTCGTAATGCTCAACTGGGAGAGTGCTGAGATTCTGGCTGGCACAGAAGATTTGAGTAGTCCATCGCAAGACATTCCGCAGGCGATCGAACCAGCAGAAGCACTACGTCAGACAGGCGAGTCGGACTGGCCTTGTTGGCGAGGGAGTAGCGGGGACGCCAAGTGTACGATAACAGGCATCAAAACGGACTGGTCACACGGGCTCAAACAGCATTGGCAGGTGGACTATCTGTGCCAGGGTCCAGGCAGTGCGACATGGTCAGCGCCAGTTATTCAAGGAGATCGTGTGATTGTGTGCGGCCGCGATGCGGACAAAGACCTGATCTTCTGTCTGAACGCCAACAACGGCGACCTGCTCTGGCAGAACCACTATGCAGCGACCGCAACCAGTAGTCACGGCGCAGGCATGCGAGCCACTCCCACGATTGATGAAGATCGCATTTATACCTTTGGACGCAGTGGGGATCTCGTGTGCTGGGCGCTCCATGATGGGGCCATACTCTGGCAAAAAAACGTCCAGGCAAAAGGAGGCAAGGCACCTAACTGGGGCCACTCCTCTTCACCGCACGTGACAGATGAACTCGTCATTGTCCAGGGCGGCGGCACAACACGTGTCATCGCATATAATAAACTCAATGGTGAAGTGATATGGACATCTGGTCAGGGTGATGCAGGTTACGCCCCGGTCATTTCCCTGTCGCTGGAGAATACGCCAGCCGCTCTGGTTTTCCATGGAAATGGCCTGGCTGCCATGAATAGGAACACGGGCGAAGAACTGTGGAACATCCCCTGGAAAACGCCCTACGGCGTTAATGCGACAACACCGCTAGTCATCAATAATACCGTCTTTATCACATCAGGATATGGCACAGGCGCCCAACTATTGAAGGTCAGTGACACTGAGGCCAACATTGTATGGACCAACAAGATCATGGCAGCACACCACTCGGATGGATTCTTCCTGGACGGATTCCTCTACGGCTATTCTGGTCAGAGCATACAGAACAAGGGCGTCTTCAAATGCATTAAACTAGCCACCGGCGTGGAAAGCTGGTCCACCAAGCAAATGGGCTGGGGCACCTGTGTGTCTGTCAATGGACACCTCCTGTGTCTCGATATCAAGGGCAATCTTTTTCTGATGAAACCCAACCCAGAGACCTTCATCAAGGTCACAGAAATGCCCAAGGCGCTGGGCGATGTCAAAGGACCAGTCTGGACCCTGCCTGTGCTTGCCAATGACAGACTGTACCTGCGTTTTAAGCAACATTTGGTGTGTTATTCAATAAAAGACTGAATTGATTCTAACAGGACTTTTGCAAAAAGCCCTGTGGTGTATAGTTTTTGGTTTTAAGTTTTTAGAAAAACGCGTTTTTCCTGCTGTAAACTGCCTACTGAAAACTGAAAACTCGAAGTTTGCAAAACTTCAGATATAACTGGGCCAAAGCGAGTCTTGCCTAAAAGGATACCGTGATATGGCAGAAGATAAGTATTGTTCAGAATGCGGCAATAAGCGGTCCCATGATGCACCACTGGGGCTCTGTCCAACATGCCTTTTGAAAACCGGCCAACCAGGCGCCTCTTCAGTTGACCAGAGCGATGTACCTACAAAGGCCATGCCCCTGACCGTATTCATACCACCTGAACCCGCAGAATTGACCGGACAGTTCCCACATCTTGAAATCATCGAACTGCTCGGGCAAGGGGGCATGGGCGCCGTGTACAAGGCCCGTCAAATGCATCTGGATCGGTTGGTGGCTTTGAAGATTCTCCCGCCCCATATCGGCCAAACAAAAACCTTTTCCGAACGATTCCTCCGTGAAGCACGTTCTCTGGCCAGGCTGAACCACGCACGCATTGTTTCGGTTTATGACTTCGGATGTACAGAAAATAACCTGTACTACTTTATCATGGAGTTTGTTGATGGCTTGGATCTGCGTCGAGCGATTCAAAGCCGAGATCTCTCAGTCCCTGATATACTGGCCATTACACCCCAGATTTGTGAAGCCCTGGAGTTTGCGCACCAGGAAGGGATTGTTCATCGTGACATCAAGCCTGAAAACATTCTGTTGACCAAAAAAGGACAGGTCAAGATTGCTGACTTCGGATTGGCCAAACTGGTGGATCGCCCGGCCATGGGATATTCCCTGACACACGCTGGACAGGTCATGGGCACCCCACAATACATGGCCCCTGAACAGATCGAGCATCCCAATGAAGTGGATCATCGCGCCGATATCTACTCGCTGGGTGTCGTATTTTACGAAATGCTGACAGGCGAGTTGCCCTTAGGACGATTCGCCCTACCGTCGGAGAAAACGCACACGGACATCAGACTGGATAAGGTGGTCATTCGAGCTCTGGATAAAGAGCCCCAAAAACGCTACCAGCGTGCCAGCGAAGTGAAGACAGATCTAGAGGCAATCGTATCAGGCAATGCATCAGTCACTTCGTATGGCTCCTTTTCAGAGAATGATTATTCATCTATTCGGAAAAGGCTTCAAAAGCCAGCCGTCGGCCTGAAGATTGCGGGACTGATAAACTGTATCACCGCCCTGCCCATCCTGGTCAGCTGGATGGGGTTCGCCATGGCTGAGGGCGCCATGTCCCCAATTTCAGTCACTCTGGGCATCTTGGGGCTGGCCTTCGCAGCGATTGGTCTGGTCACACGCGTGGGAGCCCAGAGGATGGTTCAATTTCAATCCTATGGACTGGCCGTAACAGCTGGTATCATCCAACTGATACCAAGCCCCGGATTCCTGTTTGGCATTGGGTTCGGGATCTGGGCCTTGATTTTGATGACACGAAATGAAATCCACAGGATATTTGTCGGAGTCGTCAGGCCCGAGGCGATGAAGGTGGAGGGTCGAGCGGAGAAAATCACGTTGTCGACCTGTGCCGTGGCAGCCACGTTTGCCCTGTTCCTTGCTACAATGGGGTCACTGGGACATGCCCGATTCCTCTGGCTTGTTGTTCTGCTTGGACCACCCCTGGTGATCCTGGACATTTTTGCCTATGAAGTATGCACTGGCCGAGCTGGACCTGATTTAAAAGTACTGTGGGAACAAGCCAAGGGGCAGGTCAAGAACAAGCTGGGCAAGTAGCCGTAATTAACAAACGCCCAATCGCAGACCATCATTTTATTGGTGTTTTATAAAAACCGGGATACAATCCACATCACAGTTTTCTGAATGGGATCTGCATTGTTTTACAGTCGGGGCTTTATGAACGAATACTTTGGCGTGATGGATCAAATCGTGCTGGCCGTGTACTTTGTGTGCACGATGGGTATTGGCGTATTCTTTTGGAGAAAGAGCCAATCCACAGAAGGATTTACGGCGGCGAGCCGTTCCTTACCAGGTTGGGTATGCGGATTGTCAATTTTTGCCACCTACCTGAGCAGCATTAGTTTTTTGGCATTGCCCGGTAAAGCCTTTGTGGCCAACTGGAATTCATTTGTCTTTAGCCTGTCACTCCCCCTGGCCACCTGGATCGCCGTCAAGTGGTTCCTGCCCTACTACCGTAAGAGCGGTGAAGTGTCCGCGTATGCCAATTTGGAACGCCGATTTGGGCCCTGGGCACGCACCTATGCTGGTACGTTTTACCTGCTCACTCAAATTGCACGCATGGGCACTGTCATGTATCTCATGGCCCTGCCCATGAATATACTGCTGGGATGGAAACTATCCACGGTGATTTTGGTGACAGGCGTCTCTGTCACGGCCTACGCATTTGTGGGCGGACTCGTGGCCGTGATCTGGGCCGATGCCCTTCAGGCCATGGTGCTGACAGCCGGTGCTATTGTATGCGTGGTCGTCATGCTGGCGGGCTTACCAGAAGGCCCTCAGCAGGTCTTTACCATAGCAGCCGAACAACAGAAATTTAGCCTGGGCAGTTTCGAACCCTCGGTTCTGGAGTCCACCTTCTGGCTGGTGCTGGTGTATGGCCTGTTTATCAATCTCCAAAACTTTGGCATTGACCAGAGTTATGTACAGCGATATGTGGCATCGAAGTCCGGTCGTGAGGCGAGAAAAAGTGTTTGGCTCGGGGGCTTGATCTATGTCCCGGTCTCTGCCCTGTTCTTTTTCATAGGCACGACCCTGTTTGCCTATTACCACACACATCCTGCGGACCTCAATGAAGTCAAGACCATTGTGGCCAGGCAAGCCCTGCAAAAAGAGGGTCTCTCGGTGACTGACCCTGCCTACACAACTGCCCTCGAAGAAAAGCAGGCCACACTCACAGACAGGGACATTGGTGACAAGGTCTTTCCGCACTTCATTGGTGCCAAACTGCCCCAGGGGCTGACCGGCTTGCTGATCGCAGCAGTGTTTGCCGCAGCCATGAGCACTGTGTCCACAAGCCTTAATTCATCCGCCACACTGATCATGACAGATTTCTACCAGCGATACATAAAACCCCAGGCCACAGAGCAGCAGCGCATGCGTGTGCTGCACAGTGCCACCATTGTGTGGGGCGTGCTGGGCACAGCGACCGCCCTGTGCCTTACGCGTGTGGAAAGTGCCCTGGACACCTGGTGGATGCTGGCCAGTATCTTCAGTGGTGGCATTGTGGGCCTGTTCCTCTTGGGCATGATGTCGAAACAAGCCTCCAATGCGGGCGCTGCAACAGGTGTCTGCCTGGGCGCCTTGGCTATTTGCTGGATGGTTCTATCACAACAAGCCTGGTGGCCAGAGTCCCTGGCACACTTGAAAAACCCCATGCACAGTTACATGACCATTGTGGTGGGCACCCTCACCATTCTGTTGACCGGTCTGGCCGTCACCCAACTCTCCAAACTTGTCAAAGGAAGACCCTCATGACGTCGAACGTATCTCCTTTACCCCGCCCCCTCAAAGGCATCATCCCTCCGCTTGTGACACCCATGCGTGGCAGAGACACGCTGGATATTGATGGCCTTCAACGGCTCATCGAGCACGTCCTTGCAGGCGGTGTGCACGGCCTGTTTATCCTGGGCAGCACAGGCGAGGCACCCAGCCTCAGTTATCGTCTGCGACGTGAACTGATTGACCGGGCTTGCCTTGCAGTCAATGGACGCGTGCCCGTGCTGGTGGGCATCACGGACACGGCCTTTACCGAGTCGGTACATCTGGCCCAACATGCCGCCCAGGCCGGTGCCCAGGCCGTGGTCCTCGCAGCCCCCTACTATTTTCCCGCAGGCCAGCCTGAACTGGAAGAATATGTCAGGCACCTTCTACCGGAATTGCCGCTGCCTTTGTTTCTCTATAACATGCCCACCCTCACCAAGGTTGGCTATGGCTTGGAAACGATTGAACATCTTATGCAGCATGAACAGATCATGGGACTGAAAGACAGCTCCGCCAATATGGTGTATTTCAAACATGTCATCCATCTCGCACGAGAGCGCAAAGACTGGACCCTGCTCATGGGCCCGGAAGAACTTCTGACCGAATCCATCTGGGCCGGAGGTCACGGTGGTGTCAGTGGCGGCGCCAATCTTTGGCCAGGTCTTTTTGTCGACATCTATCAGGCCACCTGTGACAATGACCACACAACCCTGGCACGTCTCCAAGAAAAAGCGTTCAACCTCGGCAAACTTTATCAGATTGGACGTCACCCCTCTTCATTCATCAAGGGTCTTAAATGTGCGTTGTCCCTGTTGAACATCTGTGACGACTTCATCGCCGAGCCTTTCCACCACTTCAGAGAACCAGAGCGACTCAAAGTAGCGAGCGTGTTGAAGAAAGCAGGGCTGCTTTGACACCACAGAGTAAGTCCATGTTTCAGGGTGAATGTAACAAGAATTCCATTTTTTGTACATCTATGCATAATTCTGCACATGTATCCCGAAAATGGACATGGACACAGGCTTGCAGTCTGCTTTATAATGCGTTAAACTGGGATTAAGACGCATTGAGAATTATCAGGAGATCAAAACAATATGAACATTCTTGTGGCAATTGATTTTTCTGACGGCTTTGAAACAATCCTGTCCGAAGCCAAGAAATGGAGCCATTTCACCCATGCGAAGCTCTGGTTAATTCATGTGTCGGAACCCCAGACAAATGTGGTTGGTTTTTGCCCTGACGTCGGATTCATGGGGGAAGGTATGGCTGTGGACGTATTTTCAGCCAACAGTCAAGCCCAGCAGAATACACGTGATACCGCAGCTCGCCAACTCCGAGAAAAACGGCATCAGCTACAAGAACTGGCTAAAAAACTACAGTCAAATGACGAAACAGTCATCCCTCTTCTGCTAGAAGGCCCGGTCAGTAAGACCATTCTAAAAGAAGCCTCCAAGCATGAGGTCTCCATGATCATCGTGGGGTCTCACGGCCATAATGCCGTGCACCAACTCCTCATGGGCAGTGTCAGTGAAGCAATCCTTCGCAAATCCCCTGTTCCGGTTCTGGTCGTCCCGACACACCATGAAGAGAAAAGGTAAGAGGGTAAGAGAGTAAGAAGGTAGGAAGGTCGGAACTTAAGAACGTAGGAAGAGTAGAGGCAGATAGATATTATGACAGAGACCATGCCAAGTCGTGACGCAGCCGTGGCGTTACTGAAGACATACAATAAAAACGACGCCCTCATCAAACATGCCCTGGCCGTGGAAGCAGCCATGCGGTATATGGCCCGGCAACGGGGTGAGGACGAGGCCTTGTGGGGTCTGGTCGGTTTGGTCCACGACCTGGACTACGAACAATTCCCCGATGTACACTGCCACAAAACAGCAGAGATACTGCGATCCGAGGGCTGGCCCGAACTGATCATTCGAGCGGTGCTGTCTCATGGATGGAATCTGTGCACTGATATTGAACCGGTCAGTAACTTGGAAAAGACACTCTATGCGGTAGACGAACTGACAGGGCTCATCGCTGCCACAGCATTGGTGCGTCCCAGCAAGTCCATCTTTGACGTCAAGGTCAAGTCCGTCAAAAAGAAATGGAAAGAAAAGTCCTTTGCCGCAGGGGTTAACCGTGCCGTGATACAGGCAGGTGCCGACATGCTCAACATGGATCTACCCGATCTGATTGAGCAAACCATGGCAGGCATGTGTGAAGTGGCCAGCGAGATTGGCTTGAAAGGCGTTTCATAACACAAGACTTATGCAAAGTCCAAGGAGTCAGAAAAAAACGAGTTTTTTCCCGACTCCCGACTCGAATGGCACTTAAGAGCTCCTCCCGTCTCAACCTTGTGGCAAGCCTTGTCGCGAGCTTTGTCGAAAACTTAATCGAAACGACGACAAAAGAGCCTGCATTTGCGGCATCCGGCCGCCTCTCGACAAAGCTCGCGACAAAGAAAAGGGATGACAAACATGCTTAAGTTAGTACCGTTTACCCCTGATTCCTGAATCCTGAATCCTGAATCCCGACTCTGGCTGGATCGCAGAGGGATTCGGTCAATCTGACATGCGAGAAAACAGCACAGCAACATAGTACTTACCGTTCCATACCCACCATGACACCAAAATACCACAATACTTTTTTAAAAATAGACTTACGCTTAATCACGACCAATAAAACCATGCACTTATTAGCAGTTTAGTACCACTATCAACCCATATACTACAAGTTATTGTGTCAGAAATCCTGTAAGATGGCGACATGATCAAACAGCAAAGACATTGAGAGACTGCATAATTAGAATTCCAACGCCCATGAAAAAACTCAGAAAACACCTGTCTGGTTCGTCAGAGTTTGTAGTGACCGTAGAGCTAACCTCTGGACCGGGCTATGCCATGGCGCCCATTGAAAGATTCCTCACAGATTGGAAGGGGTTGGGATCAAAGTCCATACCGGACGGCTTTGCTGTAGCGGGCATCACCCTACCTCAGAACCCCGGAGGCGTGGCCAATCTTTGTCCCTCCGATATACTGGCCAACCTGTCAGGCAAGGGGCTGCTCGATGATCTGGATGTCATGCCACATCTCAGCTGCAAGGATCACAATAAGGATGCTTTGTTTTCATCACTGGTAGGGTATCAACAACGCGGCATTGAAACCGTTTTGGCCCTAACAGGTGACAAGCCGGTTTCTTCCAAGGGCGTGTTTGACCTGGAATCCGTGGGGCTGGTACAGCTGATGGCCAAAATGAATCGCCAAGCCATCTTCAAAGCCAAGCCAGGGCAATGGGAGGAGGTGCCGGTCTTCCTGCCAGGTGCAGCCGTGTCACCCTTCAAATACACTGAACCTTCTCTGATGCAGCAGTATTACAAGATGGAAAAGAAGATCGCAGCCGGCGCCCAATTTTTGATCACTCAGGTTGGCTGGGACTGGCGAAAATCGTTCGAGTTGATATGTTATCTCAAGGACGAAAACATCGACATACCAGTACTGGGCAATGTGTATTTCTTGACGACCCAGAATCCGGCGCCCCGTTTGATGCGTGATGGCAAACTGCCGGGCTGTTATGTCAGCGACACTCTCTTTGACACACTCATGTCAGAGACCCTCGATTTGCACATAGACCGTGCAGCCCAGCAGGTGGCCATGTACAAGGCCATGGGTGCCAGGGGCGTGGATATCGGCGGCGTTCACGATGTGAATACTCTCTGCAAGATCCTGGAGAGGGCGGCCAAAATCGGCACGTCATGGGAAAAACACAAAACCAATCTATGCTACCCCCCGGACCAAACCTATTATCTGTACGACGACCAGGGCCACCGCACGGCTCTGAGCCAACCCGCCAAAACCTGGCGTCAGCGATCGTTCAATGCCATGCATCGCATCATGCTGGACCCGGAACATAAGGGCTATCATGCCTTTGCCAAGACAATGGCCGCATTGGGTGCCAAAAAGAATCCTCAGGGGCGAGTGGCCAAGTCATTTACAGCCATGGAGCGTCTCTTCAAATACACGGCATTCGACTGCCAGGACTGCGGTGACTGTTATCTGCCTGAAAACTTCGGCTATTGCACCATGGGAGGTTGCCAAAAAGGCCTGGCCAATGCACCCTGCGGCGATGCCACGGTGGATGGCATGTGCGGTAACGACACAACGACCCCCTGTTGCGGGGAACAGATTTACCAGGCAGCCGCAGCACAATCCGGTGGCCTTGATACACTCCGTCGTCAAATCAACCAACCACGTTGTGCTGATCTAGCGCACACCTCTTCCATTCTCAATTATTTATTTGAAAGGGACCATACCATGGCCAATGCACTCATCTCTATTGGGGAGGCCATCCATGCCTCTATTCCCAAGACCGGCAAAATCATGAGAGAGTTGCATGACCTGGGACCCGACGCGTACAGCACACCAAGCGGTCCGTTGAATTATGTGAAGGCCCTAATCGAAGACCAGGCTGAGGAAGGCGCAGATTACATCGCCATCAACGTGGATGACTTCGGGGAAAAAGAGGCTCAGTTGGCCGCAAATCTCATGGTGCAATACGTCAAACTTGTACGCCAATGGGGTCGCGGCGTGCCCGTCTGCATTGACAGCAGCGATGACCATGTCTTAAAAGCGGGGCTTGAAACCTGGTACGCCACAGATCAAACGGTGACCAAGCCCTTGATCAACTCGATCAAAATTTATACAGCTGACAACATCATGCCATTGAAACACCAGTATGAGTTCTCGTTTGTTGGTTTACTGGTCAGTGAAGATAAGGCGGAAGGCCTGGGAGGGTCTCATTCAGTGGATGAATTATTTAGTCTGGCCAAAACGTTGTTTAACAAGGCCAAGACGTTCGGTTTCAAACCAGAAGAAATCTTCTTTGATTCCACGGTCTTTCCGCTGGCCATTGACATGCCCATGCAACCGGACGTGCCAGGCTACACCTATCGGGCCTTTGAAACAATCAAGAAGATCAAGACTGATCACGCCATGAAGCATGTGCATTGTTCTCTGGGCGTCAGTAACTGCTGCCGTGATCTGCCTGCCAGAAAGGTGGGGATCTGCCGCGCTTATGTGGCCAAGGGCATGGAGTATGGCCTGGATGCCGGCATTGTCAATGTCAACCATCACTACGGTCAAAAACCCGTAGACCCCGGCCTGCTGGACCTGGTGGATGCCTTTGCCCAAATGGATGGTGACGCGGAAAAGACAAACCACGCCATTTCATTGATGGGACAATTCTGTGCCAGCACACGAAAATAATAACAGGGCTTCTGCAAAATCCCAGGACGGTTTTTGGTAAATACACGGAGTGATTAAGACGATGTTTATTGTTTAATGACAGGGCTCATTGGGAGTACAACAAAATGGATCAATCCGCCTCAAACGCCAAACCGGACAGGCATGCTGAACCATCAAACGACACCAAAAACATCAAGCTG
>CAZBTJ010000053.1:0-34791 GCA_964494325.1 uncultured Pirellulales bacterium
TGAACAGGCACAAAATGCCATTCAGAAAAAGGGCTTTGATAACGTTCATGACCTATTCTATGCCTACATCGTGCGCATGCATAACAAGGTCAAGCAGATGGGCAAGCGTACTGTGATGTGGGAAAGTTTCAGTGGCACCGGCAGCACCCATGTCGAGATTCCACGTGACATTCTGGTCATGGCCTGGGAAACCGCCTATCAACTGCCTCAGTCTCTGCTTGATAACGGCTATACCCTCATCAATGTCTCGTGGAAACCCAGTTACCTGACCCCGGGCTGGCGTTGGAATCCCGAGTACATCTATGGCTGGAACATGTACCGCTGGGAAAACCACTGGCAGGTGGCACCGTCCTATGTGCCTATCCAGCTCAAACCCTATCCCAATGACCGCATCATTGGCGGGATGATGTGTTCGTGGGAATCACGGGATGAAGTGGAAATCCCTGGCATCCGCTTGCGATTGGCGCCGCTGAGTGAACGAATCTGGTCGCCGGATTTGAATCTGCCCTACAGTCATTTTGCTCGCCGCTTTGCCCACACTGACGAGATACTGCAAAAACTGATTCGCCCGGTGGCTTTACATGTGAAGGGCCTGACCGATCCCAATTACATTGGCCCCTTTTACAACCAGGAAAATCACTTTGGCCGGGAAATAAACATCACAATGCAGCCCCTCGTATTTGGCACGGAAATACGCTATACCTTGGACGGGAAAGTCCCGACTCGGGAATCACAGTTGTACAACGCACCCATTGCCATCAACAAGAGCACAACCTTACGCACCCAGCTCTATAAAGAAAACGGAGGGAAACTGGGCTTCATTGCGACCACACCCTATGAACATCATCCCATCACCGGCCAGGTGGACGGTATCTTGATGCAGGTCAGGCATGACAACGGTCGTGGTAGACATCGCACCCAGTTTGGCAAACAGGTCACTGTCACCCTCCAAAACGCCATGCCCAATGGTATCCTGCGATACACCACCAATGGTCAGCAACCCAATAATGAATCCTTACCCTACACCCGTCCTGTCACTCTCAGTCAAAGCGGTGTGGTAACGGCTCGCGTGTTTGGTGACCAAGGCCGTCCCCAAGGAGAGCCCTGGCGCCGTGCATTTCAGCAACTCGACGCGGAGACCAATCTTACCACTGGCAAACCCGTCACCGCCTCTGATGTGGTGGCTGAGAGTACGCTACCTGAGCATGCCGTAGACGGGATCGTGGATCGTAACTTTCACTGGGATTCCAGTGCAGGGGCACCTCAATGGTGGCAAGTTGATCTTGAAGGGTCGCATAAACTCAGTCAGGTGCAGATCTTTACCTACTGGGACGACAATCGGCATTATCGATACCGGGTTGAGGTCTCCCTTGACGGCAACAGCTGGAATGAGGTCGTGGACTTCAGCAAAAACCGACAGAAAGCCACATCCAAAGGCTTCATGCATGACTTCGATCCCATTATTGCCCGCTATATCCGGGTCACCATGCTTCATAACAGTGCCAACCCCGGATTGCATTTGGTAGAAGTGCGGGCCTTTGCAAAGGAAAATTAACTATTTTGCCCGGTGCTATCCAGGATATGGCACTTGCATATTTTCCAGAATGGGATACGATAATTGTGTTATTGTATTACGCCGCGAGGCAAACCCACTCACAAAATTTGTAGAAAGGACTAGCATGTCAATGATCAGATTTTCAGGCTTGGTTGCGTTAATTCTCTGTATGTGTCTTGGAAACACCTTTGTGTCAGCAGAATCGCCAGATGTACTCCGCTTGCTAAAGAGTGACGAGTATTCAAAGATGCTGGAAGCGATGCCGAGCAAAGCCGTTGCCAAACCCAAGAAACCACGTCAGATGCTCATTTTTTGGCGATGTGAGGGATTCTATCACAGCAGCATTCCCGTGGTAAACGAAGCCCTGCGCGTTATGGGGCAAAAGACCGGGGCATTTACTGTGACAACCGTGACGGATGACTATGCCGTATTCACACCTGAGCGTCTTGCCATGTTTGATGTGATCTGTCTAAACAACACCACCCATTTGAAATTTGATCCCCAGGAGACACCTGAACGATGCAAAGCATTGTTGGACTTTGTCAAGAGCGGCAAGGGGCTGGTCGGGGTGCATGCCGCTGCGGACAATTTTTATAAGTGGCCTGAAGCCATGGTATTGATGGGCAACAAGTTCACTGGGCATCCCTGGGGCAGTGGTGGTACTTGGGCGATCAAGCTAGATGAACCGGATCACCCCCTGTTGGCTTCATTTAAGGGCAAGGGCTTTAAGGTCAACGACGAAATATACAGAACTGATGCACCGTTGTACTCGCGTGATAAGTTTAGGGTACTCATGAGCCTGGACATGAGTGATCCCACCACACGTAATGTCAATGGCTTCCGTGAAGGCGATGAGGATATCGGGATCAGCTGGATCAAGGAATGCGGCAAGGGACGCCTGTTTTACTGCTCGCTGGGCCATAACAACCACATCTTCTGGAATTCGGCCATACTGGAGCATTATCTCCGGGGCATCCAATTTGCCATGGGAGATTTTGACGTGCCTGTGAGCGTGGTCGCACCTCGATAATTTGACTGACGAGCAACCGAGGCCTTCGGCCGGAACCAAAGTGTGGAGTTTGAAGTATGAAGTGCAGAATCGCGTTGCGATGTAAAGTATTGAGAATAAAAAGCTTGAAGCACAGTCCAGCAATTGACTGGAAAACTATTTCAGTTGTCTGAAGTTAGTAGTACAGAAAACGTTCCATCGGGAACGCTAAGAAAATGAAATGGCGACAGGGTTCCCCCTGTCGCCATCTTTTTTTTATCGCATCAGGTAAACCTAAGGCATCTTGATGTTTTGAGGTGTGACGTTATAACCTTCCAGCTTCAAATGCACAGTTTTCCTGTTATGTAATTTGGGAAATGCCACGGAGAGATCTTTGCTTTGTCCTGGCAGGAGGCTGATATAGTTGTCACTCCAGAAGCTGGGGAGAACTTCAGCATCCCCGTCATTCTGGCAGACACTCAGACGCACAAAAAAGGCCAGTGTGTTCGACGGATTCTTGACTCGGATCTGCAGAGTTTGCTCATTTTGGATGATTTGGCCACAGGTTGCAGTGGTGGTAATTGTGGCTTGTTTCATATCCTGTAATGGTCTGAAATCGTTCTCGCTGGCCAACCAGTAGAAGTTGTCTGAAATCAGTTTGCCCGCAGGGGTCAACAATTGCAGCGTCACAAAACATACTTGGTTTTTCTGGCCTTCAGGAAATCTCACCTGGCCAATCTGCTTGGCCATGGTTGGCTCCAGGGTCACGCTGGTCTCGGTTGACCACAGACTCTCCATGTCGAGAGAATAAGCCCTGCCTACAAAGGTCACATCTCGTGATTTCAGGGTTTGATTGATCCCCGAGATGCTGCGGTCATCCAGGTTCAGTTGCACGTGTACTGACTCGCAGGCCTTTTTGGTAAAGTAGTATCCTGCATTGGGGCAGAGATACCAATCGTAAAGCTGCCAGATGACACTGGGCCAGGCAGGATTGGTTTTCCAGAGAATCAAACCGGCAGTGCGTTCAGGTTCATGGTTAACCGCTTCAAACATGGCCCGGTAGTTCTCTGCATTGACAAGTTGAGCCTTGTTGACATAGTCAGCCACATTCTTGGGTTCGCCGTAACGTCGACGCAGGGCCTCATCATAGAGATTATACTTGCCATTGCCTTCGCACGCATCATGATACCCCCAGGTATGGTTTAATGGGAAGGGGACGTTGACATCGGGAGTTAGATCAGGGATAAACTTCCGAAGTGTTTCCAGCACAGGAATAGAGGGCATACCCACCTCGTTTTTAAATAGCCAATCTTTGCCGGCATCGACAAGGCGGTAATACTCAGTAGGGTCGACCCAACGATAGGGTCCCCCTGAATAGGTGCCAGCCGGACTGTTGTCAGGCCAGGACCGTCCCCATTGGTCTGGGGGTTCTTTGAAGCCTGAGGAGGGGATAAAAGGTCGGGACCCATCCAGCTCCGCCACGATCTGGTCACGTAAGGGCAGGTAGATTTCGGCGCGTGGATAGCCTTCATTCCCAGCAGTCCAGACCAGGACAGAGGGGTGGTGTCGGTATTTCTCGACCACACGTCTGGCGTGCCGCAGGAACACCTCGGCGTCGTAGGGGTAGTCTTTACTGCCCTTACCCCAGGTGCCTTGACAATCACCGGTAATCCAGAAATCGTGCCACACCAGGAGTCCTAACTCATCGCACGTTTTAAAGAATGTGTCCTGCGGTGTGATACCACCGCCCCAGATACGAACAATGTTTTGATTGGCCGCGTGGATAAGCCGCAATTCATCACGACACTTTTCCGGGGACCGGTTGAGCATCATATCCGGAACCCAGGCACCCCCCTGCAAAAGGATTTTCTGCCCATTGACAAAGAAGTCTCTGCGTGCCCAACCCTCCACCATGGTGACACGGCTGTCTACAGTGCGCACACCAAATCGACAGGATTCCTTGTCGGACTCAGTACCTTCAATATCAAACGCGATTTCGCACCCATAGAGGGGCTGCTCACCGTATCCGCTGGGCCACCAGAGTGGCGGCTCTTTCAGGGCAAGTGACGAATCGGTTCGCGAGTCAAATACCACGGTTTGTGATTGATGTGGATCGAGTATAACGGTACGTTCCAGGTCAAAAGTGGCCCCTTTGGGATTTGGGGATGTAATATGGATGCGGCATATACCCCGTTGCACTGACGGGGTCACATTAACCAGGTCAACCTTGAGTGTCAGTGATGCCTCGCTGTGATCTGGCGTCAAGATCGTGATAATATGGGCAGGGTGCACATCAACCGGGCCTGTGGTGGTCAGGGACACCGAACGCCAAAGTCCCATGTTACGATCGCGTACTGCAGGCATCCAATCCCAGCCCGCGGCGCACTGCATGGTCACGCTTTTTGCGATATTGCCGGTGGGGCCTCCATTTCCACCAAATGGGCCAAATGCTTTCAATTGAGGGGGACTGGGCACGCCGGGATCATCCGGAGGATATATCTTGATGGCCAAGGTGTTGCCTTGATCACGATGTAAAGCGGAAGTCACCGGCAGATCCCAGTCAGCAAACATGCCGACCAGATCATGAGCCTTGGCCACTTGATGACCATTCAACCAGACATCCGCCCTGTAGTTAATCGCCCCAAGATGCAGCCAGATGGTTTGTCCCAGAGTTACATCCTTTGGGCATTCAAAGCGAGTCCAGAACCAGTAGGGGTCTTGCCAGGGATTGCGTTGACCGGGAAGGTGGCTATAGACGCTGAGTTGATGGGTTCTGTTAAAGGGCTCCCAGGCATCTGGAATCTTCATATTGTTCATACCGACATAGGGGTCCGGGTAGACTTCAGCCTTGACCAACGCCGTAAGTACGGTTGTGGGCATTTCAATACTGTACCAGTTTTGGGGGGTGTATACCGGAGAAGTCAGGGTACGTCCGTTCTCCTTGACGAGATAGCTGGACTGCATCTGCCAGTGCTTGTCCAGGGGCCAGGCCATATCACTGGCAAACAGCATGGTTGTTATTACCAGGTAACAGAATCCTACGCAGACGCTTAGCATCCGTTGGGGTGGGGCTGAGTATCGCATGTGCTTCTTTCTTGAATTAGGATGTTAACAAAACCTATTACAGCATTTGCAATCTGACGTTCTTGAATTTTACCACGGATCGTTGGTCGTGATTCTGGAATCCAATGTATCCTTCCAAGCTGCGATCAAGTTTGGCATCCACGATTTTCTCGCGATTCATCTCAATGGTGATATTCGCGCCAACACCCTTGATGGTCACGGTATTCCATTGGCCAGGCTGGCGTGCCACATTTTTAGTGGGGGTCACAAAATCATACACAGCTCCGGGTGTGCCTTTTTTGTTGGGCGTGGGATTCTGGCTGGCTGTAATCTGCATTTCATATCCTGTGAACGAGGGATTCTTTTCCAGCTTGGAACGGAACAGGACGCCACTGTTGCCCCTTTCATTGATCATATACTGAAATTCAAAGACAAAATCCTTCACCGGTGTGTCCAGATATAGCCAGGAGCCTGAGACCTCCGGATTGGTGGTCCAGTTGCGACCGTTCTTCCCGGTAAGAACACCATTTCTTAGGGTCCAATCTCCACCTTCAATCTTGCGCCAGCCCTGTAGACTGTCACCAAGAATAGCGGGTGTCTTAGTCCAATGGTTCTGTGCCTCTTCCAAGAGAGATTTTGTGAGCCGAATGGCCTCCATCTCGCTGTGACCTCCAGAAGCGCCTGACTCGATACCCACATAGCCATCCCATCCAAAGTCGCGAACGATTCGCATCATCTGGGAATAGTTGACAGTGCTGCATGAACCATCCGACTTGAAAGCCGCCTTGGCACTGACCCCCCTGGCATAGGGCATAAGGGATTCCACACCCTGGTAAGGGTCATGTTCGCCAAAATTGCCAAAATCAGGCAGGGTACCTACATTGGGTAATCCAACGCCATCCATCACACCTGTGAGCCACTCAGGATCAGAAGAGAGGCCTCCATGGTTTTCCACGATTACATTCAAGCCATAGCCTTGACCCTTTTGACACAACCGACCGAGTCCATCAATGATCGATTTCTGTTGCGTCTCAAAAGAACCTCTTGAGTGGGCATTGACACGAATGGAGTGACACCCGAGATATTTGGCGGCTTCGAGCCATTTGACGTGATTCTCCACAGCCTGAGTTCGTTTCCCGTTGTCTGGATCACCCAGATTGCCCTCACCATCGCACATGATCAGCAGAGAACGACAGCCATACCCATTGGCTCGCTTCTTTAGTTCTGCCAAATAAGATCGATCTTTTGCCTTATCTTTGAAGAACTGATTCACATACTCAAGGCCATCAATGCCGAGACTGTGGGCGATTTTTGCAAAGTCTAGCGGATCCAGCTTTGGGTTGACTCTCCCAAAGAACCCCTTGTTCAGTGACCATTGAGCCAAAGAAATCTTAAAGGGGGGGACAGGTATCAAAGCACCCGCTTTAGAAAAAGATACCGAGGGTAGTACCAGGCTTCCAGTGACAGTGCTCAGTCCGATTTTTAGAAAAGATCTTCGTTTCATAAACTTGCTCCATAAACAGTATATTTTTAGTCCTTAACAGGACAGTCGTGACATGACATAGAGCTCAGCACAGTACTGGAACCTATGGTTTGGTGGGAGGGGCTGCAGGATATCCCACGGTCTGTCCCATGATGACAACCTGCTTATCACTGAGCTTCAGGGCCTTGCTCAGGGCCTCACGATTCACACCATCTCGCACCACGGTGCCCAGTCCGGCTGAAGCACAGTATAGATAGACATTCTGACTGATGGAGCCAGCATGAAATGCTGAGTACACCGGCTTCATGGTCTTGTAGCGGTCGTTGATTTTGGCGTAGTCAGACACGTACACCAAATTAAGCGGTGCTTTTTGGGCATAGGCCTGTGTGGCAGCCAGGGACCGAACATCCTTGGACAGCACAGGCACGAGACAATGGTTCTTTGCTTGATATTCGTAAACGCCTTCGGCAAACACCGCATAGATATCAATGTCCTGGCAGTTAAATGCTGTGGCCGCCGTGCGTTTTCCTGAAACCGGTCGATTGACGCCAAAGGCGGCCCATAGCAAGCTGGAAAGTTGCTTTGAGGGAATGGGCTTGGCGTCAAAGACCTTGGTCGACTTCCTCTCCTGTAGTGCCTGTATCAGAGGCATACTATTCACATCCGGGGGGCTCAATTTGATGGTTCCCAACGCTTGGACCTGGATTACGGTAAACGTGAATAGCAGGATGGCAAGAATCTGTTTCATGTAACAATCCTTTACATTAGAATGACTGTAAATACGGCTGCGTGACAAAACACAACTCTAAGGGGCGTTTCGAACCATTTCAAGAGAAATTCTCGACCTTTGTCGGGTTTGGAAAGGATTCCTGGAATCGTAGATTATGACGGCTTACAATTCAAAGGATTTTCCCTTCCTGACGTATCAATGCATAGATCATGGCGTCCGAATAAGGGACTGTTGATTTTGTAGACATATGACGTCATAATGGGGCTATTGCTGACAATATTTCCATAAGGAGCCACAGATATGAGAACCCGAGTTTCCCTGTCACGCAGAGGTTTTCTTCGAACAGGGGGCCGCATTGGGACTGTGGCCTTTGGCCCGTTCTTTGCTCAGTGGGCCTGCTATTGGTAGCTGTCAACTCGGATGTTACACCCGACCCGTGGGATAAGCATGAGTATCGTGTGGCTCTGGATGGTATGACTCAGGCAGGATTTAAGAAGGAATAAGACATGAAACAACAGATGCTAAACAATCGTGTTTTGGGCCTGTTTGCCCATCCAGATGATGCCGAGTTCTTATGTGCCGGTACTATGGCCCTATTGCAGCAGGCAGGGTGGCAGGCTCACATTGCAACGCTGTCACCCGGTGACAAGGGAACGGTAGAGCATTCACGCGATCAGATCAGTTGTATCCGCCGGGGTGAGGCGACTCAGGCTGCTAGGGTACTTGAAGGCTATTACCATTGTTTGGACTGTGAGGACACATACATACTCTACGATCGTCACACGATTAATAAGGTGACATCTCTGATTCGAAGGGTCAAGCCGGGCATTGTGTTCACCTGCAGCCCCACGGATTATATGGTGGACCATGAAATGACCAGTCGTCTGACTCAGACCGCTTGCTTTGCCTGTGGCATCAAAAACATGGAAATCGATGAGCCTTCTTTTGAACCGGTCCCTCACCTCTATTACTGCGATCCTTTGGAGGGGAAGGATTTGTTGGGACGTGTTGTCTGTCCCACCACGATTGTGGATATTTCCAAGATGATGACCATTAAAGAGACCATGCTGTGCTGCCATGAAAGCCAGCGCAATTGGCTTCGTATCCATCACGGTGTGGATGAGTATGTCCTGGCCATGAAGACTTTTGCTGCCCAGAGAGGGGCTTTTATTGACTGTGCGGCAGCAGAAGGGTTCAGGCAACATCTGGGCCATTGCTTTCCTCAGAACAACATCCTGAAAGATCTATTGCCAGACCATGTACATGGCTCAAAGGAGAACTCTGATGCCTAGGAAAACAAGCATCTTAGCACCTGAATGGTGGGATTTCACCACGCTGGAGGATGATCTTCTCAATGAAGCGGCTCGCCTCACTGCGCAGGACATGCGAAGCCTGTCTCGCGAGGGATTTGAGGTTGTGTTTTACGATACGCTTGAAGAGTTCTATCTGGCCGAGGCTCTGGAATATATCACGGCCTGGAAACAGGCCACGGCGGACAACCCTGTGGGCGTATGTGGTCCAGTCGGTCCCACTGAACAACTGCCTCTGGTGGCACGGCTCGTCAATGAGTTGCAGCTGGATTTAAAACACGCGCATTTTTGGGGTATGGACGAATGGATCGTGGATGGCAAGGAGGTTCCAGCCGGTCATGCGTTGTCTTTTGAGAAGGCGGATCGAGAGCTTTGTTTTGATCGAATTGATCCAGCGATCCAAATACGCGAGCACCATCTGCATTTTCCCAAGGCAGACACACAATCCTATAGTGACAGCTGGCATGGAGTACGCTGTGCTGTGATGCAGGGCGGTCAGGGTGACATCAAACACTGGGCTTTCAATGACCCTGTCAAGCGAGAAGGGCTCTATCAGAATCAACCACCCACACCAGCACAATACGGCCAACTTTCCACTCGCATTGTGGATCTTCATCCGGTCACGGTCATGCAAAATGCTCGGACCAGCGGTGGGGGCGTGGTCACAGGCGTACCAACACAAGCCATCACCGTGGGCCCGGTACAAACTTGGCAGGCTGAGACCGTGTCGATCTGGCAGGCCGGATGCCATGACAATCCTTTTGGTATGCGGTTGACCACACTCATGATCAGTCAAGGTATTAGGGATGCTGCCGTACCCATGTCATTACTATCTGACCATCCGAATGTTAAGTTCAATTTCTACCGTCCAGGTTTGGGCACCTGTGATGTGGAGATGCATTAGTCCAGACCGCTTCGACTGCGGTCTTCCGGCACACGACACGTCACTCAAATACCAGAGTTCCAAAGAATTGGGGTTGATGGAAATCCAATGTATCATTGGTGATGGGAGACCAGGTTAGCCAATGAGGATTCGAAGTCTTGTCGCCACATTTAAAAAAATTGGCGTGCCAGGTGACAGCAGGTCTGGGGTGCGTATAGGATGGGAACTTCGTCAGGATAGCGAGGGGCATGCGATACTCAATGGTCCAGGTGGTGGCTGTGTCTATTTCGGGGTTCACGATCTTTGGCAAAGCAGAGGCGATCTCTATGCGTTCAACCTCTGTCGTTTCAAGGGGACTGACATCCTGGCGAGGGACTCGATTGTAGTGCATCAGGGCAGTCCCCCCACAATTAATTTCCAGATTGAAGTAGGGCAGTGGACTGGCGTTTTGAGGTGAGAAAAAGAATTCAACGCAACTGTCTTCCCACACTGGGCCCTGTGTCTCTTGGGCTACAGCCTTGACATAGTGGTCGCATACACAGAATATAACATAGAGGTTGTTGTCGTCATAAAGTAACTTTGCCTGCGTGTTGGGAATAAATTTCGGCTTGTCACCCAATAGACATCTGATAGACATTGCTTCAACGGATTGCCATTGAGGCTTGTCCCAATTGGCGTCAATACGCAGTTTCTCTGTCAGCTTCTGGACTTTGTAGTGGGTATTCACTGTGAGGTCATTTCCATTGATTAAAAGGCCCGAAAATCCACAAACCAGGAGATAAAATGCTCTGGAGTCATAAGCCTTCTTGCGTGCTTTTCGAAACTCTTTTCTCAGGTCGTTGCTGATTCGGGTCAACAACGACCTGAGAACTTGATGCATGACAATCGCTCATAGTATTTGGCGACCTCATGATAGAGTTATATTCTAACGAGTTCTTCGACTCGGTTAGACGTTCATTTCCAGTGGACCCCAGCCCTTGCGTGGTTCACGCCAGGCCAAATCATTGATTGCCGGATCGCTGGTGATCACGCCCGCTTTGTTCAGCTCAAGCTTCTTTCCTGCGCGGGCGCAGAGATTGCCGAGCTGGATGTTGGCGGCCATGGGACCTGCATAGCCGAAATTGGACTGGCTGAATTCGCGGGGCTTTTCGCCTCGACAGGCCATGAAGAATTCCTTGTGATGTCCAGGAGAGCGTTCGAGCAATTCTTTGGGATGTCCAAACTCTCTATGTTTTGCGATAGGAAGCAGTTCCGGGGTGTTCCAATAGTCACCCGTGACTTGCATAGTTCCCTTTGTGCCAATGACCAGGTTTCCAGTTCTCGGCAGTTTACGACCGTCGGCCTTGAGTTCCTCGGGAATTTCCGGCATGAACGGCTTACCGTCTTTATCCTTGCCTTCGTACCAATAGGTTGTGAACCCGGGCTGGTCACCTACGGCTCGGTAGGTGCTCTTAATCACCATGCCAAGTGGGAACTGGTCTGTGACCGGACCCGTCATGACAATGGGTTCTGCTGTGGCAGCATAGCCTGGATTCATAATTGCGTAGATACCGTCAGTGGTATGGCAAGCCATATCGCCCAGTGCGCCAGAGCCAAAATCTGACACACCACGCCAATTAAATGAATGGTAGACCTTCTCCTTGAATGGACGCATGGGGGCTGGGCCAATCCACGCATTCCAATCAAGCGTTACGGGGATGGCATCGGAGCCTACAGGTCGGTCGCCTCCCTGGGGCCAAACCGGACGGTTTGTCCAGGTGTGAAATTCCTTGACATCCCCGATAGCACCGCCCTTGACGTATTCGTAAGCAATGCGCCAGCCTCGCCCACCGTGTCCCTGGTTACCCATCTGAGTCACAACCTTGGGGTTCTTGGCATAGGCAGCGGCCAACAACTGGGCCTCGCGAACTGACCAGGTCAGAGGTTTTTCGGTGTAGCAGTGAATGCCCATGGACACGGCGGTCATGGAGGCGGCAAAATGGGTATGGTCCGGCGTGGCTACGAAGACCACATCCAGCTCTTTTCCGTGATTCTCGAACACTTTCCGCCAATCCGTATATCCGACGGCCTGTCCCCAGCCTTCCTTACCGTGTACTCCACCCCACCGGGTTTTGTCAACCTCGGCAAACGCAACACACTGACAGCCTTCTCTATGGGCTTCACCTGTATGGGCTCCGGCCCGTCCGCCCACAGCAATGAAGCCGACCTGCAGCTTTTCGTTGAGGCCCTGGGCTCGGATGATGTTTGGAAAACCAATCGCTGAGGCCGCACCAAATGCAGCGGCACTTTTCACAAACTGACGACGCGTAAACTTTGACATAAACTTGGCTCCTTAACCATTTCGTGAATGATAAAAATTCCATCTATTGTAACCTCAATGAGAAAATTGTCACCCCAAAAACCACCCAGTTTGGTGTTATTAATGGTGCTAGTTGCTGTTGTTCTCCTAGCTGATTTAAGGTGATACAAAAAATGTACGGGTGTTTGAACAGGCGCAAACCAGGTCATGTTTTAGGCGGCGTCACTCTTTGCCTGGGAAGGACTTGTTCAATCATAACTTGTTGTATAACTAAAGGTTACATTGAAGATCTTACGTTTATCCTGTCTTTAATAATACTAAATTGACGAAAAACACCAAGGTTTACACCTGTTTTTTTCCCCAATCTAGCTCCTGTGGTGTGAATCGCATTACTTTTGGGATTGCCAAATGGGTATTCTTTGAATAACTTGTGTTTGCGGTTAGATAATTAAAGACATGTGTATGAAATCGAACGGGATATTTCGCCGTCATTTGAGCTGTACATGCAGGCGTCGTGTTTTGTGAAGCTCAACATAGACATGTCAACTTGGAAAGCTGCCTTATGGTTTGATGAGTGTCTGCATTGCAGGTTGCTCTTAACACTGTCTACATACTTAAAAAAAAGTCCTGGGCAATAGGGTCCCAGGCAAAGTTTCAGGAGAACACTGTGACCTCGAACATGACAAAGTTGCGATTGAGTTGCCTTTGCTTGCTGGCTACCACGTCAGTACTTTTCGGAGCCTCTCCAGAAAAACAGCAGGTAATAACCACGGGTTCGCTATTTCAAGAAATGACTGACATGACGCGTCTGGCAACTTTTCCTCAGCCTGCCTTTCGAACGATCCAGTTTTCTTCTTACGATCGCCGCAGCAAGGTACCTGGTGGGCCGGAGTGGTTTGCCAATTCCGATGGCTTTGGAGGCGAGCCTGTCCCAAACTTTGAAAAGGTCTTGAAGGAGCCGAACAATAAGGGCATTGGCGAATATCTGGTTGCCGATGTTCAAGGGCCCGGCGCCATTGTACGTTTGTGGACAGCCGCCATATCTGGGGAGATTCGTGTTTTCATTGATGGGAAAAAGACGCCGGTCTATGAGGGGAATGCCAATGGTTTCTTCCATCATCCCTACGATGATTTTGAAGAGATCAAGGCCATTGATAAGGCGAGATTTGATCGAACAGTGTATCAGCGGGATGCCTCTTATGCGCCCATGCCATTCGCCAAGCACCTGCGAGTGGTATGGACAGGCAATACAAAGCAGATTCATTTTTATGAGCTACAGGTCCGTTTATACGACCCCGATGCCTCCGTGATTTCTTTCAGTCCAAGGGATATTCACGACTATAAAGAAACGATTGACAAAACCACTTTGAAGTTGGCCAATCCAGATTTAAGCAACGCGTCTGATTCACGACATGAGCCAAAGAATTTTCATCTCAACTTGAGCCCTGGTGAGAGGCATACTGCTATAAGCCTTCAAGGTATGCAGGCCGTTCAGCAATTGCGAGTACGTTTGAAAGCAGAAGATCCGGATTTGGCATTACGCCAGACAGTGCTTCATGTCATATGCGATGACTATCCCTGGGGACAGGTGCAATCACCCTTGGGAGATTTCTTTGGCGCAGCACCTGGCATCAATCCCTATCAATCACTCCCGTTTACAGTGCAGTCGGACGGCACCATGATCTGTCGATTTGTCATGCCTTTTAAGAAGTCATGCAGAATTGAGCTGTTTAATGGTGGTCTGCAGCCAGTGGCCGTACAAGGGTCTGTATTGACCATGCCATTTTCTTGGAATGAACGCACCATGTACTTTCGAGCCAGGTGGCGTGCAGACCATGAGTTGATTGGGTCAAATCGAGACGTACAAGACTTGCCATTCTTGCTGGCGGAAGGGAAGGGCGTATACGTAGGCACAGGGGTCTATCTGATGAATCCCAGTTCAGTGCCCACACCCTATGGCAATTGGTGGGGCGAGGGGGACGAAAAAATCTTTGTGGATGATGACCAGGTCCCTTCGATCTTTGGAACCGGCTCGGAAGACTATTTCAACTATTCTTGGTCCTCTCCGGACATATTTATCTTCCCCTATTGTGGACAACCCAGAAATGATGGCCCCGGCAACCGAGGATTTGTCACCAACTATCGCTGGCACATACTTGACTGCCTGGCTTTTCAGGACAGGATTCGTTTTTACATGGAGTTGTACAGTCATGAAAAAACACCCGGCATGTCATATGCTCGCATTGCATACCACTATGCCAGACCGGGTGCCACTGACGATCATCAGGCCCTGACACCCGCCGACCTAAAACTGCCGCTCTTACCGGATAATTGGCAGCCAGCCGCAAGAATGGGGGCTCGAAACTCTCAGTTTTTTGCCGCTGAGGACCTGACAAAAGACAAAACCTTGACCCATTTTACCAAGGCACGGCTCTGGGCAGGGGGGCGATTATTTGTGTGGACTCCCAAAAAGGTGGGAGATTCCAAGACATTTACTATCCCCGTCAGTTCTGCAGGCAAAAAGCAGATTAATCTGGCCTTTGCGTTGACCCCTACGTCTGGTAGAGTAGGCATTTCCGTGGATGGTACAGAGCTTTCGAAAACAAATCTGTATCGACCGCACCGAACTCTCCTGAGGAATATTGCCATAAAACCTCTTGAATTAGCCCAGGGTGACCATGCACTCACACTAACATTGCAGGGGCTTCCAAAGGGCAGAACTCAGGCTGAAATGGGTGTTGACTTTATTTGGGTGCAGGACAAATAGTCAAAATTATCACGGCAACAAAGCATCAGGTTTCATTCAATCCGAACCAACCTCTGAATCCCCTTGTAAGGCGATTATTAATTATGGTATAGTAGCATAAATGTAATTTTTAAAACAACTTAGACGATGGCAATAGGCTACAGGACAGGGCGGTAAGTGATGCAAATCAGGGGATCTCGGCCGGTTTTCTCGCAGTGGGTGTGGGTGTGGGTGTGTTTGGGCTTGGTTATGCGGTTACCTCTTGGGATTCTTCAGGCGCAAACCCCGGTGATTAATGAGTTTCTGGCGTCCAATGACAGTGAACTGCCATTGGAAGGCGGCGAGATGCTGGATGAAGAGGGTGACGCCTCGGACTGGATCGAGCTTTACAATCCGACCACTCAGCCCATTGACCTGGACGGTTGGTATCTGACAGATGACGCCAATGCTCTGACTCAATGGCAATTCCCCCAAACCCATCTTTTCCCCGGACACTTTTTGGTGGTTTTTGCCTCGGGCAAGAACCGCGTTAATCCGGCCAGCCATTTGCATACAAATTTCAAGCTCAGCAGGGACGGAGGCTTTTTGGCCTTGGTCCAACCGGATGGGCACACCCTGTCAGCTTCCTTTGACTATGCACGTCAATTGCGTGACGTGTCCTACGGCACGGTAGAGATTGCTGATCCCGCGGGAGAGATTCTCGTGCCTGAGGGCGCCCCTGTTACTGTTGGATTGCCTGGCACAAAAATGGTGGGAGACACATGGAAAGAACTGGAGTACGACGACAGTGAATGGCTCAGCGGCACCACCGCAGTGGGGTATGGCTATGAAAATATCATTGGCCTGAATTTGGCGTTTGTTCGCAGCTTCATGTCTGGACTCTATCTCCGAATACCCTTTGAGGTCACTGACCAAACAGACCTGGCCCGCTTGGTGCTACGCATGAAATATGATGATGGCTTTGTGGCTTATTTGAATGGCATGCCCATGGTCAACGCCAATACACCTGAGCTGGACCAGCTTGCCTGGGACAGCCAGGCGCTGTCGCGTCACGACAATGGATCAGCCTTGCTGTTTGAGGACTTCATCTTGCCTGAGACGGCTTTGAATAGCTTAAACACAGGCCGTAATATCTTGGCAATCCATGGGCTGAATATCAATGCGGACAGTGACAATTTCCTGATCTTGCCAGAACTGTGGGGACAGCGGTCTTCAGACCTTGATCAGGACCAGCCCAAACATGGGTATATGTCTCAACCGACGCCAGGCCGTGTCAATGCCAGGGGCGCCCTTGATTTTGTGCGTGACGTGACATTCAGCGCCGCGCATGGTTTTTATGAAGACTCATTTCAATTGACCTTGACCTCTGAAACCCCGCTAACGCAGATACGCTATACGTTGGATGGGTCCACGCCCTCATCAACCCACGGGTTGTTGTACAAGGAACCACTGACCATCTATAAGACAACGATTGTTCGAGCTGCTTCGTTTAAGGCAGATTACCTGTCATCCACTGTTCGTACCCAGACCTATCTGTTTGTCAGTGATGTGGTCTTGCAGTCACCCAATGGAGAAGCACCTGCTTCTAATTGGCCCAGTGGAAACGTAAATGGGCAGATGATTGATTACGGGATGGACCCGGACATCGTGAATCATCCGCAGTGGAGCGATTTGATTGAGGACGCACTACTGGATGTCCCCACCATCTCTCTGGTAACAGATTTGGAGAATCTGTTTGACCGAAGTACGGGAATTTATGTGAATCCACGCAGAGATGGCCTGGATTGGGAGAGACGTACGTCTGTTGAGCTGATCCATGCTGACGGGACAGAAGGCTTTGATCTGGATGCCGGGCTTCGCATTCGCGGGGCATTCAGCCGTTCGACCGGCAATCCAAAGCATTCATTCCGCCTGTTCTTTCGCAGCGACTATGGTGCTGGCAAGCTGCGATACCCTCTGTTTGGCGATGAAGGGGTTCAGGCATTTGACAAGATTGATCTACGAACCAGTCAAAATAATTCCTGGGCGTTTCAGGGCAGTTCTCAGAACACACTGATACGTGATGTATTCTCCAGGGATGTACAGGGTGATATGGGCCAACCCTATTCACGAAGTCGCTATTACCATCTATATCTCAACGGACACTACTGGGGCCTCTACCAGACTGAAGAACGTGCGGACGACAGTTATGCAGAGTCCTATTTGGGCGGAAATTCTGATGACTATGATGTGGTCAAGAATGATTCGTCTGGGTCACGTGCCTTGCATGCCACAGCGGGCACGATCGATGCCTATCGAAGGCTGTACGATGCGGCGGTGGCTGGCTTTGAAACGAATACCGCCTATATGGCTGTTCAAGGACTGCTGCCCGATGGATCTGTTGATACCACAGGTGAGTGTTTGCTCAACCCTGAGAATCTGATGGATTACATGATCTGCACCTATTATACGGGAGATCCTGACGCGCCGGTGAGTTGCTGGGCCCATTTCTCCAACAATGTGTTCGCCCTATTCAACCATGTCACACCACAGGGGTTTACCTGGTATCGTCACGATGCGGAGCACTCGCTCGGTGCCAATGGTGGGCTTTCTGAAGGGCGACTCCTAACTGATCCGACGGACCGCACGATTGGCAGCCAGTGGCGTCACTTTAATCCGGCATGGCTCCATGTCCGTTTGTGTGAGAATGCCGACTATTGTCGTCAATTCTCGGACAGGGTCACTCGGTACTTTACCCACGAGGGAATACTGACTGCCACGCCCAACATTCAACGATGGATGGCCAGGGCCGACCAGATTGATCTGGCCATTATTGCTGAATCCGCACGCTGGGGCGACGCCAAACGTTCATCGCCGTTCACGCGAGATCATTGGCAAGGCCAAAACGATTACATGGTCAATGACTATTTCCCCAATCGCACTCAAGTGGTGCTCGGCCAAATGCGTTCCGTGGATATGTTTCCTGACCCTGCCCTGGTTTCATTTAATCAGTTTGGTGGGGGCATTGTACCCGGATTCCAGTTGCTCATGTCACAGAGTAACGGTGCACCCGGCACGATTTATTACGCTTTGGGCACTGATCCGCGGTCACCCAATGGGGCCATCCATCCCGATGCCGCAGTATTTACAAATACAGCGTCTCCGCCCATTATTCTTAATGAAACCACAGTCGTTAAATCCCGCGTCTACAACGCTGGCCAATGGGGCGCCTTAACAGAAGCCCGTTTTACCGTGGGGCTGGGCACATTGAAGATCAATGAACTGATGGCCTCCAATCTGACCACACTGGAAGATCCAGCCGAGCCTGGTGAATTCCCCGACTGGATCGAGCTTTACAATGGATCATCAGTGACACTTGATCTCGGGGGTATGTATCTGACCGATAATTTGTCTGATTTGACCCAATGGCAGATCCCCTTTGGTACCAGTCTTGATCCCGATGAGTATCTGCTTGTTTATGCTGACAATGATGATACACAGGGACCCTATCACACCAACTTCAAACTGAGTAGTGACGGTGAAACCCTGGCTCTGGTTGACTCAGACGGGGTTACCCTGTTTGATACTGTTACGTATAATATTCAAGTCGATGACGTATCATACGGCCGATCCTCTGACGTCAGTGACGCGTGGGACTTTCAACAGAACCCAACCCCTGGATCAAGCAATTGAATTCGTTTGGTGAGGGCTCAATGACCGTTGGCTGCAAAGTCAATGAAGGTTTTTTCAAGCTCTGCTTCAGTTCTGGCGCCTTCATGGAATAGGAAGCGGTGTTTGAATAGGGTCGCTTCGCCACGGGCCAATGTCAGGTTTAAGTACTGAGGCTCTTTTACCTTTTTGCCCTTTTGGAAGGCGCCCTGTCCCAAAGGATTTGCGCTGAAGCATCCATAGCCGCGTGCATGCCAGTAGGTCGGGTAATTTGTGCTGGTGGGATGGTTAAATATGGTGATACCATAGGTTTTGCCCTCATGCTGTCCCTGCAGAGACATCCATTTCGCTCGCTTACCCCACACGTTCTTCTCAGAGCGGTCACCATTGGCGCTTAAATATTGGCCAGTCCCGCCTTCTTCCTTGAGCCACGGTGCAACCCTGATAGCCATCATACCTTCTTTGGTATCACTGAACACGACTTGATCGCTGATCGCTTTCAAAGTGATTGAAAAATCGATGGCATATTGATCATCTGCCTCAAACGCCTGAAATACCATGACCCTCTTTTCTTCCAGAATGGCTGTACCATCAGAGTCAATCCAGTGCAGCGTAGTAGCCAACGTGCCCTGCCCCAGGCCTGGTTCCATGCTGTCAACTGAAAAGTGCTTGATGGCCGGAAGCGATTTTTGACTATTACCCCAGAAGTTTTCCTTGTCAATGTCTATGGTGAAATAGATGCCCATGTGATGCGGATGATCTTGGCTTTCACCGTTTTTGTTCATAAAGGGGTAACCACGGGTCAGCAGGGTGCCAGAGGGAGAAAAAACGGGAAACAGGACTGGTTTGGTTTGTATTCGGCCCTTGGCAACCAGTGGAACTCCCGGATCAGCCGTATGGACATAGCTGGTGAAGTGTTTACCTGCCATCATCACATCGATCTTATTGGCGTGTTTAACAAAATCAACCCTTGAAGCCCCAAAGCATATCTCTGACATTACGAGTATCGTGGATAGGAAACATAGTCTGTTCATAGCTCTGCCTCACGCTTAATTAAGTGGTTGTTTTGAACGGTGCATTCCATATCACCTGGGGCCAATTATAGGGCTGATGCCAGTTATGGCAAGAAATTATACGTATCAGGATTTATTGGCTGGCCAAGATTGGACAAAAACTGGATAATACCTCAAAGTGGTTAGGTCGAAACCGAATTGTAATTCTATTGGAAATGAAATCTGTTGGAGGCACAAAAATGGTATCAAAAGCTAGAAATCTTAACCGACGTGATTTCTTGAGTGCGAGTGGTAAAGTGGCGGCAGGGTTTACAGCAGCCAGTCTGCTGTCTTCAAGCCTAAACGCCCAAATTGCCCCCACAACAAAGAGTCGCGTGATTGGTGCAAATGACAGAATCAATCTGGGTATTATAGGCATTCACAGCCGAGGTAATAGTGTTCTCTCCGACTTTGCCAAGATTCCCAATGTACAAATCAAGACGCTCTGCGATATTGATGAACGTCTCTTTTCAGATAGAGTCAAGGCGGTTCAGGATAAACATGGGTATGCGCCCTCCACTGAATGGGATATGCAAAAGGTGCTCGATGACAAGGATATTGATGCCGTGGTTATTGCAACACCCAATCATTGGCATGCGCTTGCGGCCATCTGGGCGTGCCAGACAGGCAAGCATGTATATGTGGAAAAACCCTGCTCCCACAATGTGTGGGAAGGACGCAAGATGATTGAGGCCGCTCGCAAGTACAATCGAATTGTCCAGGTGGGTTTTCAAAATCGCTCCATTAATAATGTACGCAATGCCATGAAATTCCTGCACGATGGTGGTATTGGTGACGTTTATATGGCCAAGGGCATGTGCTACAAACCACGAGATGCCTTCAAAACATATCCTGACAGTATCGCGCCAGCCAATGTACATTATGACAGATGGGTGGGGCCTGCTGAATACTATCCGTTCAATGAGGGCAAGTTCCATTATCAATGGCACTGGCACTGGAATACAGGCAACGGCGACATTGGCAATCAGGGACCGCATCAGTTTGACGTGGCAAGATGGGGTCTCAACAAAAGTGAGCACCCCGTGAAAATTCGCTCATTTGGTGGCTACTATAAGTTTGATGGGGCATGTACTCAGGAAACGGCCAACACTCAACAGGCAAATTATGAATATGCCGACGGCAAAATCCTCCAGTTTGAAGTCCGTGGTTTATATACCAATGGTGAAGCTGATCAGGATATCAAGATTGGCAATATTTTCTATGGCACTGAAGGCTGGATGTCAGTACGAGGCAGTTCCTGGAAGACCTATATGGGTCGAAAAAACGAGCCAGGCCCCAGCTCCGAATCCAAGGATGTGGAAGCTGACCCCATGAATTTGGCTGGCGCAGGCGGTGGAGGGCACTTTAACAACTTCATCAATGCTCTGCGTTCAGGCCAACGAACAGATTTGACCTGCGACATTGAAGAAGGTTTCATGTCTACCGCATTGCCGCATCTTGGCAACATATCCTATCGCCTCGGGCGAGACTTGACCTTTGATGGCAAGAAGGAGAAGTTTGTCGGTGATGGGGCTGCAAACAAAATGCTGACACGCAAGTATCGCAAGCCTTATGTGGTGCCTTCAAACGTATAATGAACGCTCATAGCTGAGTTCGATACCCTTAAAATAAGCCATGCCATGCCCTGAGGACATGGCATGGCTTATCGAAATAAAACAGACGAGGGAATAATGAAGACCGTATGGATTTACTTGATCGCTGTTTTGACTGTTGTTTTAGTGACATCACCACTGACTGCTGCGGAGCGAAATATCATTTTTTTCATTACAGACGACGAAGGGGCAACCCTCGGATGCTATGGTGACAAGGTAGCACAGACCCCTCACATTGACACACTGGCCGCTGACGGGGTCATGTTTTCCAATGCCTTTGCCACAACCGCGAGCTGCAGCGCCAGCCGTTCGGTGGTCATGTCCGGTTTGCATAATCACAAGAACGGGCAATACGGTCATCAGCATCACTTCCACAAATTTGCCTCCTTTGATGACGTGGTGAGCCTGTCTTTGCCTCGGGTGTTGGCCCGAACAGGATACCGCACGGCGCAAATTGGCAAGTATCATGTGGCCCCGGAGGAAGTCTATCATTTCGAGACCTATTTGAAGGGACCAGGCCGCAATGCCGTGGAAATGGCGGAAAATTCTCGGGCGTTTATCACGGATAAAACTGATCCCCGGCCTTTCTTTCTTTATTTCGCCACGACAGATCCCCATCGTAGCGGTGGTACAGATAAGACATCCAAACGCGACCTCAAACCCGATCTTTTTGGAAACAAGCCAAATCGGGGCGCTTATCCAGGCGTGAACGAGGTTTTCTTTGATCCCAACGAAGTACCTGTACCATCCTTCTTGCCCGACACACCTGAGACACGCGAAGAATTGGCACAATACTACCAATCCTGTGCTCGAATTGACCAGGGGGTGGGACGATTGGTTCAAATTTTAAAAGAGGCGGACCTCTATGACAAAACTTTGATTGTGTATACTGCAGATCACGGCATGGCCTTTTCAGGGGGGAAGACAACCGTGTATGAGGCAGGCCTTCGTGTCCCCTTTGTGGTTCGAAATCCTTACAAGAAAGACCGAGGTCTAAGATCCTCCGCCATGATCAGTCACATTGATATTACACCGTCTCTGCTGGATTTTGCCGGTGGACTGGATCCCGTGGTCAATGGGCCAAAGAATTGGCTTAATCCCAATGACTACTGGAAACAGCGAGGTGAAAGACTCCGCGAAAACCGTTCTGGTGGACATACATTTAGAAGCTATCACGGGAAATCCTGGTTGTCCATTCTCGATAAACCCAATGCCGAACATTGGGAGACAATCTTCGCGTCCCACACATTCCATGAAATCCAAATGTACTATCCCATGCGCGTGGTTCGCGACAAACAGTACAAACTCATCTGGAACATTGCCTCAGGCCTGGCCTATCCCTTTGCCTCTGATCTCTGGGCAGCCTCAAGCTGGCAGGCTCAATTCCGACAGGGATTGGACGCACCCTATGGGCAGAAGACTGTGGGCCAGTATATTCATCGTGCCCCCTTTGAACTGTTTGATATTCAAAAAGATCCTGATGAAATCCGGAATCTGGCACTCAGTCCAAAGCACGAGGCACTTCTCAAAAAATACAAGGCCAAGCTGAAGGCCTTTCAGAAACAGATGGATGATCCGTGGATTATGAAATGGAAGTACGAGTAGACATCGTCACTTTCACTTGGAGATACAACCGCTGAAAAAAGTTCTTTATTCTTAAAGTGAGTCAATCAATGAGAGCCATGGTATTAACGGGTATCCGAAGCATGGAGATGCAAGAGGTTCCGGATCCCACCCTGCAAAACAAGAAGGATGTCCTGATCCGCATGACAACTGTGGGTGTTTGCGGCAGTGACGTGCATTACTATGTGTCAGGAAAGATTGGCACACAGGTCGTAAAATTCCCGTTTCCTGTGGGCCATGAGGGCGCAGGCATTGTTCAAGACGTGGGGGCGGACGTTACCGGCGTCAAGCCTGGTGATCGTATTGCCATTGAACCAGCCATGCCATGCTGGACCTGTGATCAATGTCTGGCAGGGCGGCCCCATACATGTCGCAACTTGTCTTTTCTTGGATGCCCCGATCAGGCCGATGGCTGTCTCACTGAGAAGATTGTCATGCCAGAGAGCAGTTGCTTCAAGATCAGTGAGTCTATGACCCTGGACGAGGCTGCGCTGTCTGAACCCCTGTCAATTGGCGTATATGCAGTTCAACAATCGATTCCAATGCAGGACGCGACTGTTGGTATTCTCGGTGCGGGTCCGATTGGCTTGTCCGTATTGTTGCCTGCGAAGGCTCAAGGCGCAAAGAAGATCTATGTCACGGACAAGCTGGATGAGCGTTTGGCTTTGGCCCGGCAGGTGGGTGCGTCCTGGACAGGCAATCCGAACCACGAGGATGTGGTGGCAACCGTCCACAAGGTGCAGCCTGATGAGCTGGATGTCGTGTTCGAGTGTTGCGGACAGCAGGAAGCGCTAACTCAGGCCATTGGCATGCTTAAGCCAGGGGGTAAGCTCATGATTGTGGGGATTCCTCAGGTTGAAGAGGTTTCTTTTAGTATCAGTCAAATGCGACATAAGGAGATCACCATTCGCAATGTCCGGCGTCAATGCCATTGTGTACAACCAGCGTTGGACATGATTGACAACAAGGCGTTAGATGTGGCTTTTATGGTCACCCATCGTTTCCCCTTTGAGAAAACACAAGACGCCTTTGATTTGGTGGCTGATTACCGGGATGGTGTCATCAAGGCCGTCATTGACTTTCCTCAAACCTGTGGTTAACCAGCGTCTTGATCTTCATGAAATCCAGTTTGCCAGAGCCTAATATTGGGATGACTTCAACTGGGATGTAATTGTCGGGCTTGGGCTTGCACAGGTTGGGCAGGTCGCTGGCCTGTACGGCCTGAATGAGGATCTTGGGATCAACTTTGTTTTCAACATAGAGCACAAGGAGCTGTTCGCCCTTGGTCTCATGGGTTCGGCTCGTCACAACAATGACACGTTCGTCACTCTGGACTGCCTGTACGCAGATCTCTTCGACCTTGCCATGAGACACCATTTCACCACCGATCTTACTGAACCGGCTCAGGCGGTCTGTAATGGTGATGAAGCCAGCTGCATCTATGGACGCCACATCGCCCGTCTGATACCAACCGTCTTTGAGTACCTCGCAGGTTTGGTCCGGGGCATTGAGATATCCTTGCATGACGTTGGGGCCCTTGACCAGGAGCAAGCCGGGTTGATCCATCCCAAGAGGCTCATGCGTCTCCGGCGTGACAACCTTGACTGCCACGCCCGGGACAGACTGGCCCACTGAGCCGGATTTTGTGCCGATCTGCTGCAGATCGTCCAGAGTCACATCCTTGAGATTGATAGACACCAGAGGGGACAGTTCTGTCGTACCATAGCCCTCCTGGGGACGAATCCCAAATTTCTTCTCAAACAGGTCGGCGAGTTTGGGATTCATTTTTTCTGCGCCCAGGATCACGGACCGAAGCGAAACAAAGTCTGACTTTGAAGCCCGTCGCATATATCCATAGAGGAAGGTGGGCGTGGCAACCAAGAGGGTGGTTTTGTGATCTTTGATGCCCTGGACCACGCTCTTGCCATCCAGAGGGTTGGGAATATAAAACGCAGACGCGCCCACGGTGATGGGGAGCCATAGCGTGATATTCAGACCAAACACGTGGAAAAAGGGCAAGACCCCACCAAGCTTATCATGGGTGTGGATTTTATACACCATATTGATGCTCTTGAGGTTGGAAGCCAGGTTGTGGTGACTGAGCATCACGCCCTTGGGCGTGCCAGTACTGCCAGACGAGAAAAGGATGGTTGCTGTACTGTCGGGGTCTATCTCTTTGATGGTTCGCCAGGCAATCATTGGCAGGAGACGTGCCTTGATCCAGGCCTTGGCTTTTTCAATCGGGGTGATCGCTTTAATCAGATCTTCCACAAACAGATAGGCGCTGTGGTTTGTGTCAAAATTGAGTTTCTCCAGAAAGGCCCGCGACGTGATCACATGTTTGATCTGGGCCTGGGCCAAGGCAAAGTCACGTACCGAATCAGGGACCACGTAGCTGAGGTTGACACTGGTCTTGCCCATCAATGCCACGGCCACATTGGCCAGAACGCCAGCAGCCGACGGAGGCAACATGATACCCACATTTTGTGTGGATTGCGTATAAGGTGCAAGTCTCTGACTGAGCAGTATGGAGCCAATTAGGGTGCGACCATAGGTCAGATCCTTACCGGTGACATCAGCCACACAGGGGCGAGTCCAGTGTTTGCGTGCTGATCGCACAAATTGTTCCGGGAGGGACCCATTCTTGTATTTGAGGTCGTCAAAATAGTCATACGACAATTCTTTTACTTTCTGCCGCACTTCAAAGGCCGTGCTCGTGGAAGGCATGGCCTGGCCCACATGGATGGATACAGGGTAAGGAAGCTGTCTGGGCCTGCCGCCAATCTTACCATCAAAGTAGCTGTAGATGCTGCCCCATACACCGCCCAGATACACAGGGATAATGGGGTGATCTGTCCCCTTGACAATACGTTCCAATCCCCCCTTAAATGTTTGCATCATGCCATTGCGCGTGATGGCGCCCTCGGCAAAGATGCCCACGAGAAAACCATCGTCCAGGGCTTGCCTGGCCTTTTTGAGGGCACGTACAATTTGTTTGGGTGGATCCGCTTCGGAGATCAGAATCACGTCCATGAGACGATACAAGAATCTTAACGTGCTGGCTTCATAGATCTCGCGTGACATGATAAATCTGACACGACGCTGGCCTGATGTACCAATCAAAATGGCATCGACCCAGGAGGCGTGATTCGGCACGAGTAGCGCCGGACCTGACGCGGGGATACGGTCCCAGTTGACCACTTTGATGCGATACAGGGCTTTTGTGATCAACATAAAAACGAACCTGACGAAAAAGTCGGGCAGTTTCCAGAGGGCCAGGCCAGCCAGGATGAGAGTCAACAGACCGAGGGCGAGAAAACATTGGGAAGCGTCCAGGTGGAACCACTTCAACACGAAGAGGAGACCCGCCGCTGCCAGGACGCCCACCCAGCCTATAAAGCCCGAGGCTGCCACGATCTGTCCACGTGTGGCATCAGGACTGCGAAGCTGAATGAGTGCATGGATGGGTACAATAAACAGGCCAGCGCCAATCCCCATGCATGTAATGGTCAAGAAGATCATGAGTCTATGGTCCGCATTCAAACCTGCCAGCACCAGGGATGTCACTGCCAGAGTAAGGGCGCCCACAGGCACGATACCCAGTTCTACACTGCGACCGGAAAGGCGCCCAGCTATAAATGACCCAATGCCAATGCCCACGGCAGCAATGACAAACAGATAGGCACTTTCAAAGTCAGTATATCCGAGTATTTGCATACCATAAGGGATAAGATTCATTTGCAGGAATCCACCCAGGAGCATAAAAAAGGCCGACGCAAACACGGCCATGACCAGGGCGTTGTCGGGCCAGATGGTTTTCATGGTGCGCACAACATCTTTGACAAAGAACAGAGAGCTTGGTTTTTTCTGGCCCATGGGCTCTGTCTTCTGGATACGAAAACTGGCCAGCAGGCCGATCACTGCCAGTGCCACACAGGCCAGACCGGCCATGGCATAGTTGTCACTCAAGTTTTGTTTGAGGAAACCGGCGCCTGCCGTACCCAACACGACGGCTAGATACGTAGACCCTTCAATCAAGGCATTGGCCGGGCTTAAGCGATCCCGATCCACAAGTTCCGGGATAATCCCGTATTTACACGGGCCAAAGAACGCGCTCTGGGTACACATAGCAAAAAGCAAGGCGAACATGGCGTAGGTCCAGCCCATAAACAGGGCCACGCAGGCACAACTCATCAGGCCTACTTCCCAGACCTTGGTCCATACAATCACGCGATTCTTACTGAATCGGTCGGCAAGTTTGCCAGCCACAGGCGTGAATAGGAGAAACGGAACCACAAAAATTACACCGATCAACTGGCTGAGTTGGTCACTCTTTGCGATACCGAATACATCGATCAGGAAAAACAGTATAAGCCAGCGAAAGAGGTTGTCATTTAATGCTCCTAGAAACTGCGTGGCATTGAGCCAGGCAAATGTGCCTTTGTGCGTTGTGGCCTTGGTATCCATGCTTTGACTCCTTCGTACTTAGCTGATGCAGGATTGTACAGGGTTTTGAGCGAGAATGCCACTGGTTATGTGGCCCCTTCGAATTCGGCACAGGCCATAAGCCAGGCACCCGCCAATAATGCCACTGAGATGACTAATCCCAATGGGCTGGCCCATAAGGTTTGAATGCATAAAGGAAAAGAGCACATTCATATGACCGGCTTCAAACAGGGCTTTACCCAGCACAATACCAAGTGTGATCCAACCAATACGCTTGACGGTTTTGTCCTGGGTTTCCACGATGTTTTCAAGGGCCGACACAGCCATGAGTCCATGGGCAATGCCGGACAGCCCGGCATAGCCCAAACTGCCGTGAGCCGGCAACACAGCTGTAACACCGACAAGGCAGCCCACATTGGCACCCAGGACGTAGAGGGTTCGTTTGGCTCGACTGGGCTGCCTGAGCATGGTATACAGCATCACAAACGCCGAACCGTCAAACAACAAGTGATACCAACTCACATGAACAAAACCATGGGTGACCAAACGATACCATTGCCCTTGCAGAACCTGTTCAGGATAGTAATACCACGCTGTGGCCACTTGCCCCCAGAGCAAACCCATATTGGCCACAGCCAGCATCGCGGTATAGGCCCAAAGTTCCCATTTTTGCTTCCACATATCCAACTCCTTGCAGTGATAGAGGCGCAGATGACGCCGAAGTCTCCGCAACGCACCGACGTCGCCGAATAGGCCTACGCGTTCTAAACATTTTTCTGTATTTTTCTACGTGCCCAGAACAATAGCGCCATAAACAGAGGCCCCACAGGGCCTGTACCACCCCCAAAGCCTGGTGAGCGTTTGCCTTCGAACATACCTTGGCTGTTGTTGGATTGAGAGGAAGCCGATTCTTCAGCCGATGTCACGGTGATTTGTTGAGACTGGTCTTGACCGGCATTGTCAACACGATGGTTTTTCACGGGCAAAGACTGTCGGGCGGCCTGAGCCTGACGTTCACGAGACACGCGATTGGCATTACGTTTTTGAATGCCTGCATTTTCCATGTCTGCTTCGTCCAGCACAACCATGGACGTGTAGTCTGTCACCAGAGAGTATTCTGTGCCCAGATCAATGACCTTGGCCTTGGATTTTGACGTCTCTCCATGCTCCCGGATCTGCTCCAGAACCTCGTCAATTCTTGATAAGGCCCACAGGCGTTCTATTTCTGGGTTGTCCGTATCGATTTTTGGCAAATCTGCCAGGCAATGCCAGGATTTTGTCTGGCCTGTGACGTTGGCCTTCATCGTGATCTTGACCTGGCCTGGTTTTTTGTAACGACCGAACAAAACAAGCTGCTGGCCCTGGTACAGGTTTGGAATAATCGCTGGCGTGACATCAAAGACCTTTTCGCCTGAAAAGGTGAGTTTGACATTTCGCATGTTCTCAACCAAAACTTTTGCTTTGGCCTGAAGAATGCGTCCCACAATGTCATCGGAATCGCTGATATTCATGGCAAAACCACCCGACTCTTTTGCCAACCGATCCATCAGAGGCTGGTTGGCACTGTTGCCAATGACAAAGGTGAACAAGCGTATGTCATTGGATCTTAGAAGATCCAAGAATTGACGGTGTTGTGTATTGCCCACGTTGGCCACACCATCTGTGGCCACAATGACACAGGAAGACCGATCTCTATCCAAACCCTCATAGGCCATCTTTAGCCCGGCAAAGAGATGGGTGCTGCCCTTGGCCCGTATCCGCTTAATACGTCCCAATATGCTCTGTACATTCGCAGCGGTGGCGTCTGTATATCCTCCGGTGATGTCAGCAGCAGATTGGTTAAACGTAATAATGCGAATTCGATCCTGGTCATGCATCTGGCCGATCACTTGGCTGACGCCGTTGCATAGGGTGGCAATCTTACCGCCGTTCATGGAACCTGAAATATCCAGCACAAAGGTCCAGTCTGAACCTTGACTGATGGGTTGCAGGTCTGCTGCAGGGGTGACAACGACCATAAAAGTGCCTGGATCCTGACCGTTGTTGTAGGGCACCAGTTCGAGGCGGGCCGGTACATCTTCGGCGAGTCGGTAGTAGACCACAATGTCTCTTGTGAGTGCATCACCTTCCGGTGATGTGATGCTGACTGTGTGGATGCTGCAATTTCCGGTTGCCGTTTCATTGGCGTCTGACACACCCTGATTGGTAATCACCGCTTGGGAGTCGTACTGGGGCACACGAATGTCCTTGACCGGAAAGGCAGATTTGAGTGTGAGGTCAAATCTGAACGATTCATGCACTTTATTGTCAACAGACCAGAAGGCGATCCGTTCCTCATCCACACCACCTTCTGCCATGGGATACAGATAGCGTCCCACATTAGAATCAATATCCAGGGGCTGGTAATACACCAGGCGTACCCTGGTCTCTGCATTGGCCCTGACAGGATACACGGTCACATCAAAGCTTTTGTAATCGTCCTTTTCTGCCAGGGCAGTGTCACGTCCTTGACTTTTCTGCTGTTCATACACCTGCCTGGCCTGTTGTTTCTCAAGTACCTCACCCAAAACCTCCTGCCCATCAATCCACAGGCTCAGTTCAGAGAGACTCGCCTGCTTTGGCAGGGGGAAAGAATAAATTGCTTCAAGGTTTTGATCGCTGGTGTTGCCAAAGACCTGATCCACCTCTGTGCGTGCGAAACCGTTATTAACCGTCACCTGTACATGATGTGATTTCATAAAAACTGCGTCTTTTGACCCGTTCATTGGCTTGAGTAGACCTGCACCAAAGCAGGGGGACAAGGCGGCAAGAAGGATAAACAATGGTGTTAGGATGTTTTTTTTTCGTAACATAGCTTTCTCCTTAAAATATTGTTGTCAATTTACATAACCCACTAAAACAAACCCTGTGCCAAAGCCACATGAAGGCCCTAAGTACTTGCAATTGAAATGGGTTACTTGTTCTACGGTATTCTAAGGGCGAATTGATTTAATAATAGAAGCTTGTCATTTTATGCTCTTTGCGCGTACAATACTTGTATGGAAAGAATAGAACTAAAAGCTGAGGACAGGGCGTTTTTCTCGTTGGTCTCAGAGGCTGCATTTGCCAATCCCTTTGGCAAAAAACGTCAGGCATTGGACCGGAAAATCCTGGGCGTGACCCAAGCAACACGCTGGGCCACCATGGTGTCCAAGGTCATCGAACGGGTGCACAGCAAATTGACCACCCTGGACCAGGCACAATGCTGTCGCGTTCAGGACTTTCCTGAGCGGGATCAGGCAATATTTCACACAGTATTCCTTTTTGACATTTTTCATGGAAGCATTGATCAGTTTGATGCGCTGATTGATCAGCAGGTCAAGCAGGGCAGTGATAGCCAAAAAGTGACGTTTTCCGATCAAGTGATCAAGAAATTGGTCAACCGCGGATTCCCAGAAGAATTGGCCTATCGCTATTTCTCGCTGTTTTATCAAATTCGACGTGCCTTTTATTTTATAGACAAGGGGCTGCTGGGCGAATGCGATTGCATGCATCGATTACGAGAAAATCTCTGGAACCACATCTTTACCAGTGATATCCAGCTGTACGAAACAAGTCTGTGGAACCGAATGGAAGATTTCTCGACGCTGCTGATAGGGCCCACCGGATCAGGCAAAGGCGCGGCAGCGGCTGCCATTGGACGCAGTGGCTTCATTCCATTTGAACCCAATAGAAAACAATTTGCCACCAGCTTCACAGATACCTTTGTCTCTGTCAATTTGACTCAATATGCAGAGACTCTGTTGGAATCCGAGTTGTTTGGCCATACTAAAGGATCATTTACCGGGGCCGTGTCATCTCACGAGGGATTGTTGTCATTGTGTGGCAGGCACGGCTCGATCTTCCTGGACGAGATCGGCGACATCAGCCCAAGTATTCAAATCAAGTTGCTCAAGGTTCTGGAGGAACGCTGCTTTACGCCCGTAGGCAGTCATAAGGTGGCACGGTTTCATGGACGTGTCATTGCCGCTACGCATCAGCCTCTGGATGTATTGAGAAAACAGGGCACCTTCAGAGATGATTTTTATTATCGTCTGTGCAGTGATTGTATCGAACTGCCAAGTTTGTATCAGCGCATTGCAGAGTCACCTAACGAGCTGGATATTCTCATTGCCCATACCGTGACCTGGATCACAGGCCAGCCGAATAAGAGATTGTGTGAGACAGTGCGACAGGTCATTGATACACGTCTGGGACGAGATTATACCTGGCCGGGCAATGTGAGAGAATTGGCCCAGTGCGTCAGGCGCGTGATTATCAAGCAAGACTACCAGGGTGGTGCGTTCTCTCAGGGTGACACAAACGCCACAGACTCCCTGGCAGATCAGATGAGAGCGGGCAGCCTTCGAGCTGAGGACCTGGTGGCTCAGTACTGCAAAATGCTGTACAAACGCCTGGGCACCTATGAAGAGGTAGCCAGACGTACAGATCTGGATCGCCGTACTGTGAAGCGATATGTAGCCATGTAAAAGGCCCAGCACACTAGGGTGAACCTGCACAAAAATAAAACTGAAAAAAAACGATTTCCATGTAACAATTTCTTCTTGTAGCCATCTTAAGATAGGATACACGAGGTTGTTTTGAAACAACAAGGTTCAATAAAGAGCGAAGATGATCAAACTGAAATTTACGTGGGAATATGGCTGAGGTTCAGGCTGCCGGTACTCGTGGCGAGTCCAAGCAGCCTGAAACTAGTCTCCTTAAAACAGGGTGGCCAGGTGATCGCGGACCTCCAAATTGTGAAGGTGGGCGGCGGTTTATTCATGCCCATGGCCCTGGCCCAGGGTGTCATTGATATTGGGTTTGGAGGTGTAGCCCCAGTGTTTGCCTGTGTAGACAGCGGAGCGCCTGTAAAACTTGTTTCGCCTTTGCACTATAAAGGCGATATGTTTGTGGTCAGACCTGATTTCCCTGCCAACTCGTGGCAGGCTTTTGTTGAACATACCAAGGGGTCATCCAAGCCCATACATACGCATTGGATATAAAAATCCTTCTGCTGTGGCCAAGCTGATCTTTGAAGAGGTCCTGGCCATGAACCCAAAACTTCTGCTCATGGATGAGCCCTTTGGCGCACTGGATAACGTGACACGTCATGCACTTCAGCGACTTTTGATAGATGTGCAGAGAAAACAGGATTTGACTGTGATGTTTGTGACTCACAATATTGACGAAGCCATCACTCTGGCAGACAAGGTGGTTGTATTCGGGCAGCAAGGTAGTATTATAGAAACCCAAAACATTCGGTTGCCGCATCCCAGAGATCGAGCGTCGAAGAATTTTACTGACCTATTTGTGCAAATACGAAAAACTCTATCCAAGCAGGAGTAAAACTTGCAATGGCAAAGGCAAGTGAACGAAGAAAACGTGTGATGAAACGGTCTATCCGTCTTGGGCATTGTGTGTGCGATCCATCGCAACCCTGTCCGTGCGACCTGTTCAAGGAAAAGGACATTTGTCTCTGCGCTGGCGAACGTTTGGAATCACCCACAGGGCCAGTGGCTTTGACCCAACTCGTGGAAAAGCCGGGCTGTGCCTCCAAGATTGATCAGGCATTTCTCAAACAGACACTCAAAGATTTACCCACCCTGGATGATCCGCGGGTTCTGGTGGGTATGCCAGCCGGTGATGATGCAGGCGTCTATGAGATGGGTGATGGCATGGCTCTGGTGCAAACGGTCGATGTATTCACGCCGTCGGTAGATGATCCCTATCTCTTTGGCCAGGTAGCCGCTGCCAATTCCCTGAGTGATGTATATGCCATGGGGGGTAGCCCCATTACAGCGCTGTCAATTATTGGTTTCCCTGTGCGCAAGGTACCAGATACCGTCCTGTCTGAGATCCTGCGCGGCGGTATTGACAAGATGAAGGAAGCGGGCGTGCCTGTGGTGGGCGGCCACAGCATCAATGACGACCAGATCAAGGGTGGGTTTTCGGTGACCGGGTTTGTCGAGATCGACAAGGTGACCAAGAACGCCAATGCGCAGGTCGGTGATGCGCTGATCCTGACAAAGGCCCTGGGCACAGGCATTGTGGCCTTTGCGGGCCAGATCAATCGGGCCACGCAGGTTTCTTTGGATGCTGCAGCACAATCCATGTGTGCACTCAACAAGGCTGCCGCGAATTTGATGGTCAAACATCAGGCCCATGCCTGTACAGATGTGACGGGATTCAGCCTCATGGGGCATTTGTCTGAAATGGCCTTACGAAGTCAAGTGGATGTGGAGATTGTGTGGGATGATCTGCCCTGGCTGCCGGACGTGCTGCAATATGTGTCAGACGGAATTTTGCCCGGTGCCATTGAACGCAACAAGGAATCCTGCGGGGATCGAATTAAGCAGGGCAAAGGCGTGTCAGACGTGATGAAGGATATGTGCTTTGATGCACAAACTTCAGGCGGTCTTCTCATCGCAATTCAAGCGGATCAGACAGACAGTTTTCTGGCAGATTTACACAAGTCTGGGGTGGGGCAAGCATGTGTGGTTGGCCGTGTCAAAGCAACCGGTTCAGGCCTGGTCTCTCTTGAAACCTCAGGAAAACAGCTCTTGCCTGAATCGTCTGATGGTGCAGCTCCAAAGGCAATTGAAACAGCATCAGAGGAGGAGGTTGAGTGCTGTTGTGAATCGCCTCAACCCAAAGAGGCAGATTTGACGGGCGTGGCAGGCATTGAACAGCAATACACACGTTTTCTCTCGAATGTGGGAAAACCAAGTGGGTTGGATGCCTATACAAAACAGGCGATCAACATTGCATTGTCTGTGGCCACAAAATGCGAGCCCTGCCTCAAACTTCACCTGAGAAAAGCGATCGAGAAAGGCTTCACACAAGATGAGATTGACGAAGCAGCCTGGATGGGCGTCAGCTTTGGTGGATCACCCTCTTTGATGTTCTATCAAGAGGTAAAAGAACGACCTGGATCATAACTTCATGAATGGATTGAAATGATCGTGTCATGGTAAGACTCCTTAAGAAATTATGGCAAAATTGTACTGATTCGAATGGTTTAAAGAAAGCCTAAAATAACAGAGGCATTGGCATCAGTCCGCATGTTGCGGACATTAACAGCGACGGGATTCTGGATTTCTACATCGGCTGCTTTGAAGGTTGCATCTACCTGTTGAGGGGTAAAAGGAGCAAAGGTGTAGTTCTTGTGATTCGATAAGAACCCATTGTGACGTATCTCGTATATCGAAAAGCTCCCATATATTTAATAACTGAAGTTTTGCAAACTTCAAGTTTTCAGTTTTCAGTAGGTAGTTTACAGCAGGAAAAACGCGTTTTTCTAAAAACTGAAAACCCAAAACTGTACACCACAG
>CAZBTJ010000054.1:0-34509 GCA_964494325.1 uncultured Pirellulales bacterium
GGTTTCGCCGAAGCGAGGATCACGGATTCAGGTTTTGCTTCGACTGGCCCCCCGGCTTGAGGTTTTGCTTCAGTGGGGGGGGGTGATTCAGCTTTCGGTTCAGCTGGGGCTACTGCTTGAGGTTTCGCCGAAGCGAGGATCACGGATTCAGGTTTTGCTTCGACTGGCCCCCCGGCTTGAGGTTTTGCTTCAGTGGGGGGGGGTGATTCAGCTTTCGGTTCAGCTGGGGCTACTGCTTGAGGTTTCGCCGAAGCGAGGATCACGGATTCAGGTTTTGCTTCGACTGGGCCCCCGGCTTGAGGTTTTACTTCAGTGGGGGAGGCTGATTCAGCTTTCGGTTCAATGGGGGCCGGAGCCGACGTTTTTTGAGCCTCGAATTCTGGCTGAGGTTGAGCTGTCTTTGTAGATTTGATTTCCGACGCCGCGCGCTCAGAGATCACTGCTTCAGGTTCAGTCTGTTTCATTTGGCCCTGTGCTGTCGGAGTGACATCAATAGGTTGGGCAGGCAAGTTGTGTGGAGCCGGTGCCGCGATTTGAGGTGGAACATTGTCCTGCGTTTGTAATGAAACTGGCGCTGATGTCTGGGGTGTGAGTGGCGTTATTTTCGTAGTTTTGTCTACGTTGGCATCCATGGGTATGTCCGTGGCCAGAGTTACCCCAGCAGTCATAGTCAACTTGCCAGGCTTATCTGACCCCTCGTTTTGTATTTCCATCTGATTGGCCGGCACTCTGTCGCTTTTCACAGTACCAGGGGAGTCTGTCGCAGGGACATTAGTTATCTCAAAAGTGGGTTCGCCCTGATTCCCTGGTGGGAGAGCAACGGCTTGCATGGGTAGGTGGGTTGGTGCCAGAGCTAGTTGAAGGGTGGCCATTTCAGGGCTCGATGCCTCCGCCACCATGGGTTCTTGAGACGTTTGTTCGGGTGTTTTGGCCCCCATTTTTTCGGTGAGCGTCTGCTTGAAATCCCTGGGGTTAGGTGGGGCTTCATTCAGGCTGTTTTGCGATTCTTGACTTGTGACAGTGTTTGGGGCCACAGGGTCTGTTGTACCTTGACTGGTTTGCTGGATTCGCGTTGAATTGGAACCCGACAGTTTGCTCTGAATCGTTTGCGCGTTTTGCCCAGACGAGATGAGAGGTCTTGCTAGCATGTGTGAATTCATCATAAAAGGGAACTGAGCAATTCTTATGCCAGCCACACGGTTTGGGGCGGTGTTGTGTCTAACAAATGGACTTAGAAGGGGATATGTTGGTTTAAGAAACAGTTTGGCAGGGTGAACGATGTGGTGAGATGGGAAAATTATGCCTCCACAGAGGAAAGATCTTCCTGAGATGACGGTGACTGTCTGCGAGCGTGCGAAAAGTATGGGTGAAAATGTTGTGTGGCGTGCGCGCGTGTTTAAAAAGCGTACACCCGTTTTGTAGCAAAAGGCCCGCAATGGTTTTTTTTTGCCAATCTTGCAGTTATCTGGGGGGAAAAGCCTGTCCGTGTTCACCTTATTAAGGCTTGGCATGTTTTTTGCAGTAATAGGGCGGTACAAACTCTGTTTAATTTGAATGGACTCAGAAGATGGCGGAAGTAAACAACATTATGGACGTGATTGAAGCAGGGATTAAGGCTGAAACTCTGCGTCAAAAAGCTATTGCCAGTAATGTGGCCAATCTTCAGACACCTGGGTATCGCACGGTGGATGTTCAGTTTGAAGAACTCCTGGGCAAGGCCATGAAGAGCTCGGATTCGTTGGAGCTTGAGGATATTCAATCTGAGTTGTATGAACCACGTACTACAAAAGTCCAATCCAACGGCAATGATGTGAACCTGGAAGTGGAAGTAGGTAAGATGGTGAAGAACACACTTCGTCAAAAAACCTACATACGTTTACTCCAGACCAAATACCGTCAGATGCAAATGGCCATTGATGTGAGATAGCCTGGACATTCAATTCAAGGATAGATCATGAAAATTGACAATCAATTCGATCCTATTGATATAGCGATCTCTGGTATTAAGGCTCAGGCCAAAAATATTAAGGTGATTTCTACCAATGTGGCGAATGCTCAAACGGCTGATAATGGGAATGGCCAGCCATACCGTCGCCTTGAGGCTGTGTTCAGATCCAGTGACGACGATCTGGGCCCAGTCACAATCGAGGAATTTGCTGCGGACATGAGCAGTTTCCCAAAAGTCTTAAAACCAGGGCATCCCATGGCAGACAAGGACGGGTATGTGAGTATGCCTAATGTGAGCCTGCCCATGGAAATGATGAACCTGAATACTGCGGCCCGATCATATCAGGCCAATGTTGCCATCCTAAAACGATATCAACAAGTGGTGGAAACCAGCTTGGAACTCCTTAAGTGAGGTAAATAAACATGGTCAATCTGAACCCCAGTATCAGTGCCATTCAAACAGGTGTTTCATCCAAAGCAAAGCACATGCAGCAGCCCGGAACGTCCGGGGTTCAAAAAGGCTTCTCTGACGCGAGCAAGGCGGCTGAAAAATATATATCCAAGGTGGATGACCTTCAGCAGGCGTCTGAAGTGTCCATTCAGGACATGTTGACCGGCAAAAATGAGGATATCAACAGCATGGTGTCGGCTGTGGCCAAGGCAGATATGAGTTTTAAGCTCCTGGTGGGTGTGAGAAACAAGCTTATTGAGGCGTATAAACAGACCATGAATATGAATCTGTAAAGTAGGAAAACCCTAAGTGATTCATCGTAAGCGGAATAATCAATTGGATATACTAAACAAAATAGAGGCAATCTGGCGGAACGTAAGTCTGGTACAACGGGCTTTACTGATCGCTGTCGTTTTGACTGTCGCCATCGCTGGGGTCTTCCTGACAAAATGGGCGACTCGACCCGATATGCGTCTACTTTATAGCAACCTTGATCCTGAATCCGCGGGTAAGATCACAGATAAGGTGTCTGAAAAAGGCATCGCGTTCAAACTTGGTAGTGACGGGACTTCTGTGTATGTGCCCCGTGAGCATGTCACTCAACTCCGTTTGGAGATGGCCAGAGCTGGTTTGCCTGAATCGGGACAAAAGGGCTACGGCTTGTTTGACAGTCAAAAAATGGGTGTCAGCCCCTTTGTTCAGAATGTCAATCTCAAGCGGGCCATGGAAGAAGAGTTGGCCAAGAGTATCCAGTTTATGGACGGTGTGGTTCATGCACGTGTCCATGTGGTGACTCCTGAGCACACGTTATTTACCAGCCAGGCCGAAGAAACCACGGCGTCGGTGGTGCTGAAGCTAAAGCCTGGTTACAGATTGACGGCCATGAATATCGCGGCCATCACCCATCTCGTGGCCGGCAGTGTGGAAGGCGTAAAAAGTGAAGGCGTCACCCTGGTAGACAGTGAGGGACGGCTGCTGTCAAGTTCTTCCGATCAGATGATGGGCAATGGGGCGGGGACGGTGGCGGATTACAAAGAACGCGTGGAACGCAATCTTGAGACCAAGGTTGAGAGCATGTTAACAGCTGTGCTTGGCCAAGGTCGGGCCTCGGTTAAGGTGAGTGCTGAAATAGACATGAAAAGTGTCAATACTCGCACCACCACACCCACCAGAGGGGAGACTAAATCGGAAGAAATTACCAAATCATCTGAACCTGCAGCAGCCGGATCGGTTGGTAATGGCAAAACTGACAGTACGACAAATACCGAGTATGAACTTGGCGAGACCCAGATGCAAGAAGTGACTCTGCCAGGCAAGATCATGTCATTGACGGTGGCAGCCTTTGTAGATTTAACGAATGATGATCCCAATGGGACTACGCCGATCATGCCAATTACGGATGTGAATGATATCATTCGAAATGCCTTGGGATTGAAGCCTACAGATTCAATCAAAGTGGTTCAGGTCAAATTCAGGCAAGACAAAGATACCGGCTTGGATATGGAAGAAACGGGCGGCCTTGACTTTGTGGCCATCGCGGGGCAGGCCTCAATGGGCATTATGGCCATATGTGCCGTGGTGGCATTAAAGGTGTTAAATGGCTCAAAGAAGAAGGCTGTTGTACGTAGTAGCAGAGTGCCGATGGCTCTGCCTTCAGAGGGGGGCAGTTTGCCCGCTCTGGTCGCTGGCGGAGAGACTGAAGAGGGGGAGGCTGAAGACGATGCCTTTGAGTTGATGGAGTTGCGTAAGCGTATCGGTGACAGTTTACGTGCCAATCCTGACCAGGCAAAACGCCTGTTTTCAAGTTGGTTAGACGAAGCAAGGAGTTCATAGCGTGGTATTGAGCGGGAAACAAAAAGCTGCCATGCTGCTAATGAGTATGGATGCCATAACGGCAGCAGAGTTGTTAAAGGGGGTGTCTCCTGACGCGGTTCAGGAATTGGCTGTGGAATTGGCCTATTTGGATGCTTCGGGGTTATGCAACCCCAAGCAAAGTACGGAAGTCGCAGCTCAGTTTTGTACCATGCTTGAAACCCAAACCGGGTTTCATTGCAAGAGTTTTTTGGATACGATGCTCAAAAGTACATTGGGTCAGGACAAGGCCAATCAGATCCAGACCCAGATTCACTCTCTTCTGAAGAAAAGAGATCCCTTCCTCTCAATACGGTCCGCTGATGTGGTTACTCTGGCGGCTGTGCTGGAAAAAGAACATCCGCAGGCCACGGCCGTTGTACTTTCTGAGTTGACACCCAAAAAAAGCTCGGAGATTTTAAATCATTTTGACGAGGGTGTACAGCTCAGTACCGTCAGTCGTATGGCGGAGGTCTCCACTGTGAGTAACGACGCCAAGAAACGTATTGCTGAGATGGTGTGTGAACGATTGGAGAGTTTTTCCAGTGAGGGTGAAGTGGCGGTCAACCCAGACCAGTCGCTTCGCCAAGTGGCCATGATTCTTCGCAATCTGGGCAAGGACATCAGAGAGGGCCTGCTCAAGGCCATTCAGGAAAAAGACGGTGATGTCGCCGACAAGGTGGCCTTGCTTATGGTCGTTTGGGATGATATTCCCTCTGTCGCAGATCGTTCCTTGCAGCAGTCGCTTCGCAATGTGGACTCACAGAAGATCGCCTTGGCTTTGGTTAAGGCAGACGAGACGCTTGCGGCCAAGATAAAGAGCAATCTTTCAGAGCGTGCAGTGACAACCATTGAAGAAGAAATGTCACTCATGTCTGCGCCCAAGCAAAATGATATCCTGGAAGGGCGTGAAACGATTGTTTCAGTGCTTCGTGAGATGAACGATAATGATGAATTAAACTTTATTGAAGAATAACCTATGCTTTGCACTGTGACGTTATCTGTACCGGCTGTTATCGGATCTGTCTCTATGGCTGATCCCAATACCGAGTCTTTGGAGGTTCAAGTCCCTGAGGAACCTGTGGTGACGGCTCAACAAACGCAAAAGATGGCAGAGCTGGAGGCCCAGACACATTCATTGCAACAGACCGGTCAAATCATGCAGCAGGCGGCTGATCAACTGTCGCAAACGTGCCAGACATTGTTCACAGATCATAGGGATGACATTGCCAAGCTGGCGGTAGAAATTGCACGCATAGTTCTCATGCAACAGGTGCTTGAAGGGGCGTATGATATTGAAGCCATTGTGAAAAAGTCCTTGAGCCATGCTCCCACACGTGAGAATCTTACGATTCGTGTGAATCCTCAAGATTTGGCTGAGTGTTGTGCAGCACAAACGGGGGATAAGACAGACAGCCTTGTCGGCGTGCAGTTTATGGCAGACCCCACGGTGGGGCGAGCTGAGTGCGTGCTGGAAAGCCCCAAGGGCATTATTCAGTCCTTGATTGATGAGCATCTGCACCAAATTGGTGAAGCCTTAAAGAAAACCACATAAAACATATGGTAAGACAAGCAACAAAACAACCCGATGCGACTGCGGCGTTCACAGCCGGAGAGATCTCCTCTGGTGGTCTGGACTTTGGGCCTTGGTATGAGGCCTTAAATCGGGTCAATTTGATTCAATGTCAGGGTGCGATCGTTCGTGTGGCTGGATTGACTGTAGAGTCTGCGGGTCCCAAGGTGCCAGTCGGGCAATTGTGCGAAATTCGAATGCGTGACAAACGGAAAGTCTTGGCAGAAGTGGTGGGATTTAACGGGGATCAATTGATTTTGATGCCTATGGAACATGCTGAGGGCATTGCGCAGGGTGATGTGGTGACCCCGCACCCGTCTACACGGTGCTTGTGTGTGGGGGATCAGATTTTGGGTCGTGTGCTCAATGGTCTGGGGCAACCGATTGATGGTAAAGGGCGATTGACGGGCCAAGACACCACGTCTCTGGACAATCAGGTACCATGTCCCTTATCACGTGAAAAAATTAGCCATCCATTGTCACTTGGTATTCGGTCGATTGACGGTATGCTCACTGTGGGGCGTGGCCAGCGTGTGGGCATTTTCGCAGGCAGTGGTGTGGGCAAGAGCGTGTTGTTGGGTGATATTGCCAATTCCAGTGACGCAGAAATCAATGTGGTGGCGTTGATTGGTGAACGTGGACGAGAAGTACGAGAATTCTTAGAGAATGAACTGGGCTCCGAGGGATTGGCGCGTAGTGTGGTTGTGGTAGCGACCTCTGACGCGCCTGCCATTCAGCGAACCAAAGCGGCATTTCTCGCCGTCTCTGTGGCTGAGTACTTTCGCGACAAAGGGCGAAATGTTTTGTTTATGATGGACAGCTTGACCCGATTTAGTCAGGCCCAGCGTGAGATTGGTTTGGCGGCTGGGGAACCGCCCACAGCCAAGGGATACTGTCCGAGTGTGTTTTCGCTCATGCCGCGTCTGATTGAGCGATTGGGCTGCTCAGACAAAGGCAGTATTACAGGTATTTTTACAGTGCTGGTTGAGAGTGATGATATGAGTGACCCTGTCGCAGACAGTGCTCGGAGCTTACTTGATGGACATATCGTCTTATCCCGAAAGTTGGCCGAACGGGGCCATTATCCCGCTGTGGATATCATGGCCAGTATCAGTCGTCTGATGCCCGTAGTTGTGAGTGAAGAACACAATAAAGCCGCCCGAAAACTCAAGGAGATTTTTTCGACCTATATGGAAGCAGAAGATTTGATCAACATTGGCATGTTTGTTGCGGGCAGTAATGCACGCATTGATGGGTCGATAGCTTTGATTGATCGGATTCGCAACTTTTTGATTCAGCCAATGCGGCAGAGAAGTTCATTTAATGACACTGTTCAACAGTTGTTGAGCATGACACACGTGTGGGACAATCTTTTGAGTGCCCCCAATGATGTGGCTAAGTCATAAAGGTGTATGTTGAATTATGGCAAAGTTCGTCTGGCGCCTTCAGCGTGTCTTGGAGGTCAAGAAAAAGCAAGCGCAGGCCGTACGCATGGAAGTGTTGCTATTAACAGAGCAAGTGGCTCAATTACGATGTCAGCTTCTGATGCAAAAACGGGTACTTGAAAACATGCTCGAGACTGTGGCACAGACGCCGCCAGCCGAGAGAGTGAATCAACAGGCCTTGGCCATGGATTATGCCAAGGGCAGCCAGATACGCATCAAAGCGCTGGAAGATCAAGTACAGGCACTATCAGTGCAAAAACAGGAAAAAATCAAAGAATTGCTTGCCTTGAAGCAAACCACTGAAGGTTTGGGGCGTTTGAGAGTCAATGCCAAGCAGCAGTTTCTAAAAGATGAGAATAAAAAAGAGCAAAAGATGGTTGACGAATTGACCCTGGTGAAACATGCCAGATGTTTGGCTTCGCCAGATGTTTCAGAAATCCCTGCGAGGGGATAAAAGTGTGGCAGAGTTTGGAGAATAAACTCGTGAATAAGAAAATGATTTTCATTGCTTTAGGTGCGGGATTTGGGGTTTTTGTTGTGATGCTCGGAGCGGTATGGTTCCTGGTGGACAAGGCGCCAGTGCCGCGGGCTGTCACTGATCCCAATCAGGCTCTAGCTGAAGATTCACAAACATCCAAGACAAGATCTTACGCTGAGTCGCCACCCATGCTCGAAGCGGACACGTTGTTTTCTGGAGAGAGCTCTATAAAAAGGAATCTCTCAGAGACTCAGTTGAAGAGTTTGATCTTTGAAGTGCGTGAAAACATCAGCGCATACAAAGAAAAACTGGGTGGTTTACTGGTTCGAGAGCAGCGTTTGCAGATCGCGCAGGGGACGCTTCGTGAAGACATCGAAGAGCTGGGCAATTTGCGAATTGAATTGGCCTCTGCTGTGGCCACGTTGAGAGACGAGCGTGATAAGCTGGAGGCGAGCCTGATCAAAGTGGAGAAAACTGAGATGGCCAATCTGCAGCAGATCTCTGCTACCTATGACAAAATGGATCCGATCTCCGCCGGCAAAATACTGCTGAATATGAGTCAGAGTCGAAATGGAAACAGCAGTGACGATGCAGTAAAAATCTTGTATTACATGGCTGAGCGAATCAAAGCCGAGGTATTGGCCTCCATTGCAGAGACCGAGCCTGGGATTTCTGCTTATTATTGTTCCGAGTTAAAGCAAGTCGTTGAGAAAGAATAGGATCATGGATATTGCAACCATTATAGGCGTATTATTGGGACTTGTTGTGGTCGTTGGCTCGATTGTAGCAGGGGGAGGATGGCAATCATTTGTACATCTTCCGTCGATGGCAGTCACCATTGGAGGTATGTTGTGCGCCACTATGATCCATTTTTCACTGCCTCAGTTCTTGAGTGTTTTCTCTATCATAAAAAAAACTCTGGTCACCAAAATCTCTGAACAAGGTGATTTGATTCAAAGCATGGTCAATTATGCGGCCATTAATAGACGGGATGGCGCTTTGGCGCTTGAGCAGGAAATTCGCAATGTGAACGATCTATTTTTCGTACAGGGACTTCAGATGCTGGTGGATGGCCAAAACTCAGAAAAGATTCGAGATCATCTTACGCTGGAGATCCAATACCTTCAGGATCGACATTCCACCGGGAAAAAAATACTGGAGTTTATGGGGGCTTCCGCACCGGCATTTGGCATGATTGGCACGTTGATTGGTTTGGTGCAGATGTTAAGAAATCTATCCTCGCCTGAAGCCATTGGGTCGGGTATGGCAGTGGCTCTGTTAACCACTTTTTATGGTGCATTCGCCTCTAATCTGTTTTTCATTCCTTTGGCGGGCAAATTGGGCATCTATTCAAAGGCCGAAGCCACTGCCATGGAAATGATTACCGAAGGTGTCTGTGCGATTGCAGACGGTGAAAACCCCACATCCATCAAAGAGAGGATGCAGGCCTTTATGTCTCATGGCAGACGAGAAGAGGTGAAGGTGAATATCTAATGGCCAGAGAAAAGAAAGAAGTGGTCGAAGAGCAAGATCCTGGCGCGCCTGAATGGATGGTTACTTTTAGTGATTGTATGACTTTGCTGCTGACATTCTTTGTGCTGTTGTTGAGCTTCTCGTCGTTTAGTGATGTTTCCGAATACAAAAAAATGACAGTAAGTTTTGCAGACCGTTTCTCCTCTGTCAGTGAAAAACGTGCTGATCGAAGTGCCATGCGTGCAACCGATGTGATTGAACGTCCCAAAGTAGAAGTGGAACGAGGCGCCGAAACGCGTTCGGTCATTGATGGTTCTGGTAAGGAAGGCGGCCAACATCAAACAGAGGAGCCAGACTTTCACCAGAGTAATATATTTGTGGTGGCTTCGGAAAATATCTTTTGGGGCAAAGGTATCGTGTTGTCCGCTCAGGGACGTGCCATCCTGACAGACATGGCCACCTTTATAAACGAAGTGCCCAATCGAATTGTGATAAGCGAATGTAGGGTTGGAGGGGCTTCTTCTGGGGATGAGGTAGGGCTTCAGCGGGCCTGGTCAGTCATTGGTTTCTTGAAGCGTGCAGGCGTTAAAATGGACCGCCTGAACATGTCCTCGGTCAGTACCCTTATCAACGAAGGTGATACGCCGACTGCAAAAAAACGGGTTCTTCAGGTTGTGCTGCTTGAGAAGGGGACTTACCGTTGAGTGCCAAGTCCAAGAAAGAGGAGAACGATGGGCCCAAGGTACCTGCGTATATTGTGACGTTTTCAGATATGGTGACGCTTTTGTTAACCTTTTTTGTGATGCTCTTGTCATTGGCATCAGATCAGGATCCAGAGTTGTATAACAAAAGTCGAGATGCGTTTATTTCAAGTCTCAACAATATTGGCTTGGGTATGTTGCAGGGTCACAAACAAAGTCCTGGGTTTGGGAAACAACTTGTCAAGCATACCATCCGAAATCCTGATGAGGAAACTGATGTTCGCACGATCGATGCTGACGCAGAACGTCGTAGACGCATTTTTCGAAAAGTCAGCAATTCGATGGACACCTTGAAGTCGCAAATTGTCGGTGAGTCCATTCAATACAATGTGGCACGGGTTCATTTCGATCCATCAGGGTTCACATTGAACCTCGATTCCAAAAAATACTTGGACCAATTTTCAAGAAATTTGGCCCAAGATACGCAAGCAGCCCAGAGAAAGCTCTATATTCTCGGTATGGCTGCTGACGTGCGAGGTTTGAAGCAACAGTGGATTCTTTCTGCAAAACGAGCACAAGTTGTGGCGGAATACTTGGGGCAAGTATTGCCAAACACAGGGCAATACCCTCTTTTTTCCTGGGGTGCCGGCGCCGGCGGGAATTGGGTGGATGACTCCGGATTTGCCTCTGCAGAGTCACACATCTTCATTGGTATGCTGAGGTAAAATGCTTTTCCTACCATCCTACCATCCTACCATCCTACCATCCTACCATCCTACCATCCTACCATCTTACCTTCTTACCTTCTTACCTTCTTACCATCTTTATCCTCAGGCAGGGCAGTTCAAATCCTATATTGCTATGACACTCGCTATTACCTATACTGCTCGGCTATGGACAATAGTTTCTCTACCATTTCAAGCCCAATGGCAATTTTGATGACCTTGACAGGGATTTGCGCTTTCTTCTTTGTGCTGGCCCATAGGACGGGGTGGTCTTTTTTTAAGTATGTGCCGCCTTTGATTTTTATCTACGCGGTGCCCATGGTTCTTTCCAGCGTGGGGGCGCTGAAGTCTCAAAGCCCGGTGTACGACTGGATGGGCGATCGTATGCTGCCTTTTTTCTTGACGTTGATGCTGCTCAAGGTGGACGTGGCGTCTGCTGTCAAGGTGATGGGGCGAGGGATATTGGTGATGATGTGTGGCACGGTGGGTGTAATCTTGGGGGCGCCGTTGGCGTATTGGCTGGTCAAGGGTCATCTGGAGCCCGAGGCGTGGAAGGCCTTTGCCGTTCTTGCGGGTAGTTGGATCGGTGGTACTGGCAATATGGCAGCTGTGAGTGAGGGCATCAAGGCGTCAGGTACAGATGTTGGCCTGGCTGTGTTGGGCGACAATGTGGTGATCGTTGTGTGGCTGCCAATTCTGCTGGCCAGCAAGAATATGAGTCGCTGGTTTCATAAGTTCACGCGAGTCGATACACAGCGGTTGCATATGCTTGAACAGATAGAGACTGCCGATCATGAAAAGATGGCCTGTACTGCCACGACCCGGGATTGGCTTGTGCTCTTTTTTCTGGGCTTTGCCGTGACCTGGGGGGCTGAGTATGTATCCCAGTTTTTGAGAGAGTTTCCCCCTGTATTGACGCAGAGTACATGGAAGATTCTGTGGGTATCCACGTTGGGCTTGGCCCTATCAATGACGCCTGCTCGAAAGATACCGGGCAGTCATGAATTTGCCATGGCGCTGGTGTATCTGTTTGTGGCACGCATGGGTGCTATGGCTGACCTGTCAGGGCTTAAGACGCAGGCAGGCTGGTTCGTGGCAGGGGCATTGATTTGGATATTTTTGCACGGTTTGTTTTGCGTATTGGGTGCGTGGCTGTTTCGTGTGGATATTCATTCCACGGCCATTGCCAGTGCCGCCAACATTGGCGGTGCCGCCAGCGCGCCCATCGTGGCTGCGCAACACAACCCCAAGCTTGTGCCGGTCAGTATTCTCATGGCCCTGATAGGGTATGCGATTGGCAATTATGGTGCGTTTGCTGCGGCTTCGCTCTGTGCGTGGGTGGCGGGATGGTGAGAAGTTCAGGGATGAGGGATGAAACCTGAAGGCTGAGATGACTCCTAGCCTCAATCAATACAAACAATGCGGCCTTTGACGGTTACTTTGTTTTCTGCGAATAGCTTGATGGCTTTGGGGAAGGCTAGACATTCCTGTTCAAAGACACGGTCTGCCAGTCTGTCTGGTGTGTCGTTTGAGTAGACTGGGCAGGTTTCCTGGACAATAATGGGGCCCTTGTCGTATTCGTCTGTGCAGAAATGAACAGTGCATCCACTGACTTTACATCCGGTTTTTAGTACGGCTTCATGCACATGGTGCCCCCACATGCCCTTGCCCCCGAAGCTGGGCAGCAGGGCAGGATGAATGTTCATGACCCGGTTATCGTAGCGTCCGGGGATTTTCCAGAGACAGAGCCAGCCGCCTTGTATGACAAGATCTACTTGTGCTTCAGTCAGGACGTTTTCGATGGCCTGGCTAAAGGTTTGGATATCGGAATGGTCTTTTCTGCGAATCACCTTGATAGCCAGCCCAGCCTCTTTCATACGCTGCACCCCAGACACCTCTGATTGTGAACTAATCACAATGGGAATTTCTGCGTGGATTTCGCCGTGATTTATAGAGTCAAGAATGTTTAGGATGGTCCGGCCACCGCCGCTGATCAGGGCGCCCACGCGAAGTTTGCGTGGGCTTTTATCCAGCGTTTGGCATAGAGCCGTTTCGGTGACATCATCTTGGGCGTCCATGGCCTGGTTGACCATGGCATCGGCGTGTTTGTTGTCTTGCCTGTTGACATGCGTGACCTGCCACTGGTCAAACTGACCGAGCAGGGCAATGGCCTGTTCGTACAGGGGTTTTATATTGGCACTGCGAACTTTGTACTGGCCGTTGACTTGCTTGACCAGAAGTTCGCTGTCACAGTACAGTTTGATGGTTCGGGTCGAGAGTTTTCTTGCCGCTTCAAGTGCCTTGATGACACCCGTATATTCTGCCACGTTGTTGGTGTGGTGGCCAAGATAGAAACCTTTGGCTAACAGTACAGTCTGGTCAGAATCGCTCAGTACAATACCAGCACCTGAAGGGCCAGGATTTCCTCGGCTACCGCCGTCTGTGTAGGCAAAAACTTGGTTTAACAAAGGATGACCTTCCTAAAGAAGTGCCAATGGGGCTGTCAGGCGTGCTATTTTTTGGTCTTTTTCAGGACCAGGATACGGGTGCAATTGGCACATCGAATGATTTCATCCCGGGTCATAAGGAGGTTGACGCTTTCATTGGTGATACTCATGAAGCAACCGGTACAACTATAGACTGAGGAGCGACCTTCTTGCTCTTCTACATCCACGACCGCCTGGCCGTCGTATGTGTCAGCCACACGTTTGAATATTTCCAAGGCCTCTGGTGTGATCATTGAGGCTGCTTCGTCCCATTCAACCTGCACTGATTCCACTTCATTCTGCAGGGCTTCAGCTGAGGCTTCAGCGTCTTTTCGGACCTGATTTAGTTTTTCTTTTTGGGCGTCTATCTCATCCCGGCTTTTCTGGCATTCCGCTTCATCTGCTTCAATAGCCTTCATGAGTTCCAGGATTTGGATTTCCACCTTGGAGTTGTCCGCCTTGGTGGTGTTGAGTATGGTCAGGAGTGACGCGTATTCTTTATTGGTCTTGGCTGTATTGAGGGCTGCTCGAAGTTTGGCAATCTGTTGATCCCGACCCTTTAGGTCGAGTTCCAGGCGATCAGACTGAATGCGCGTGAGTTGGAGTTCTTCCTTCTTGGCGTTCAGAGTGTTTTCTTCTGTGCGAATTCGGTTCTCTTGCAATACCACGCTACGCCGGCAGCGAGCCAGTTTAGCTTTGGCAGCCCGTAAACGATTTTCAACGCTCTGAAGTTGTGCTAATCCACTTAGTAAAGAACTCATTTGTGCTCCTCGTGCTCGAAAAATCCAATAAAATAGGTATTATGGTGCGAACCTGGTTTTACTGCAACTCAAATCTTTTCGGTTTTTGTTTAAAGTTTAGAGATTCTTATAGTGAGATTGACCTTGATGTGGACTAGAAATCCTGGTGATCAGGTGTTATTTTTGGTGTTGTGTGGAGGTGGTAGAACTCGAAAACGTTTCGAATGGTTTTCCCGACACACCCCAAGCATTCGTAAAGCGAGACTCTGGTTCTGAGTTGTGTTATTTGTGCCATGCGGAGGTAAGGACATCCAGGCCGCAGGCTAGACCGGGCTTGCCAGATGAAAAAAGCCCGCCTCTTGGCCCAAACAATTCAATTTGTTAGTGACTCTTAGGAAAGTATTACACACTTTTTGTCGATACAATCAATACTTTCAAAAACTTAGGGTCATTTATCGAACATATGACAGCATGGGGGTTATAGAATGATGATGCTGGTTCGTTAGTCTGAGATTGCATGTTCGCAGGTTTGACAGGCTTTGGTTCCAGGATATAATTGGCTGAGTCGGCAGACACGGCAGCGAAAGAAATCGCAATTATTCGTTTTGAGGTTTAGAAAATGTTTGAGCGTTTTACAGATCGAGCACGCAAGGTGATGGCTTTGGCCAATCAGGAAGCTCAACGATTTAATCACGAGTACATCGGCACAGAGCATATTTTGCTCGGACTTGTCAAGGAAGGCAGTGGTGTGGGCGCCACAGTGCTGAAAAATCTGGACGTAGACATCAAAAAGCTGCGTTTGGAGATCGAAAAGCTTGTTAAGAGCGGCCCGGACATGGTTACCATGGGCAAGCTTCCCCAGACGCCACGCGCCAAAAAGGTGATTGAATACGCCATTGAAGAGGCTCGGGCGTTGAACCATAATTATGTAGGTACTGAGCACATTTTGCTAGGTTTGCTTCGCGAGAGCGAAGGGATCGCAGCACAAGTCCTTATGAATATTGGGCTTAAGCTTGAAGAGGTGCGTCAGGAAGTCTTGAACCTCCTGGGTGCTGGTGTCGATGATACACCCGCCGGCCTCGGCATGAAAATGGGTAGCCAGACGCCCGGTAGGGCCAAGACCAAGAGCAAAACACCGGCATTGGACAGCTTTGGACGCGACCTGACTCAGTTGGCCATTGACGATGAGCTGGACCCTGTGATTGGTCGTGCAAGAGAAATTGAACGTCTTATCCAAATCTTGTGTCGTCGTACCAAAAACAATCCCGTGCTTCTGGGTGAAGCAGGTGTGGGTAAGACCGCTATTGTTGAAGGCCTGGCCCAGCAGATTATCGGCAAACAGGTCCCTGAAATTCTTCGGAACAAGCGAATTGTGGTGCTCGACCTGGCCATGATGGTGGCTGGTACGAAATATCGTGGACAGTTTGAAGAACGCATCAAGGCTGTGATCAATGAGGTCAGGCGAGCCACGAATGTGATTTTGTTCGTGGATGAGCTTCACACCCTGGTGGGAGCCGGTGGTGCAGAGGGGGCGATTGACGCCTCAAACGTACTCAAGCCCGCGCTGGCCCGTGGTGAGGTGCAGTGTATTGGTGCGACCACGCTGGACGAATACCGAAAATATATTGAAAAAGACAGTGCTCTGGAACGTCGCTTCCAGAACATTCTTGTGAATCCGCCATCCAAAGATGAAGCCGTTGAAATCCTTCGCGGTCTGCGGGATCGTTATGAAGCGCATCACCGTGTTCGTTTTACAGATGAAGCGTTATTCCAGGCTGTGGAAATGTCAACCCGGTACATTACCGGACGTTGCCTGCCCGATAAGGCCATTGATGTGATGGATGAAGCCGGTGCTCGCGTCAGACTGAAAAACCTGACCCCACCGCCAGATCTTGCAGCCTTGGAAGAGAATATCGAAAAATGCCAGCGTGAAAAAGATGAGTCTGTGCGCAATGCTGACTATGAGCGGGCCGCGTCTTTGAGAGACGAGTGTCAGAATCTCGTGGAAGCCAAGGAAAAAATGCACAAGGAATGGTACGATGAAAATCGTGAATCCACAGGCGTGGTCGACAATGAGATTATTGCTGAAGTTGTGAGCAGTATGACCGGCGTACCCTTGACGCGTCTGGAAAAGAAGGAAACCCAACGATTGCTTGAACTCGAAGCTGAGCTGCACAAGACGGTGGTGTCCCAGGACGAGGCCCTGAACTCTGTGGCCAAGGCTGTGCGTCGTAGTCGCAGCGGTATGAAAGATCCGAATCGCCCCATGGGGTGCTTTATCTTCTTGGGTCCCAGTGGTGTGGGTAAAACACTGTTGGCTCAGGCATTGGCCGAGTTCCTGTTCAGCGATCGCAATGCCCTTGTCAGACTCGATATGAGTGAGTTCATGGAAAAACACAATGTTAGTCGACTGGTGGGTGCCCCTCCCGGATATGTGGGATACGAAGAGGGTGGCCAACTCACAGAGCGCGTACGTCGTCGTCCCTATGCTGTGGTGCTCCTTGATGAAATCGAAAAGGCCCACTCAGATGTATACAACATGCTGCTCCAAATCATGGACGAAGGCCGTCTGACGGATAGCTTTGGACGCGTGGTTGACTTTAAGAACGTGATCCTGATCATGACCAGTAACATTGGTGCGGATCTCATTAAGAATCAAAGTGGTTTTGGCTTTGGTAAAAAGAGTCCTGAGGCCAATTTTGAGAAGATGAAAGAGGTTCTGAACAAGGAAGTGGACCGCCACTTCAGACCGGAATTCCTCAATCGTCTGGATGAGACCATTGTGTTTAGACCTCTGACACGCGAAAATCTGAGCCAAATTGTAGAGTATGAACTGGCCAAGGTGTTCAAGCGTCTAATCGAACATGGCCTGCACCTGGAGCTCACAGATCAAGCCAAAGAGTTCCTGATCGACAAGGGCTACAATCCAGAATTTGGCGCAAGACCCCTGCGTCGTTCAATTGAGCACTACATCGAAGATCCTCTGTCAGAGCTCTTCCTGGGTGGTCAGTTCAAGGGTAAGAATGTGGTCAAGATTGATGTCAAGGATGAGGACAATCTTAAATTTGACGGTGAGCAGATTGAAGAGGAAGCCGAGGCCACAGAAGAACCTGCTGTGGGTGCACAACAGTAGTCTCATTTTTGATTTTTGATTTTTAAATTTTGATTTTAGATTTATTCAGGCCCTTCGCTTCACTGCGTTGGGCCTTTTTTTATGGCATGCTTTGGGTATCCTCTGGAGGGGTTGACTCGGCTGTCCATTGGGAAAAACCTTCCAGGTCTTTGATGTTGTCCTGGAGATCTCTTAGCATGTCAACATGGGTCTGTTCTTCCTGGGCGAGTGATTGTAGGGTGCGTTTTAGACCGGGGAGTTTGGCGGTGTTGGCCAGCTCATTGTAGAACGCCGCAGTGGCTAGCTCATGTTTTATGGCATGGTCAATGATCGGTGTGGTATCATCGCTGGCCACATCATGCAGGAGGTCTTCCAGTTCGGGCAGGGCCGCTTCAGTCTGGGTTTCAAACACCACGTCGCCCCTGTCCGATTGGTTGGCTTCCTTGATACGTATTTGATGGGCGTGCTCTTCATCGGCCAGGGTCAGAAGTACCTTTTTGACTGTCGCATGATGGGTGGTGGCTGCCAGTCTGCGATAGTCCTTTTCTGCCGCTTCTTCAAAGGGCAGGGCCATTCTGATAATAAAACTGTCAAATGTGCCGGTTTTGGCCTTGTCTCCGACAGTGGCTTCTTTGTCAGTCAGCACATTAAACAGCATGATCCCGCCAAACACGATAAACAGAACGGCTGCTGCCAACTGGATATATTTTTCCGGAACAATGTTTGTGAGTGCCTTGCCGAACAATACTGCAACCAATGTGGAGCAGACCAGTGCCAGCGAGGCTGCCAGAAACACGGTCATGCGTCCCTCAATGCTCTTGGCCATGGCTGCCAGCTGGGTCTTGTCGCCCAATTCGGCCAGAAAGATCAACACAAATGTACTTATAAACAGCTTGGCATTAAAATTCATGGTCTATCCTTAAAAGTCAGATTTCAACGATCGGATCCAGATGCCGGAACAGAGCGTTTACCCCTGCTTTGGCATCATGATTCAGGGGGCATTGATCGATTTGATGATGGCTATTTCATGGCGATTGACTCACATTGATTCTTCTCACAGGTGAAGATCTGAGAATATTTTCTTGACTTATTGGCTCGCAAAATATACCAGTTTACATGTGTAGTCAAGCGAATCCTTATCATGTTTGGCGTTCGTTATCAGGATTGTCCTATGAACGTGATGACGTTTTAATGATAATTGAACATGAATCAGAAAGGAATACATCATGCCGTATAGTAAGAAGCGATCAGGGATTCTTGCAGGATTAGCCATCATGGCTTTACCCTCTCTGATCTATGCAAAGGACAGTCTGATGATAGAAGGTCTTTCATATATTGACAAACGTCCCGTTGAGATCCAGATCCGGGACGGGAAAATCCAGAGAGTCCGTGCCAAAAGAAGATTAAGCAAGACGCCTGAGACACCGCTGTATATTGCACCGGGCCTGATTGACAATCAAGTCAACGGATATGCCTCAGTTTCTTTTGGCTTCGGTGGTGGTGACTTGACCGTTGAGGGCATTCGAAAGGCCACAGAGGCCCTGTGGAAAGAAGGTGTCACAACCTATTTCCCGACCTTGACTACCAATCGCCATGACATACTTCTGGCCAATTTTACCACATTGGCCGAGGCCGTAAAGGATCCTGAGTTGGCTTGCTCCATCCCTGGGTATCATCTAGAGGGTCCCTATATTTCACCGATTGACGGCTATCGTGGGGCACACCCCAAACAATACGTGCGTCTGCCCGACTGGGAGGAATTCATGGCCTACTACCAGGCTGCCAATGGGAAGATCCTTCAGATCTCTGTGGCACCAGAGTTGGACGGGGCCATGGAGTTTATCCGACGTTGTCGTGACACCGGGATCAAGGTGGCACTGGCCCATCACAATGGCACTGCCAAGATCATTAAAGAGGCTGTGGATGAAGGGGCCATTGTGGCCACGCATCTGGGTAATGGCTGTGCCAATTTGATTAACCGTCATGACAATCCCTTGTGGCCGCAGCTGGCCGATGATCGACTTTACGCCAGCATTATCTGTGATGGATTTCATCTGCGTCCGGAAGAGATCCAGGTCTTTTATAAGGCAAAGGGCGTGGATCGGATACTGATCACGTCGGACGTGACACGGTTCGCGGGCATGACACCAGGCATCTACAACACAGATGATGGCAAGACCATTGAGCTGACCCCGGAGGGAATGATCCGCTACCCGGCACAGAAGGTCCTGGCGGGTTCGGCGTCGCCCATCACCAAGGGCGTGGGGCATATCATGCGGGTGACAGGCTGTTCCTTGAAAAATGCCATCAACATGGCCAGTCTGAATCAAGCCCGCGTGTATGATCTCACTGATCGAGGGCAGCTTCAGCCAGGTAAACGTGCAGACCTTATTGTTTTTTCCATACATGATTTTGCCCTCAAGATTCACCAGACCTATGTGGCCGGTAAACTCGTGTATTCTGCCAATGAGGCATTGCCCCATGACAGATAAGCCCAAAACCATGAGTTCTCGTTTAAAGCTTGCCTTGAGTGCTGTGGGACCGGGCCTTTTTCTGATCGGGTACAATATTGGCACGGGCAGTGTGACGACCATGGCCAAATCAGGGGCCCAGTATGGTATGAGCCTGTTTTGGGCCCTGGTCTTGTCCTGTGTGTTCACCTTTGTGCTCATGGTGGCCTATGGCCAGGTGACCCTGGTTACAGGCAATACCGCACTCTACAACATCAAGACCGAATTTAAGCTGGGAAAGGCCCTGTCTCTCTATATTCTCGTGGCACTGGTTATTGGTGAACTCCTGGCCTTGATGGGGGTGATGGGTATTGTGGCAGATTTGTTGCAGGAAGGTTTGAAACTCTTATCGCTTCCCGCGATCAGTACCTTCTGGATTATTCTGGTCTTGGTGATCGGGCTCTATGTACTCTTATGGCATGGTCGATATCAGGTCTTTGAAAAGGTGCTCACTCTCTTTGTCTTATTCATGGGACTCTGTTTTTTCGTGGTCTTGTTTATGGTCAAGCCGAGTTTTTCCGCCATTCTGCATGGCATGATCCCCAGTATTCCCGATCAACCCGGTGCCTTTGGTCTGGTGGCGGCCATGGCAGGGACAACCTGCTCTGCGGCGGTCTTTATCATGCGAAGTACTGTGGTGGCCGAAAAGGGTTGGACTGTCAAAAATCTGGGGGGCGAGAAAAAAGACGCGTTTGTCTCGGCCTTTATGATGTTGGTCTTGAGTGGTGTGATCATGGCTGTTTCAGCAGGCACACTGAATGTGATGGGTAAGGAACTGAATGATACTGTGGACATGATCCATTTATTTCAACCGCTCGGCGGCAAAGTCGCGGCCTTTATCCTGATTCTGGGCATTGCCGGAGCAGGGCTGTCCACGATCTTTCCCATTGTCTTGATTGCCCCGTGGCTCATTTGTGACTACACGGGTAAAGCACGCAACATTCGTTCTCCGCTGTTCCGTGTGCTCATGTTTGTGGGGATCTTGTTCAGTTTTGGCATGGTCTTTTTGGAACAACGTCCCCCTGCGCTGATGATCTTCTCGCAGGCGTTTCAGGCCTGTATTCTGCCAGCCGTGGCCATCCCCATCTTGATTTTGATCAATCGTTACGCCCTCATGAAGGATCACAAAGCCACGCTCTTCATGAATATAGCCCTACTGGCTGTCATCGCCTATTCATTCATAATGACTTATTTCGCCATTGCCGAATTATTCTAGGAAACACCATGATTAAAACAATTGTATCAGACACACCTGAAGCCATGGGAAAAGCAGCTGCAGAGACCGCCATCAATCATATTGTGGTCTCCATAGAACAGACCGATCAAGCCGCCATTGTCCTGGCGACCGGTGCCAGTCAGTTTGAGGTACTGGCCCATCTGGTCAAGACCGATCGGATAGACTGGTCCAAGGTTACCATGTTTCATCTGGACGAATATGTGGGATTGTCTGTCACCCATGACGCTAGCTTTCGCAGGTATCTCACAGAACGGTTCATTAATCAAGTGTCACCCTTAAAGGCTGTGCATCTGATCAACGGGGATGTTAAGGATTCCAAGGCTCAGTGCCGGCAATTGTCAGAGATCATCTCTCAGCACCAGATTGCCGTGACACTGGCCGGAATTGGCGAAAACGGCCATCTGGCCTTCAATGATCCACCTGCCGATTTTGAGACGACTGAACCCTATTTGGTGGTGGATCTGGACACACGCTGTCGCCAGCAACAATTGGGCGAGGGCTGGTTCAATACGCTGGACGAAGTCCCGACCCAGGCCATATCCATGAGCATTCAGCAAATCATGAAATCCAAATGTCTGATCCTTTCAGTCCCGGATACGCGCAAGGCCGAAGCTGTGAAGAACACCTTGGCCCGGGCTGTATCACCTGAGTATCCGGCCTCTATAGTCCGGACACATACTGACTGCCATCTCTATCTGGATAGGCAGGCTGCCGCACTTTTGGACAAAACGACCTTATAACAGGACTTTTGCAAAAAGCCCTGTGGTGTCTGTGGTGTACAGTTTTTGGTTTTCAGTTTTTAGAAAAACGCGTTTTTTATGCTGTAAACGGCCTACTGAAAACTGAAAACTTCTATTATAACATCGAACCCTTGGGAGTATCATGATGGAAGGCAAAACAACCAGACGTCAGTTTATTCAATCCGCTTCAGTGGCAGGGCTTGCTCTGACGAGTCTTACCGGATCACGCCTGAAGGCGTCTCCCAATGAGCAGTTGACTGTGGCGGTAGTTGGGATTCATTCACGCGGTACAGTCTTGGGACAAAAGTTTGCTGCCATAAAGGGGTGTCACGTCAAGACCTTGGTGGATGTTGACAAACGTTATTGGCAGAAGGCCGTGAATTCTGTGGAAACTGTGCAGGGTAAGACGCCCGAGGCAGCACAAGATTTTCGGCGAGTGCTTGAGGATAAGGCGGTGGATGTCGTGGTGATTGCCACACCAGATCACTGGCATGCCCCCATGGCCATTGAGGCCATTAAGGCGGGTAAACATGTGTATGTAGAAAAACCCTGCAGCCACAATCCTCATGAAGGTGAGTTACTGGTGGCCGCTGCAAGAAAATACAACAAACTTGTTCAGATGGGCATACAGCGACGTTCCAACGCCATGGCCCAGCACATGATTGCCGAGTTGCATGATGGCGTGATTGGTGATGTGTACTACGCCAAGACCTGGTATAACAATGCCCGTCCACCCATTGGCTTTGGCAGGATGTGTGATGCACCTGCAGAGTTGGACTTTGATCTCTGGCAGGGCCCGGCGCCACGCACTGCTTATCGCAGCAATATCCACCCCTACAACTGGCACTGGTTCTGGAACTGGGGCACAGGTGAAGCCCTCAACAACGGCACACATGCCATTGATTTGGCACGTTGGGGTTTGAACGTGGATTATCCCACACAGGTCACCAGTACTGGCGGACGATTCCACTACAAAGGTGTGGATGACTGGCAGTGTCCGGATACGCAGACCATCAACGCACGATTCGGTCATGACAAAATGATTGTGTGGGAAGGGCTCTCATGCAATAAAGTGACCGGCGAGAAGACCGGTTTTGGCGTTCGCTTTCACGGCACCCAAGGGGCTCTCCTGTTTCTTGATGATGGGTATGTCATTTACGACAAAAATGGCAGAGAAGTCAGAGCCTTTGGGTCCAAAGAGATCACAGCTCAAACGGCCAATCCTGTTGACCCGGGCATCAAGGACTATCACGCTGAAAACTTCCTGGGGGCCATCTGGGGACACAACACACTGACCGCCCCCATTGACGAGGGGCATAAAACGGTGCTCATCCCTCAACTGGGTAATATTGCATTGCGAACCCAGTCTTCAATTACATGTGATCCCAGGAATGGTCATATCGTCAATAATCCTGCGGCGCAGGCACTCTGGACGCGCGACTATGAGTCCGGTTGGGAACCCTCCATTTGAAAAAAACGACAAACATTCCGTTGAAAGGAAAGATGTTATGATAAGATCCGCTCTAAGTTTGATGTTGGTGTGCACGGTCATGCAAATTCAACCGGCCGAATGTGCTGCAGAAGAGGCCGTATTTCGCATTGGTATGATTGGTTTGGATACCTCACATGTGATTGCCTTTACCAAGGCCATCAATGGCGATGACAAAAATGGCTGTCGAGTTGTGGCAGGATATGCCGGAGGATCACCAGATGTTACCAGTTCAGCCAGCCGTGTTGACACCTATACTGCCCAGCTTCGGGACGAGTTTGGGTTGAAGATCGTGGATTCCATTGAAACCCTCTGCACCATGGTGGATGGCATACTGTTGGAGAGCGTGGACGGTCGACCGCATTTGACGCAGGTCCGTCCGGTTATAGCAGCGGGCAAGCCCGTATTTATTGACAAACCCATGGCAGGCAATCTGGCCGATGTCCTGGAAATATTTCGATTGGCCGAACAGGCCAAGGTGCCTTGCTGGTCGAGTTCTTCCCTCCGGTTCAGCCCGGGGATTCTCTCCATGAGGCACAGTGACGAATTGGGGCAGGTCATGGGGTGTGCAGCATTTGGGCCCTGCGCGCTGGAAGAGCATCATCCTGATTTGTACTGGTATGGCGTGCATGGTGTGGAAATACTGTTCACCATCATGGGGCCGGGATGCCAGTCGGTCAGGCGTGTGCAAACAGAAGGCACAGAGCATGTGGTGGGTCTGTGGCAGGGCGGACGCATTGGCACCTTCAGAGGGATTCGAGCGGGCAAAAAAGACTATGGCGCCATGGTCTTTGGAGCAAAGAAGGTTCTGCTCAGTGGAAGATATGAGGGATACCAGGGTCTCGTAGACCAGATCATTAACTTCTTCAAGACAGGCGATGTGCCTGTGCCAGCTGCTGAGACCCTTGAAATATTTGCCTTTATGAGTGCGGCAGACAAATCAAAGGCCCTGGGAGGGGCCGAAGTTTCCCTGGCCTCGGTCTTGAGGGAGGCCAGAAACTCTCGCTGAAGGGGTACCCAAGGTTCATCGCGGGTCAAATCAACTGGTTAGCCATCGACTCACTGTAGACTGTGAAGTTTTTAGGCGAGAATCGACACTTTATTATTGTTTTTCTTTGCAAATGACTGAAAAAAAACCGTCATTACCTGCAGTGGACGAAAAAACAATACAAGTGAATACCTCTGTTGGGCTGTGTGAACCCGACATGGTGGTCGCTCAAGTGAGTTTGGCTGCAGATGATTTCATGGAGGTGGTGGCTCATTTTCAAGGGCCGCTGCTTCGGTATGTAGGCCGCATGCTCGGGCGCCACGACCATGAAGCTGAAGACGTGGTGCAAGAGACCTTTATTCGCTTGCATAAGCAGGTGCGAAAACGCGGCTCTGACAGCATCAGGCATTTATCCACTTGGCTATTTCGTGTGGCTCACAATCAGACTCTGGATCTGATCCGAAAGCGAAAGCGGCAGAAAAGTAAAGCACCCACGGTCACACAAGACCAGGCGATCACAGCGGACAAGGTGGCCAATGACATGGATGCACTCAGCGAGATGCTGAGAAAGGAATCCCGTCAAGTCGCTCTGGAAGGCCTTTTTAAACTGTCCCCAGATATTCGCCAAGTTCTCCTACTCAAAATTATTCAAGGCATGTCTCTCAGGCAGGTGGCCGACGTTGTGGGTGTATCACTATCTACCGTAAACTATCGCCTTAACCAGGGCCTTACAGACCTGGCAGGACAGTTAAAGAGGGCAGGTGTGGTGTAAAAACAGTGTTAAGTGTTCAGTTTTAAGTTTTAAGTAACGGCAACCAACAACTAACAACTAATAACCAACAACTAATAACGAAGAACTAAACAACGAAGAACGAAAATGAATCACGAACAGGCTGAAAAATTATTGGGTGCGTTGATCTTTGATGATCTGGATGAGCAGTCCAAGGCCCAGTTGCTGGCCTATCTGGAGACCGATGAAGATTTGCGTGAATCTTTGGCGGATCTGCGTATGGCCTTGAAGGTGGCGACCGATGCGGTCCAGAACGGGCCTGAGCCCGTGCTGAGTGACACTCGCCTCAAGCGACTGGCAAAGCTGAGTCGTTCCAAGGGGCATCCCAAAGTCATGGTATTTGCACGGTGGGCAGCCATGGCTGCCTGCATCGCCATTGTGGCAAGTCTTATTTTTGTCCCTTCATTACAAAAGGCTCGTTTGAAACCCACGGTGGATGTGGTCGGTGGGACGTCTCTAGCATACGACACCGATTTTGTGGGTGGGACTGAAGCACAACTCAACTACAAGACGGTGAAAGGCAGTTCGAGTGTTGAACGCAGGTTGAGAGAGTCTGGAGAAAAAGTGGTTGCTGGCGGTGGGCTTCATGTGGCAGACAAAGAAGGCCTCCTTGGCAAGGCTAAAGATGGTGACCGACTGATCGCAGACAATACCTGGGCCATGAAACAGGCCGTGGATATGCCTGTGGCTTTGGGGATAAAGCTGGGTGAACAAGCAGAAATCTTCGGTTTGCAGAGATCGCAATTGGATTTGGGTAGCAAACAGAGTTCTGAAAGTGGACTTGTGGCCACCAATAGTGATGCATTTGGGGCTTTTTCACATTCAGTGACATCTCCCACAAGTCAGCCTGAAAGTGACGAGGCACTCTGGGCACGAGCAGATACACGCCACGGTGCGGTTACAAATAAACCATCTTCTTCAGGTGGAAAAGCACAATTTGGGACAGGAGACACTGATTTCTGTGCCAGCGATTATAGCAGAGAATCAGAACCAGAAGATTTGACAGAAAGAGTCCTGGGCGATCAGGATGGTGATGGATCTTCTTCTGTGTGGGGCGACTCTGGGGCTGCAAGGAGCTACTACTATGCCGAGGGGTTGGAGCAAAAAAAGAGGGGCCTTGGTTTTGTGGAGGGTCGTGTGGCAGGGCCAGTTGAGGGTGTTTTGCCTTCGATAAAAACAGAATCAGCTGCCCCATCGGCTGAGCGTCCACCCAGTTTGAGATTTCGCGGTCAACAGGAAGAAAGAGGGGGGATAGTCTTAAGTAAGCAATTGATGTCGGAGTCAGCACGCCAAGGCCAAGGTCTGGATTCTATGGACAAGTTGCATGAACGCCTACCTGAGCGCGGAGAAAACAGACGCAGTTCAAGCTTAGGTGTGATGCAAGAAAAGTATGGAAGGGCGATAAATCAGGAGGGCATGCAAAAGGCATTCACGGAAGACCGGCTGGGGAGAAGAGGTGTTCGCTCTGGAGAAGAACTTTCTTTGGGCAACCCTGTTACGGCAACCAGTAGTGGCCTGGACGAACAGACGTCTTTGAGGGCTGATGGCGTTGATTTAAAAGAAAGCCAGGTCACTGACTCACGATTTGGTGTGCCATTGGGGTATGGATTTCAGGATACAGCTGATAAGAAAGTACCTGGGTTTTCATCGCTCCCTTTGAATGGCCTATTCAGACAAACAAAGAGTTCCCAGCCCAGCGACGATTTGGCCTTATTGCCACATCAATCGCTTCAGCCCCATGATCCTTCAGTGGAGGGTGAAGCAGAGGCAAAGGCTTCCGTATACGGAGGTGGTTTGGCTGGAAAGCCAACTGATTCAGGAGAAGGATTAGGGGGCGGATTCCAGAAGAACCTTAGAGAAGTCATCGCCCGCGACAGAGCCGAGTCCAATAAAAGTGTTTCTGACATGGGTGAGGCCATTATCCGGCAGCAGCAGACTCAGCACGATCTGGCTTTGCTTGAGAACGATGCCGTGGCCACAAGATATGATTCTTTTGCAGAAGCCAAGCCTGTGGACAAGGTGCCCGTGCTTGCGGATGTGCCTCTGTTAGGAGGACTATTCCGCCGTGGCACTGAAGCCGCTGGGAAACGTGGAGAGATTGTGTCACCTTCCAAGCCCATGCCGCCTGAGCCCTCTCTTGTAGGAGTTCACGAAGAGACACGACCACAAGGCAATCTTGCCAAGTTAGTTTCAGATGAACCAGCACAACCTGCCGCAAAACCCAGCGATCTGTCCAGTGAATTCACACTGCCGCCTGCATCACGATTTAAGGCGATGCCTGTGAACCCCTGGGTGTTGACTGAGCAGGATGCCTTGTCCACGTTTGCATTGGATGTGGATACCGCGTCGTATGCCCTGTGTCGGCAGTATATTCAGCGTGGTTTTCTGCCTCCATCTGGCGCCGTGCGTATGGAGGAGTTTGTCAATGCCTTTGATTATGCCTATCCGGAGCGATCAGTCTCTACCTTTTCCGTGATGTCAGAGGGCACGGTTTCTCCGTTTGCTGAACCAGGTCAGGCTTTGAGCCTGGTGAAGGTGGCGGTCAAGGCCAGGACTGTGGGGCGTGATCAGCGCAAGGCAGCCCATCTGGTGTTTGTGGTGGATGCATCAGCGTCCATGGGACAGGCGGATCGGCTACCTCTGATTCAACAGGGCTTGAGTCGATTGGTGGAAAGGCTTGGGCCTGGGGATCACGTGTCTTTGGTGAGCTGTTCGGATCAGGCTCAGTTGTTTGTGGATCATGTGTCGACTCAAGACCGAAAAACCATTCAGCGGGCCATTCACGCGATTCAGCCGTCTGGCTCCACCAATCTAATGGCTGGACTCCAGTTGGGGTATGCCACGGCACGGCAAGGCTACGTGGCCGGGCAAATTAACAGGGTGATCCTCTGCTCAGATGGTGTGGCCAATGTGGGGCCGTCAGAGGCCCAGCCCGTGTTGGATGCTGTGGCTGCTGATCGAAAGCAGGGCATCACTCTCATGTGTGTTGGCGCGGGGTACGGGGCCTACAATGACGCCTTGCTCGAAGCGCTGGCCGATCGTGGGGATGGCAGTTATGTGTTTATCGATTCAGCAGACAAGATGGAACGCGCATTTGTCACGCCCCTGGTATCGGCTTTGCAGACGGTGGCCAAGGATGCCCGAATCCAGGTCAAGTTTAACCCGGATACCGTTCGCAGATATCGCCTGATTGGCTATGAAAATCGAGACATGAAAGACGAGTTGTTCAGGGATGATACTGTGGATGCCGGTGAAGTGGGTTCGGGTCAATGTGCCACGGCCCTGTATGAAATCGAATTGACGGGTGTCCCCTCTGACGGCCATGACCTGGGGACCGTGTTTGTGAGATATCAGGACACAGACACGCAACAGTTTGAAGAGATTGCCCGCCCCTTGACGCAATCGGTTTTCAAAAAGCGAACAGTGGCCCAGTTGCCTAGGTTCTATTTGGCCGCCTGTGCTGCGCGCTTTGCTGAATGGCTCAGGCAATCCGAACACGCCACGTCAACCACACTGGATCAGATCCAGACTATTATGGATGAGATCACCGCAGCCTTGCCTCTGGATCAGGATATTCGTGAATTGGCTGATTTGATTCGTCAGGCAGAAGGTTTGCCCAGGGCGCCTTAGTCATTTTTGATTTGTGATTTATAATTTTTGATTTCAAGACTCGGTTCCCGGGAAAGGTTCATCTATGCGAAACATACTCTTCCTTATTTTGTGTTTGAATGCCACTTGTGCATTTGGGTTGGATGTGAATACACCTGCGATTCCGGCGCCAGTGTCTGTGGCTGAGGTGGATGAGGTGTTTCTGACGGGGCGGCTTAACGGATCGCACTTGGAAGTGACAGTTGAATGTGACGTGGTGACCCAGGAGGCCAATGCCGAGTTGGTTTTGTTGCAGGGAGAAGCTGTGTTGACCGGGGACGAGCAGGTCGGGTCAGTGCATCACATGACATACGTACCGGATGATCGTCAGTACAAGGCGATATGGCCCAAGGCTGGACAGCATGCCATCAAAACACGTTTCATGGTGCAGTCGCAACAAACGCCAAATACGGGGCAGCACAGGGTGTCTGTCCAGATGGTCTCTGCCAGGGTACGTCACATCACATTGATCCTGGATCGTGCAGATCTGGATGTGGTTTTGCCCCAGGCATTGCGCGTGGAACGGACTGAAAGCGAGGGGCAAGTCACGCTCCATGCGCTTTTGGGTCCGCATGCACCGCTGGTTGTGCTGTGGAAGCCGCAGGTGGCGTTGGATCATGCCAAGCTGGTGTCATCCTGTCAGGTCAATACGATTGTGTCTGTGCGATCCGGCCTGTTACATCTGGACAGTGTGTTTGACTATCAGGTGGCTCAGGGGCGTCTGGAATCCCTCCTGTTTACTGTACCGGATGGCCTGCGAGTGACCGCGCTGGAAGGAGACTTCATCCGAACCTGGTTCTTGTCTGAAGGCCGGTTGAGTGTTGAATTGAGCCGGGTTCAGGAATCTGCGTACCGTGTCCATGTTCAGGCAGAATCAGGGACTGACACCTTGCCTGCAGATGTCAAGGTGCCGGCGATCACGCCTGTGGGCGGATTGCGTACCAGTGGTCATCTGGCGGTCGGTACCCGCAACGCGCTGCAACTGGTGGTCAAGGAGGCAGGCGGTTTGACGCAGATTGATGGGTCTGTGTTTCCACGTGTGAATACACCGGGTCGCCCTGTGCCCCAGGGTAAGGTCTTTTACTATGTGCATGCAGGGCCGAAATATGGTCTGCGTCTGGCTGTGGATGATATTGTACCCAGTTTCGATGTCAGTACACGCGTGGTGACCACCGTCAAGGAGGACGATTGGATTGTGGAGACCCACCTTGAACTGGATGTACGTGATGCTCCTCTGGCGAGTCTAGATGTGCAGGTGCCAGCTGGATTGATGGTGGCGGCGGTACAGGGCGCTCAAGTGGAAGATTACCAATTGTCCGAGATTGTCGAGAACGAACCCACCCGAACGGTGACGGTCACATTTGTACAGCCCGTGATCGGGCGTGTTCTGGTGGGGTTGCGTTTGGAATTGGGGCAGGGGCCGTTGGACCAAACATGGAGGCTGGATGCCCCGCAGGTGACAGGGGCCAAGACGCAGCGGGGGTATGTGGTGGTGGCTGTCGCCGAGGGTATTGACCTGGCTGAGCCGGTGATTAACAACCTGCGACAGGTGCATACGGCATCGGTGCCCATGCGTGTGTCGCAGGCCCAGTTCGCGTATCGTTTTCGTGAGGCCGACTGGCAGGTGACCCTGTCTGCTCAGCAAAAACCTGCGGGTCTGCGTGTGCAGGTCTTTCATCTCCAATCCATTGGGGAGGCCCTGGCGTATGGTTCGGCCGTGGTCAATTACATGATTACAGGATCGCCCATGGATGAATTCCGGTTTAGTTTACCCGATGGGCTGGATAATATAGAGTTTGTGGGGCATGACGTGAGACGCTTTGAGACCCAGGGGGATGTCTGGGTGGTCACCCTCACACGCAAGGTCCTGGGCCAATACAATCTGGCTGTGACCTACACGCAGCCCTATGCCGTGGATACACCAATCCAGATCGGGGGCCTGCAATGTGGGGATGCCCAGTCCCAGACCGGCACGGTGGTGGTGACAAGTTTTCTGGATCTGCGTTTACAGTTGAGTGAGACACAAGGGCTGGTATCTGTGGCCCTGGACGAACTGCCCGCTCATGTGCGTATGTTGTGCCACAGTCCCATTTTGAATGCGTATAAATACATGAGTGACGTCCATGTGGCGACCATGAGCATCAATCCCTATGAACGAGGCACCCTGTTGCCTGTGGTTATGGACATGGCCTCCCATCACACGGAGTTGGTGGTGCGTCCCGATGACCGTATCGAATCTGTGACCAAGGTGAAATACAAGATCAAAAATACCACGGGACAATTTCTGTCCCTGGCTATGCCCAAGGACACGCGCGTGTGGACAGTGTCCAGAATCGACGACACAGGTCAGGCCACCCGCTTGGCCGTGTCACATGATCAGGCCACCGGACGGCTCTTGATCCCACTGGCCAGGCAGGTGAATCCCAATGATCCCATGACCATTGAGTTGCAGTATGGCCGTGTCCATCCCAAAGCCTCGGGACTTTCTTTCACTCTCACGGCACCGGCCAGTGCCGTGCCCATGACCTATGCTAACTGGCAAGTGAATCTGCCCAGAGACTGGGGTTTGAGCGGTATTCAGGGCAATATGCGAGTGCAGGGCAAGACTCGAACGCCTGTGTCTTTGGCCCTGCTCTGTTCACGCCTGGGTCGTGCCTGGGGACACGGTCTTGAAAATGCTATTCAAAGACCTACGGCCTGGGTGATTCTCGGGTTGTGTGTGGTGGTGACAGGACTAGGCCTGATCCTGCGTAAGGCCTGGGCCCGCCGTCTGATTGCAGTGACTCTCCTGGGTGTCCTGATCTGGCTGGGTGTTGAGGCGGCCCAAAGAGGGCGCATCACAGCGCCGCAGTCGATCACCACTGTGAACTTTGTCCATGCGGTCAATGCTGATCCCAATCAGGCTCTGGAAATTCAAGCGAGCCTGGTGCCTGTGTGGCGGCAGCATCTGACCATGACCCCTGTGGTGGTGTCATGCTTTATCATTGTGATAGCCTTGACCGTGGCGTTTAAAGCAAAGAGGTTGAGGGGCGCGGCTCTGGCCCTGATCCTGGCTGTGGTGGCGCTGGAAGCAGCCAAGGTGCCAGCGGCCTGGCCAGTGCTGATGAGCGTGATGACCTGGGCTGGTCCTGTGTTGCTGTGTGTGTGGGCGCTACTCCATGGATTTTTGACAAAAGCCAGGGTGGCCGTTGCGCCGGTCCTCCTCCTATTGTTAATGAGCGGTTGTACGGGCGGCTTGGTGCCTCCGGACATTCAAGGCCGGACGCCCATTGAAACGCTGACCATGGATGTTAATGTGGGCGCAGACATGGCTGTTTCTGTGAAGATGCGTGTGCGGTCCCAAGGGCCTTGGCAGACGTCTCTGTTGACAGACAAGGCTGTGCTGGTGGAGGACAAAGGCTGGGATGTGACCCCTGAAGATGGCAGGCATGTACTCAAGATTGAAAAGCCGGGGCTTTATGACGTGACCTTGCATTTTCTGATGCCACTGCCTTTGGCCGATGCCGATCAGGTCAGGGCGATTAAATGGCCCATGCCAGTGGCCTTGACCAACCGTTTTACGATCACAGTAGATGATCCGAATGTCACCATTGATGCACCGGAGGCCGTGGCTGTGACAGCTCGTGATGTGGCAAATGCGGTATCTTTAGAGGCCATGTTTTCGCCGGGCCGGGCCGTTACATTTACCTGGCGGCCCAGGCAACGAAGCGCGGCCCAAGAGGCTGTTCGGTTTTATGCCCAGGACTCGGCCGTCGCAAAGGTGACACCAGGGCTGGTGCGTGTGCATCATCGTGTCACATTGCAAATTGCTCAGGGCCAGCTGAATGCCTTGTCTTTGGCGATGATGCCAGGTCATGTGGTGACTGCCGTGTCAGGTGAGGCAGTGGGTGCGTGGCGGTTTGATCCCAAGACAAATCAAGTAGAAGTCCGGTTGCTCAAGCCGATGACGGGCCATTATACCCTGGATGTGGTGACTCAATCGGCCAAGGCGTCGGTGCCGTATGAGTTTGAATGGTTACCCATGACTGTGCTACAAGCCCAGACGCAGCACAGTTTTTTGGCCCTGGCACCGGACAAGTCAGTTCTGATCCGTGTGGATGGGCAGGCACCTGTGATGAACACGGCCGACTTTCTCAGAGATAATAAGACTTTGATACAGGCCTGCCCGGACATCCAGTCTGAGCAGGTCTCGCAGGCCTTTCGATTCGGGCAGGGCGAGTCAAGGGTCTCTGGTCACGTCTCTGCCGTGCTGAGCGAATTGCGAAGTCACGAAACAGCCCGCTTCAATGTGGAGGATGAACGCCTGGTGTACAACAGCCAGTGGGACATACACATCACCAAAGCAGGACGGTTTAATCTGGATCTCCACATCCCTGATGGGTTTGATATTGATACGTTGAATGCGGCCCAGGTCAGTCACTGGGATGAGTCTCAAAACCAAGGACAGCGCATCGTGCGCATCCACTTTACGCAACAGGTTCGGGGGGCTGTGGTATTAAAGCTGGCTTTGAGCCAGCCGGTGGCTGCCATTCCTGTTGAATTGAGGGCACCTCAAGTGCGTTTGGTGGGGGCACTTAAGCATACAGGCCAATTGCTCGTGGGGGCTGAACAGGGTGTGCGGTTGTCTGTGGCCAGTCGTCAAGGGCTCAGTGAAGTCAATCCCAGGGAACTGGGGTATGAAGGGACCGAGGCCGTGGCGTTTCGATTGTTGCGCTCTGACTGGGTGCTCGATTTGAAAACTGAGCAAATTCAACCCCGCATTACAGTGGCCACATTACACCATGTCAAGGTCACAGACGGCCTTGTGCATCATCAACACTTTTTGCGATATCAACTTCTCCATGCCGGCACCAAGGCCTTTACCGTGGCCCTGCCCAAGGATGCCATGGGGGTGACACTCACGGGTCCGGGCATTGCCCGGCGTGAACAGGTCGACCCCAATACTTGGCGAGTCGAATTGGCTCAGAAGGTGTACGACCGTCCGTATCTGCTCACTCTGACGTACGACACAAGCTATTCGCGTGACACCAATCTGGTGCGTGTGGTCCCAGTGTTGTGTCAGGACGCAGACCTCCAGCAGGGGCATATGGTCGTGTTTGCCGGGGATCGCGTGGCACTGACTGCCAATACGGAGATCCCCTCACTACGTCCTGCTGATCCTCGCAGTATCCCGTCGGTGTTTGGGGCTGGGGACCTGTCTGCTGCGGCCATGTGTTATCGCAGTCTCTCGGCGGCAGACACGCTGGTGATTCAGGCCAGGCGACATGACGCAGCAGGGCAGATAGGGGCTCAGGTCCACAGTGCACACATAACCAGTGTGGTGACAGAAACCGGTCAGGGTATTCATCAAGTGCAGTTAAAACTCAGTGTGTCTACCCGACGTCACCTGCAGGCCCTGTTGCCGGATCACGCCGAAGTATGGTCTCTGGCGGTGGATGGCCAGGCAGTGCAGCCCTCCATTCGAGCAGATGCCCAGTCCCGGAGGGTTCTGTTGATTTCTCTGCCGCAACAGGGTGCCGAAGAGGTCACGGTTGTGCTTGTGTACATCACGGACGGGGCATTCCCGGCCTGGACAGGGGCCCATCAATTCGCAGGTCCACGTTTTGATCTGCCTCTGGAGAATATTCAGTGGCAGTTGTACGTGCCTGAAGGCTATGCCTACAAACAGTTCAGTGGCACCTTGATGTATGACAAAGCCTTCTCGTCTGGGGACGCAGTGTATCAGTACTCCGTGGATGCGTATGAACAGCAGGTCATCCAGGCTGAAAGATTCAATGAGCAACAGGCTCAGCAGCAGCAGACCCTGGCCAGGGAATTCGCCAGCCAGGGCCGTCAGTCCGCAGCACGCAGGGCCCTGTCCAAGGGCTATAACTTCTCCATGGGCAACCGCGCACTGAACGAAGACATCCGCGTGGATTTGGATAACCTGCTCAAGCAGCAGGTCAAGGTTGGCCTGGTCAACGCCAGAGATGCCCTCAGCTCGCAGGCCGCTTCAGTTCAGAGGGGGCAGCGTGGCGGTGACTTCAACTTCAGTACCCAACAGGCCCAGAACCTCGAAGGCTCACTCAATCAGGCAGACAACGACAACCTCAACCTCATTACCCGTAGAATCATCCAGACCCAGC
>CAZBTJ010000055.1:0-34254 GCA_964494325.1 uncultured Pirellulales bacterium
GGGGCATTTTGGGAAGATCGATATCATGCGACAGCAGTCGATACCGGCGAGCATTGGTCTCGATGTCTGGTTTACACTGATATGAACAACATTGAAGAGACAAATATAAAAGAATAACAAAAAAATTCAGGGGACGCAAAAAGCTGCGCCCCTGATTTTAACGTTATGTCAAAGTAGAAAGAAGGTGTAAGCATGAAGATTCGGATGATATCAGGCCTCATCGTATGTGTCGTTATGGCCTACATTGCTGTTATCTTGCATGCACGTGGTGAAGAATCTGAGATGCATGAACTAGTTGTGACATCAGCCGATGCGTCCACTGAATTGAGAGCAGTACTGAGGCAAATCGTGGACATCCATGAAAAGAAACTCGAAATAGTCACTAGGAAGTTCACAACGGACCAAGTCGGTTAACATCGGGCAAATCCACGCCGCTACGCGTCGCGATTGAGCCCCAGCGTTAGGAGAATCATATGATGATGATACCGTTACAGCGACTGATTTTGAGCGTCCTATTTAACTACGTTCCAATTGCAATAGCGATCGGTGGCATTGCCGTCTCAATCTGTGCGTTTTGTAAGAAGAAGAACTTGGGCTTCCTCGTGGTGGCTCTAGTTTTCACTAAGCCCATCCTGAACCACGTTTTTGGGTGGATGAAGGAACGAAACTTCGTGCAGGTCCAGATTGACGCAAATACGTGGACTGCTCCGGTTCGGTATGTTGACGTGTTGGAACTGGTGTTCTTTGCCATATTGTTCCTTGCTGTCTATTTGATCTGTCGCAAGTATCCCGCAGTCGAAGGGAATCCACTACAAGAAGCCTCCTAACCAAGCCTTGCAGTTTACGTCGCTGGGACGCCGAAACTGAAGGAAAACGTGATACCAAGAGAAAGGAACACGCTATGAAAGATAAGTATGGTGGCAACCTTGAGCCGGGCGGCACTGATTGGACGGTTACGCGACGTGAGTTCTTGAAGGGTTCCGGTTTGGTTATTGCCGGACTTTCCGCTGGGATTCCCTCCGCTTGCGCCGACAACACGGAGGGCAAAGCGAAGCTATCTTTCGGGATTGTGACGGATGCACATTATGCCGATACAGATCCCAAAGGTTCGCGCAAGTATCGGGAATCCCTTGCCAAGATGACTGAGTGTGTGAAACTCATGAATGACAAGAAGGTCGATTTCGTTATCGAACTTGGTGACCTCAAGGACCAAGGCAAACCCATCACGGAGGAATCGACCCTGAAGTACCTTGATGCCATTGAAAAGGTATACGGACAGTTCAACGGGCTTCGCTATCATGTCTTGGGGAATCACGATGTCGACAGCATATCAAAAGAGCAGTTTCAGGCCCGTGTCGAAAACACAGGTATCGAGAAAGGATCCACATATTACTCCTTTGACGTGAAGGGAATACACTTCGTTGTACTCGATGCAAACTACAACGCCGATGGATCCGATTACGATCATGGAAAGTTCAACTGGACGGATACCAACGTTCCACTTAAGCAACTCAACTGGCTCAAGAAGGATCTGGCGTCCTCAACCGAACCCGTGATTACATTTGTTCACCAGCAACTCGATGTCAAAGGCAGTACCGGCGTCAAGAACGGACCTCAGGTACGGCAAGTGCTACAGGACAGCAAGAGAGCTCTTGCGGTATTCCAGGGCCATCACCATCCCGGGCACTATAGCTCTATCGAAGGTGTTCACTACTACACATTGAAAGGGATGGTCGAAGGGGGCGGGGTCAAGAACAACTCATATTCCATCGTTGAAGTGTATGATGACAATAACATCGTTGTCGCCGGCTATCGCAAAGCGCTAAGCAGAGAAATGAAGAAAGCATAACAAAGCACTTCACGGTATGGCGTACCGCCGCCCGTGAGTGCAGGCGTTGGTTGCGAAGCAATAGAAAGAGAGCACCTATGACATACAAAGAGATTCTTGCATTCCACGGACACGAATGCCCTGGCATCGCGATGGGTTATCGGATGGCAAAGGCGGCCTTGGCAGAATTGACAGCATTGCGATCTGAGGATGAAGAACTGGTCGCGATTGTGGTCGGCCCCTGATTCGCAGCGTGCTAAGAGATATGAGGATGACATTATGAGATACTTTGCACTGATCCTGCTGATGGCAGGGCTGCCGTTTGTCTTGCAGGCTGAGGAACCTGGAACGCCAAAGATCGAGAACACCGGTCGATGGTCCAAGGAGAAGGCTAACGAATGGTATTCGAAGCAATCTTGGCCGTGTGGATTCAACTATATCCCTGCCAACGCGATCAGTTACACCGAGATGTGGATGCCTTACTGCTTCAACACCACAGGGATCGACAAGGAACTGGCGTTGGCTGAAGGAGTCGGGTTCAATTGCCTGCGCGTCGTACTGCCGTTCGTGGTTTGGGAGCATGATCCAAAAGCATTCAAGAAGCGACTGATTACATTCTTGTCCGTCTGTGACAAACGCGGAATCAAGGTCATGTTCTGTCTTTTTGATGATTGTGCTTTCGGGAATGACGAGAGGCTAAAAGATCCTTGGTACGGGAAACAGCCGGAGGTGCTTAAGGGATGGTACGCCAATGGCTGGACACCCTCGCCGGGACACAGTCTGGTTCGCGATCCGAAATCGTGGCCTCGACTCGAGAAATATGTCACTGATATTATTGGATCGTTCAAGGATGATCTCAGGGTATGGGTATGGGATCTATACAACGAGCCGACCAACGGCGGTCTGGGAGACACTTCACTACCTTTGGTGACCAACGTATTTGCGTGGGCCCGTGCGATTGCACCTGCTCAGCCTCTGACAGTTGGTCAATGGAATGGAAACAAAAAATTGAACGCCATAATCTATCAGCACAGTGACATCATCACCTTTCATAATTACGGAGGTACCGGTGATCTTGGCAACCATATCAAGTCACTGAAGAGCCACAGCCGTCCGATAATAAATACTGAATGGCTCAATAGAGGCAGAGGCTCTATTGTCAAAACATGCTTGCCTGTTTTTAAGAAGGAGACTGTGGGGTGCATGCACTGGGGATTGGTGAACGGCAAGACGCAGACCAACCTGGGCTGGGGCTGGCGTCCTGGCAGACCTGAACCCAAGGTGTGGCAACATGATCTTTATCACAGCGATCACACACCATACGACGAGAAGGAACTCCGTCTGTTTCAGAAACACATTGGAAAGCACAGGGGCAGACATCAAATTAATGAATAGCTCTTATTGAACCTGCACTAATTGCTATTTTGATGTTTGACCCTTGAAGGCCCCGGGGAAAGATAGATGTGCTCTGCCTCTTTTGCCGAGTCAGAATAATCGGATCCGGAAGCACCTCATTAACAGTCGGGCTCTGATGCATGCGTGGCAGAAAGGAATATGGTTAGCTCCTATGAAAACTAGAAAGTCAATTCAAAGTAGAAACAATGCAAGGTATTTCGATGAGGCCGCATTCAAAAGAATGGTGGTCTGGCTAGCAGAGATGGAAGAGATTCGCGGGGCAATGGAATATTGATTGAGGAAAAAGAACAATAAGAGTTCGCTGCGGAACGCGAAGCGTCCGACTGCAACTCAAAACGAATAAGAGTTAAACCAGCGGGTGAAGCCGGACGGCCTAAAGCCGCCGCTCATCCGCCGCGTTAGGAGGTTCCCAATGAAACAAATGACAAGCACAATCTTGGCGTCCCTGCCACGATGTACTATCTACGCACTGCTTGTCTGTGTTCTCCAGTCAGCCGCTGTTCAGGGTTCCTTGATCCAAGGACAGATTGGTGACGGCCAAATCCTCTGGTGGGAACTAACGGAAAGCCGCATCGTCGCGGCGTGGTCGGATGGGGTCGTGGCTTGTTGGGATCGTGCCTCGAAACAGCGAACCGTAGTTTTCAAGATCGAGGATTTTTGGTTTAAATCACCTAATGGGCACATGTCGCTTTATCTCTTGCCGCACAGACCTGTGCTCGTTGTTGTCGATCCGACGACACAAGAGGTTACAGCAGAATTGGCTCACGGCTACCGACTCTACGATCTGAAGACTGGAAAACTGATCTGTTTCCATCGCCCTAAAGGTTTTCGTTTGAAGAAAGGACGAACCCAGAACTACTCCACGCTGAGTATTCAGGGATTGAGCAATAACGGGAAATCCCTATTGGGCGCTTGTGCTTTAGATAAGACAGTGTTTCAAGTGGACATTGAAAGTGGCTGGAATACTTGGTACTGCCATGACACGGAGATTGAAGTGGGCGGGAAGAACGTACTCATTGCACATGATGCTTCTCAGTTCCTAATCTGTAGGCCTGATTGTGTCATCGCGAAGGACTGTCTCGGCAATACCGTCTGGAAGCACTCGTTTTCAGACCCGCTATACCGCGCCTATCGGACCGCAGTAGTCAAATACAACAATGAGACAACCTTTGTAATCGCGAAAGGGGTACGCGATTTAATGAAGACCAGATACGTAGCACTTAACAGTAAAGGTCATTTACTTTGGGAAACAGGAAGGAAAGTCCTTGCTATCTCGTCAGATGGTAACTACCAGGCATTCGCAACGCAGAATGGTGTTGAAATTGGTTCCTTACCTTCCGAGGAGACTATTCTCCTTTCTGACTTTACGGGATCGGTGGAGGCACACTTCTCCCTCGACTGCACCCGACTCATGTGCTTGCCCGCTCTTCGACCGAACCGCAAGAAGAGTGGCTCGCCTTATGTTGAAGTCTTGGAAAGGCCATCAAGCCTTCTCACTTTTTTTGATGTAAAAACCGGCAATAAGGTGGGTGAAATTGACATGTCAAAACCTCGGGCTCTTCCTGGCAAAGTCGAACGGCCAATGTAATCTGGCTAACTGGGACTTCAAACTCTTTAATTTATCCTATGGTAGATTGGAGGTTCGTTAACATCATTAGCAATTGTGTCTGCACTAATTGGAGTGCTATTGATCGTATCCATACTGTGTGCACCACTCCTGCGAATTATCGACTGCTATCTCAACGATTGGAGGTAGTATAGCGGGCTTGATCTTTGGCCTGGTCGTCAAGGCCCATGCTGAGAGGAAGCATCTGAGAATAAACCTATGTGCCCTCTATATCAGCCTGATGCTTCTTGGTATGCTTGTTTATGCGTCGGTCTATTGGACAATTCTTAGGTTCAGATTGCCATTGTTCTTTGTGCCTGATGCCGTTCTTTTTATTGTCGGGCCATTACTGCCCAGCCATTTCAAAAAGCGTGACATGCACAACATATCAATTCCAGGGACGGTCTAAAGGCCACCCATGCTGCATTTGAAGCGTTTTTTTTCTGTCATCGTGGGCCATTTCACTGAAGTCTCTCATGCCCATGACAAGCCCTCTTTTTGAATTGATTAAACCGCCTGGTGGATCGTGACCAGCACATTGTGAAAGGGAATTAATATGAAATCACCGTCTTCTGAAGAGAGAGATAGGCAGGATGACCAAGGCGAAGGCACACCTGTTTGTATAAAATGCTTTCAGCCAGTCGATCCGCTCGCCAATTATTGTTCCAATTGTGGTGGTGCCACTGGCAACTTCACGCATTACTTACCTTTTGTAAATATCCAGTGGCAGGCGAGTGTTTGGGGGCAGGCTTGGCGTCAGATATGGTCGCCAGATGTTTCTATACCAGGTCGAATATTCAGATTCGTCATGATACTTTGGAACGCACCCTTTCTGTTGATTGGTGTCTTTTTTAGGTCCAGCCATGACATAGATCAAGAAGGAGTGTGTCAAGATGAAAGCTAAAATATGTCCGAAATGTGGTAGTGTGATGGTTGCTGGTTTTGTCTGTGATGGCACTGTTTCCTTCTGGTCTGAGGCAAAGCAGCCTGAGTTGGATGCCCCGCGACCGGTCGTTCCCAAAAATCAGCGGCAGAAAGGAAGTCCCATGCATCCAATCAGTGCCTGCCGATGTAGCGGTTGTGGATATCTTGAATGGTATGCCATGCCCTTAGGAAAGTGATAACCTCTGAAATATGACGGTATTGTGCTGTCCCTTATCTTAGGGTTAGCGCTGAGCACATGACAAATAGCGGCGTAAGAAGGAGATCAAAAAAATGATCCTAAGAGAAGAAACAACGGCAGATATTGATGCCATCACTGAAGTGACGATGGCTGCGTTCAAGACTCTTCCTGTCAGCCATCAAACAGAGCAATTTATAATCAAAGCATTACGATCAGCGGGAGCACTGACTATCTCGCGGGTGGCGGTAATTGATGATCGCGTGGTCGGGCATATTGTTTTTTCCCCCGTCGTGATGTCTGATGGCACCAAAGACTGGTATGGCCTGGGGCCGATTTCCGTATTGCCAGAATGCCAGAAGCAAGGTATTGGGAAAGCACTTGTCAACCAAGGCCTGTCCTTGCTCAAAAATATGGGGGGACAAGGATGTGCTCTTGTGGGAGATCCAGACTATTACAAACGTCTCGGTTTCAAGAATTTCCCAGGACTGGTGCATGAGGGCATTCCACAAGACCTTTTCCTTGTCTTACCGTTCAACGAAAAGGTGCCACAAGGCACTATTGAGTTTCATGACAGTTTCTTGGCAACAAGCTGACGGTCTGGAGAGCAGATGACATGATGACAAAAAATGACGTCATGACGTTGTTGAAAGAGAATAAAGATGACCGTGGTATTGAACACTGGAAGAAGATGGGGGCGAAAGACTCCGGGAATCTCAAGAGTTATGGTATCGGTCTGAGTCAGTTACGCAAGCTGGCAAAACAGATGGGGCGTGATCACACCCTGGCCCAGCAGTTGTGGAAGAGCAACGTCTACGACGCCAAGATTATTGGTCTTCTTATAGATGATCCAAAGCAGCTGACACGTGAGCAGGTCGAGCAACAGGTTGAGAATCTCGAGGGAGGGTATCTGGCTCATGTGTTCTCTGCCTGTGGCGCAACTCTACCCAAAGTGCCCTTTGCACTCGACCTTGCGTGCGAATGGATGGACAGCAAGGATGAGATCCGGCGTCGTTGTGCGTGGGGGGTGATGTATGAGATTTCAAAATTCAAGGGTAAGAAAGCGCCTGATGATAGCTTCTTTCTGCAGAACATTCAACGCATTCGAAATTCAATTCACTCAGAGCAAGACATGTGGGTCCGGGAGTCGATGAATGGTGCCCTTATGGGAATCGGCAAACGTAACAAAGTACTTAATGACGCCGCGATCAAGGCCGTCAAGGCCATTGGACCCGTCGATGTCGACTATGGCGACGATAACAGTTGCGAGCCGCTCGATGTTCTGAAACATTTGACAAGCGATTATCTCAAACAAAAACTGGGCAGCTAAGCGTTGTTGTGTTAAAACTGGTTTTCAACAAGCCCGAATGGGTTTTACATTATCTCAAGGAACAACTATGATGAACCGACAGGTGATGCCACGAGACGTTCTGAGATGTATGATGGTCTCAGCCGTCCTTGCCACGATTGGCATGTGTGCATCTGAACAGCAGGCACCGCCCAATTTTCTTTTTATTCTGGCCGATGATGTCACGTACAGCACAGTGGGACGTTATGGCGGTACACATGTTAAGACCCCCAATATAGATCGTCTGGCAAAAGAGGGCATGAGATTTACTCGAGCGTATTGTGCGATGTCCATGTGTGCACCATTCCGCGCTGAACTGTACACGGGTCTGTATCCGGTGCGCAACGGTGTGGCGTGGAATCATTCCGTGGCCAAACCGGGTACAAAGAGTATCTGTCATTATTTCGGTGAGTTTGGCTATCGTGTGGGCCTGTGCGGCAAGAAACACGCCAGTCCGACAAGTGTGTTTCCCTTTGAAGATGTCAAGGACTTACCTGCCGGACCTGATGTGCGTGCGTTTTTGACAAGGGATACGAAGCAGCCGTTCTGTTTATTCGTCTGTTCATACAATGCACATCCGCCATGGCGGGGCAGTGACGTATCGCAATTCGATCAGGACGCCATGACGCTTCCACCGGTCATCCATGACAATCCACCTTCCAGGACAACCTTTGCCGGCTATCTTGCGGAAGTGGCGGCATTGGATGAGGAAGTCGGTCAGATTCTGAGACTTCTGGAAGACACCGGCCAAGTGGATAATACTGTGGTCATGTTTTCCTCTGAGCAAGGCTGGGATTTTGGTTTTGGCAAATGGACAAACTGGGATACAGGTATTCATTCCGCTCTGATTGCACGCTGGCCCGGTCGTATTGGCCCCAAGACGGAGACTGATGCGCTGGTTCAGATGGCGGATGTTGTGCCCACCTTCATCGAGGCTGCAGGGGGTGATCCCGCAGCCTACCAGCTTGATGGAGTGAGTTTTCTTTCTGTATTGACCGGAGAGTCAGAGACACATCGTGAGTTTGTCTATGGCCTCCATAACAATGTGCCTGAGGGACATCCCTATCCTATTCGCTCTATTCGCGACCAGGACTTTCACTATGTGATGAATCTCAAGCATGAGGTATCATATCACGAGAAACACCTGATGGATGAAACTCTGGCGAAACGGTACGACCTGCAGTGGTGGAAGGCCATGAACGATGCGGCCGAGCAGGGGGATGTTTCGGCAAAGAAACTGCGAGATAAATTTCACGACCGTCCAGCCGAGGAACTCTATCGTGTTGACAAAGATCCTTATGAAATGGACAATCTGGCCGGCCAATCGGAATACAACGAGGTCAAGAGACGGCTTCGCACAGAACTGACCCGATGGATGAAGGCACAGGGCGACCCCGGCATTGCGATGGATAGCATCGCGGCATATGCCGCAAACCGAAAGGGCGTGACCAAACCGCCCAGGGTGCTGATCATCGGAGATTCGATATCCATCGGATATACGCCCTATGTCACTGGGATGCTGAAGAATGACGCCGTGATCAAGCATCACAGAGGCAATGCCGAACACACAGGAACCGGGCTGAAAATGCTTGACCCATGGATTGGAGATACGGAGTGGGACGTCATCCATTTTAACTGGGGATTATGGGATCTCTGCTACCGTCATCCAGAGTCCAAAGTTCAGGGACACCGGGACAAAGTTAACGGTACCGTGACAATGTCCCTGGTGCAATATGAAGAAAATCTTGAAGAGCTCGTCATTCGATTAAAGAAGACGCATGCCGTGCTAATCTGGGCACACACCACTGTTGTTCCGGAGAAAGAGGCGGGGCGTTTTGTGGGTGACGACAAGGCATACAATGATGTGGCAACCCGGGTCATGAAGAAACACAATGTGACAATCAATGATCTGAATCGCCTGACCAGGGGGTTCTCCACCGATTTATTTACACAACCCGGCAACGTTCATTACACAAAGCAGGGATATCAGAGAATAGCCAGGCAGGTCGCAGACAAGATTCTGACATCCCTAAAAGGGAAAGAAAAGGATTCTGGCGACAGGAAATAACGGTACCTCCATCCGCAGAAGTAAATCTGCCCATCGCAGATAAACCTGTTACCAATAAACCCATATCTTGTATTGAGTGTGGCAAGACAATACCTTCCGATCAATCAGCCTGTCCTTCTTGTGGGTGGTCGTATGGGACAGATTCAGATGCCGTTTGAGTATAAACAGGACTTTTGCAAAAAGTCCTGTAGTGTACAGCTTTTGGTTTTCAGTTTTTAGAAAACCGCGTTTTTCACCGTGTATACTGCCTACTGAAAACTTCAGTATAAACAGATTTGGAGCAGAAGGACCAGAGAGACGCCGGTCCCACTACAATTGTCAAGAGGAGTCAAATATGACATATATTCACAATCCAAACAACTCGATATTTAATGCGGAGGTTCAAGGGGCGAGCAGAACCGCTCATTCGGCTAAAGATAAGGCAATACGTCTTCAGGCTGATCTGGACACCATGCTATTAAAAATGCAAGCCATGTGGGAAGTTATCAGCGTAAAACTGAACATCAGTGACGAGGAGTTGTTGTCAAAGATCAAAGAAATAGATTTGAGAGATGGTATCGAGGATGGTAAAGCAAGACCAGAGCCATTGGTCTGTGACAGTTGCTCAAAGCCAAACAATAATAAAAGACGCAATTGCCTATTCTGCGGGAAAGAATTGACTAATAAACGTGTGTTTTGAGAATACCGAGTATGGCTATTGGATAGGAGCAATAAAAATGAACAGTAAGATATCGACTTTCGCGATACCCTGTTTACTCTCGGCATTGATGCTTCTTGTGGCAGGGTGTGACAATATCCGCGACGCTGCGCGAGAAGGCAATTTCGAGGAAGTAAAGAAATACGTTGAGCGTGGCGTTAATGTGAACGAGCGTTCCGGAGACGGTGAGACAGCACTTCATTGGGCATGCCGAGAGGGACATGTTGATGTTGCCCGTTACCTGCTGTCCAAAGGCGCTGATGTGAGTGAAAAGGGGACTGGCTGCGGGACACCGCTACAGTGGGCCGTTCAGGCCGGTCAACAGGAGATGGCTATTATCCTGCTAGATAGCGGTGCAGAGATTAATCAGCATGGCACTGACGAATTCACAGCTCTGCATGATGCCGCACTAAAGCAGAATGTCCAGATGGTGACGCTATTGCTGTCTAGAGGCGCTGATCCGAATGCCAAAGCCTCTTACGACCGAACACCATTGCACTGTGCTGAACGGATCGCTCCCAACGAGACTATCGCCGATCTGTTACGGCAGTACGGAGCCAAGTAGTTGACGTGATCTTGTGTGTTGGACGGGCAAGAAGGAGATGATTCATAGTGGAACCCGAGATTGTAACCTCGCGATTGGAGCTTTCGCCACTGGTCGCGAGCGATGCGCAAGCGATGTATGAGTATCGGTCTGCCCCGGAGGTCTGCCAGTATCAATCATTTGAGCCCAGGTCACTTGTCACCATGGTTGCTCATAGGGGCACAATTACTTGGTATACCTGGTTTTGGGTGAGGCAGCCTGCTTGGAATCCTTGTAGGACTCCTCGTTGTTTTTGGTCCGCTTATCATATTTGCGATAAGTCTGATGACCATTTTTAAAGATAAATCAATATGGGCAAGAGTAGGCATTTATCTAAGCTCTGTTACGTTCGTTTTATGGCTCATTGCGGTTCTATGCGGAGGATTTACGTAGTGTGAATATGTGAATAACTCGGCAACGGCTCAGATTTCAAAAGCGACTCATGTGAATCCCACATGAGTCGCTATTTTATTTGGCTTTCTGACCTGTGATGCGATGTTTTGCTTCGACTGGCTCCGGTCTGCGTCTGGCCTATGCGGAGTCGAGCCGTGCTTGCATTTCGGCAATGTCTGCGTGCGTGTTGCCACACTCCCACCCTCGTGCTCGTGAAGTCAGGCGCAGCCGAACGGTGCTCGTAATCGTAATCGATTTCATGCCTACCACAGAGGACGTAGAGAATCGCAGGGTTGATTCGTAGTGTCTTTGAATGGTGGAAGAACGGTGTGAGTATGTTTTTATTGAATTATTCTTTGCCATGCCGTTACGTGGCATAGTTTAGGCGTGAGCAAGTGTAGCAGTTTTGGCTGGGCAGCTCATCAAGGCATGTCGGGCGTTTCAATACGGCGCACCGAAGAGCCTTCAGCGACAAAATCTGCGACCACCTGGGCTCGCTGCGTCGCCGCAAAATCTACCCTGGTGACATTGTATTTACCTTCTTCCTGACATCCCTCATGTTAGATGGTATAATGATCTACTATGGAGAATAAACATAATGCAAGACAAACAGATCTTAATACTAAGTTTTACCAACCTCTTGAAGATGCCTTAGGACGGGCATTGAATGTGCGAGACTGCGTCAGCTATTCTGATGCAATGTTCTTACATGCTGGTGTAGGACGGGTTGTTCAAGCGGCTAAATCAGGGCGTGCATGGGTCCAACACATTCTTATGCTCAAAACGATTATTGTCTCTGTTCGAAACTTCTTTTTGGCACTGAATAGCAAGCGAAGGCTATCTTTGCTCGCCGAGGTCGATCAAGATGTTAGAGAACAAGTAAACGGATTACTAAAAAAACAAGACGATCTATTTAGTGATATCCCAGAGCTCGCGGGCTTTGAGTTATACACCTCTGATGGACACCGTCACGGCGCAAGCGCACATGAAGAGGTGATTTTGGGAAAGAAACGGCCTGTAAATCATATTTTTTGCTTGAATCTCAGAAGCCACGCTATGTCCCATTTTGCATTAACCAAGCCCGCTAAGGGTAAAAAGAAGGAGCACGAAATAGCGGCCATTAAACATCAAGGTGGACCCGCATTACGCTTAGGTGCCCCTAAAGGTACGAAGGTTGTTCATGCCTATGATCCCGCAATTATTGATTACCGAGAATGGTTTAAATGGAAGCAAGGTAGTGGTGTATACATTGTCACTGTAGAAAAATCAAATTCGGCTTTTATGGTACTGGGTACTTGTAAATGGGATAAAACTGACCCACGCAATGTAGGTGTTATTTCAGACGAGCTTGTTGAAACATCAAACGGTGTTTCAATTCGCCGCATTGCTTACATAGACCTTGTAAAAGGCACCCGTTATTCGTTTATCACAACCGAGATGACGCTGCCTCCTGGCATCATTGCTTTTATTTATAAAATTCGCTGGAATGTTGAAAAAGTCTATGATGAATTCAAAAATACATTTTATCAGCAGAAAGCTTGGGGAAAGAGTACAACGATTAAATGCCAACAGGCATTATTCATGGTCTTGACACATAACTTATTAGTTTTACTTGAACATTGCTTGGACGTTGAAGAGGGTATTGTCGATGAGAAGGTCCGCAAGAAACACGCTCGCTATATTGCCTCTGGTATCGAGCAAGCACGTATGGAGTTTCGTCAGCCTAATGAGCTGGTCGAGAAGTTTTCCAGGATTACCAAGAGGAGTCTTCAGTTTATCCGTTGGCTACAGCTTGGGCTAATTACAAATCCTCCCTGGGCTGTAGCTGTCGACCAGTTACGTCCATATATGGAGAAATATCTGGTTTGATTGATTCACACCGTTCTGGTGGAATTTGAACAGGAAGACGGGAAGGCGTTCGCGATGTTGTGACAGTCCTTTGGATTTGATGCATTGTGTTCGGGTGGGTATCCGTAAGCCTATACTCAAGTTGTTCGGCTGGAAGGGGCTGTCCTTAAAGGGCTCATGCCGGATTTGTTTGGTCTTGACAATGCGAACGTTCGTCCCACGCTTAACCTGCCTGTCGGCAGGGCGGTCCGTGCCGGATCTAATGTGTGCTGCGCTGGCCAGGACTCTCGAAGCAAGCTTCTTCGTCCAGTCCGGCTTGCCCACGTGCGTGGGACTTGAGCTGAAACAGAACTTTGTTTTTGACCAATATTCCAGGTTTGGCCTAACTGTTATGATTTTGTAAACGCTGCTAAGTACTGTGGCCAGGGCTGGCCCCAAGTATGCCCTATGATGGGCAGGTTCCAGTATCTTGCCCATCAGGATATATTTTCTCCCTCACCTAGACACAATTGTCTCCCAAATCATGAAAATGTCACAATTTCCAAGTCACAGTCTGTACGAACTGGTGTCTTTATTGAAAAGCTGTTACTATTCCATAGGATATTAATCATGACAGAGACATCATCAAACGAAGTAGCATGGCTTAAAGCTTGTTTAAAAGGCGATCCACAGGCATTTGAAGCAGTGGTTAGCCAGTACCAATCCTTGGTTTGCGCGATCACCTACAGTGCCACTGGGAATCTGGGACACAGTGAGGAATTGGCACAGGATGTGTTTCTCAAGGCTTGGAAGAACCTTAATCAACTCCAGGATCTAACCAAGTTTCGTGCCTGGCTCTGCCGCATTGCCCGCACGACTGTTCAGAACTGGTTTCGAAGTCAACAGCGAGATACTGCTGCCCAGGCTGTTCCCCTGGAGGCCGCACACTATGCTGCAAGTGCGGCACCGAGCCCAGAAGAAATTAGCATACACCGTGAACAGGAAGCTCTGGTCAGCCAGATTCTATCTGAACTGCCAGAAGCACAGCGCTTGGTATTAGTGCTCTATTATCGTGAACACTTGTCTATCCCTGAGGTAGCACGGCAGCTTGAGATCTCCGAAGAAGCCACTCGTCAGCGCATCTCGCGCAGTCGAAAGTTGATCCGTGATAAAATGCAGTCTGTTCTCGAAACCACTCTGTCACATTCGCGTCCCGGCAAGGCCTTTACTGCAGGTGTTATCACCTCCATTGCGGCTCTCAGCCTGGCAGCAGATCTGGCACATGCTACGACTTCCCATGCAGCCACTGTGGCCAGCAGTCCGTCGGCGATGACAGGTGTGTTCTCAGGTTTAACAGCCAAAATATGCGGTCTGGCCGCTGGATTGATTATCGTTGCAGGCACAGTCGTCCTCTATACGCAAACGCCTACCTCTTCAGCCTTGCCGGAGCCATCAACCAGCCCTCAGCCTGAATTCCAGGAAAACACGTCTCCAGCAGCATTCCAACAGCCAAGCACAATCCCCGCTATTCAAACCGAAACCGAACAGGTGAGTTCCGTGACTTTAACAAACGAATTTTCTGAGTTGCCTGTCCCTTCAAAAACTGTCCAGCTTGAGGCCGCTGTTAATACGTATGAATTTGAACCTAACGGTGTCTTGAGTGGTTTGGTGACATGCAGGCAAACGGGTGAGCCCATTCCCAATGTACAAATAGTAGTTTTCGGTTCAGAATCACTTCACACGAAGACTGATATACATGGTTTTTATTCCCTGCCACGAATTAATCAACCAGGTAAGTTCACAGCCAGACTTCATACTGATCCCAACTATGTCATCAGCACATGGCCAGTCCTCGAAACCATGATTGAATTGGACCCCAGCCTCAGAGCCATTCAGCATTTTGAAATGGACCGGGCCTGTAAAGTGGCCATCACTGTTGTGGATACCAATGGTGTTGGCATTAAAGGGTCGCAGGTGTTCGCGACTTCATTGGCCGGTCAGTCATTTAACACGGTATCCGATTCTCCTGGGCATTCGACCAATTCACAAGGCTATCATATGTATGGTGGCTTTCCCCCATCCCAGTCAGAGTACCTGATCACTGTTATGAGTACAGCATCTGACAATTCTGAACAACAGGTTCTCGCTCCAGCCCATGCGATACTCAAACTGACCGATCCCAATGAGATCACAGCCATTACCATTACGCAGGAAAAAGGGCAGGACGTTTACGCCTACGCTGAATATGCCGACGGCATGGCGGCCACAGATATCCAAGTCAGGTACACGCCATCCTGGTGGCATCTCAATAGATGGGCATATCGAACCCCAGCCAATGTTAATGAAGACGGCATATTTACACTAGAACAGATCATTCCCGGAACATATGACATTAGCGTTAAATATCCACACCTGCGTGGCTTTCGCCCTGTGCTATCAAGAATCGACCTTCCGCCCAAAAACAATGAATCTTTCGTTCTGGGGCTTCCAGAAAACAGTGTCACTTCGTCCGTATCGATCAGTGGCAGTCTTCAAATAATGGGAGGAGAGTCTCCAAGCTCCGTGGAAATATATGCGCTCAGCCTAAAAACACACAAGCAGAACACGGTTCGCCTTTCACTGGAGCCAGACAAGGAGTCACCCACCAGCTTTACCATTGCCGGGCTGGAACCCGGGGACTATTTACTCTATCTTTTTGCAGGTCATCTGTATGAGAAGAAAATCATTGAAAAAGTGGAAGCCCCCAGTTCAGATCTACTCGTTGAGATTAATTCACTCAATATGTCCCAACCTGTTTTGGCTGGAAACGTTCTTGATCAGAAAAACAGTTGTCACAGATAGCAATGGCTTTTATCATATTGATGGTCTACCCAATCTGACCTGTGTGGTCCATCGCAAGTTTCCATGGTCGGAAAAGGTTGGGGTTATGATTCAGAGGGTGATCCCTCAACACGACCAGGTGCAGTATCTTGACTTTGGCGGGGCACCCCAGGTTCATGGCATACTCACTGCTCATGGGAAACCCATGCCAAACCATGTTCTATTACTTGGAGAACCGCTGTCATATCACTATGGCACATTTTGTAGCTACACACAAACCAACGAATTCGGTCACTTTATCTTTCAAGGTGTCGTCTCAGGAATCCATACACTCTACTACAAGCACCCGACCCTCGAAGAACAATGGGTTAAACTTAGAACCATAGACATGGGTGGGGACGATTTGGACCTTGGGACGCTCCAGGCAATAGAACAAAAATGAGTATCCAAAGGGGCTAAGGGCCCCGGATGTTAGTATTCACCTTCCACAAAGCAGGTGGTGGTGGTTGCTGGTTGTTAGTTTGTGGAGTCACTACGTGGGCTGGTTTAATAGACCCGCAGTGCTTCGGGGTGACAGGATTGGTCCGTGGGTTTGTTCAGATAGCGCCAGTATCTCTGTGGGCTCTGTGGCTCCGTGTGAGATTCTTCTTTGTTTTTTTCTGTGATATAACCGATCTTGCCCTATTGGACTAAGCGGCTATTTATTTTTGCTCTGTTGCTCTCGACGAGCCTGCCTTTTTTTTGCACATTCATCCGTCGTGAGTTTTTCTGATTTGTTTTTGGTATTGCCTTTTTGGTGGTAATACTGGTCAAAAAAAGTACACTGTGGAGGAGTACCAGAAAAACCACAAAACACCTGTTGAAGGACGAACACAGTAAGGAGCTTGATTTGCTGCATATTTTTATTGATGCTGATGCGTGTTCTGTTAAGAAAGAAGTGTACCGGGTTGCAGGCCGATACCACCTGCATGTAACCTTGGCGGCCAATGCTTGGATGCGTATTCCGAACGAGTCATGGATCACGTTTGAACAGGTTGAGGATGGATTTGATGCCGCTGATGACTGGATTGTGGAACATGTGCAGGCCAACGACATTGTGATCACTGCAGACATTTTGTTGGCCAATCGATGTTTACAGAAAAAGGCGCGCGTTCTAGGGTCCACGGGGAAGCCATTCACTGAAGACAACATTGGTGAGGCTGTGGCCACTAGAGATTTGCATGCAGACCTGCGTGAAGCCGGTGAGATGACAGGTGGACCTCCACCGCTCACAAAACAAGACAGATCCCGGTTTTTGCAGCAGCTTGACAATGTGATTCAATCCATTCGTCGCAAGTTTCCCCCCGATTCCCAGCAGGCTGTTTGACTGAACCTTGTTTGAAATACTGTACGTCAATTTAAGGAGTATCGCATGAGATGGGTGAGTTTTATTGGGATGTTGGTGCTGAGCCATTTGTTGATTTTGGATGGGCATGCCCAGAGCGTGGACAGGGCACGTCCTGCTGAATGGAATAACCTTGTACTTGGCGGCCGGTTTATGGACCGTTTCTTGCCCATGCCTGTGCAGGGAAAACTGACCCGTGACACCTGGGGTGACGACAATGTGACTCCCCGATATATTGACAATGGGCTCGAAGACAATGAGTGGTCGTATTGGGGCGGTAATGCCATGTTAGGAGGCGATGGCCGATATCACCTGTTTGTGTGCCGTTGGCGAGAAGATTCTAAACGCGGCCACCATGAGTGGAGACGATCCATTGTGGTGCATGCAGTGGCGGATCACTCAACAGGCCCCTATACGGTCAAGGATAGCATTGGCCCGGGGCACAATCCTGAAGCCTTTCAACTCTCGGATGGACGATTGGTTATCTATGTCATTGGGGGGTATTACATGGGGGATGGATTTAGCGGTCCCTGGGAGAAAAAGAAGTTCGAATTTGATACGCGGGACAGGCGTATTATTGAAGGGTTATCCAATCTTTCCTTCTCCCAACGGGAGGACGGTTCTTACTTGATGGTGTGTCGCGGCGGGGGTATCTGGTTCAGTAAAACCGGCATCACGCCATACAATCAAGTGACAGATGCCCGTGTGTATCCGCCTGTTGAAGGACGTTTTGAAGATCCCGTGGTGTGGCGTACCAACGTGCAGTATCACTTGATTGTCAATGACTGGCTTGGACGTATTGCCTGGTATTTGCGTTCCAAGGATGGCCTCCACTGGAAGGTCGACCCCGGCGAAGCCTACCTGCCTGGTATTGCCACGTATGAGGATGGCATCAAGGTCGATTGGTACAAGTATGAACGTATTAAGGTGTTGCAGGATAAACATGGACGTGCCACGCAAACGCATTTTGCCGTAATCGATGTGTTAAAAAACAATGACAAGGGCAGTGACAATCACAGTTCCAAGCATATCTGCATCCCCTTGACAGTAGGACGACTCTTGACCGTGCTCAATAAAAAACAGATCACGTCAAAGACCAAGACCATTCGTGTCAAGATCGCGGCAGAGGATGGTTTTAATCCGCACACGGATATGGATCTCGCCTCATTACGCTTCGGGGCCTCTGAAGAGGTCAATTACGGCAGGGGGTGTAAGCTGCTCAAAACAAAACGCTCAGGCAAAGATCTGGTAGTTCATTTTGACGCCAATGGCCATGGCTTTACAGGGGGTAATTTTGCTGGTAAGCTTCTTGGTAAGACGAGTCAGGGAAAACTGCTGTTTGGTTACTCTCGCCTTCCAGGGTTGACCTACATTGAGCCCGCGTTATCAGCTCGAGCACCACAGATGACTCGAACAGAGAAGGGTGCGAGCATCGCGGTTGAAGTTCAAAACTTTGGCCAGGTGACATCCAAGGCGTCTCCGATCAAGATCCTCTATACCAAGGACGGCCAGGCTATCAATTTGGCCTCAGGCATTGTGCCTGCTCTAGAGTCATTTGAGAAGAGTCTGGTAGAGCTTTCTGCTGGCACGCTCTTGAAGGCCGGTGAGTCGTATGACGTAAGTGTGATTATTCATCCCGAGGGCCAGATGCCCGTTGTGTTAAAGAGATCTATCGCCCTGAAGAAATAAATTGAACTTAGGCTAAGTGGTTGCGTGTTGTTTCCTATCTTAGTATAGTTCAAGTTGTTGTTACCCTGTAGAGGAAAGTGACGCCATGTTCGGATTGACGATTCTGGATATCACGGTCATTGCCGTGTATTTTGCGGTAATCCTTTTGATTGGATTACGCGCCATGCGCCATGTACGCAATCAGGAGGATTACTTTCTGGGGGGGCGTCGCTTTGGTAAGGTGGTGCAGATCTTTTCGGCTTTTGGTCAGGCCACCAGCGCCGACAGTGCCGTGGGTACCACCACAACCACCTATACCAATGGTGCCTCAGGTATCTGGAGTGCGCTGTTGTTTTTGTGGGGCACTCCGATCTATTGGCTTACCTCACCCTGGTATAGACGCTTGAGGGTCCTGACCCTGGGCGATTTTTTTGAAGAACGTTTCGGGTCCAAACGGATGGCTGCGTTTTATGCGATCATCTCTTCGTTGTTCCTCATGTCCTTTATCTCAATTGGTATGAAGGCCGTGACCTATACAGTGCAGGGCATTACCCAGAAACAGGTGTCGGATTTTACGCCGGCTGAACAGACTGAATACGCCAATGCCCAGGCGCTGAAGGGACTGAGGCAGGCCAGCGTCAATGGCAGTTTACCAGACGCCCAGCAACAGCGTTTAACGCAGCTTGAAATCCAAAAACCGCGTCAGGAATTTTCCTATGTGGATCAGACCACCCTGATCTGGATCATCTGTGTGGTGGTATTTCTCTACGCCGTGACAGGGGGGCTGGAAGCGGCCCTGTACACAGATCTGCTTCAGGGTGTGTTTATTATTGTGCTATCGCTTATCCTGATTCCTTTTGGATTGAGCAAGGTGAATAGTCAGTTTGGGGGCAGCGGGTTGGGGGATTCTCTGGCCACGATTCATCATCAATTGCCGGAATGGTATTTTGACATTTTTGGGTCTGCTAGCACCCTGGATTTTACCTGGTACTATATTGTGTCTATCTCGGTGCTGATCGCGGTCAATGTGGCTGTGCAAGCCAATCAGTTGAATGCGATCGGTGCGGCCAAGGATGAGATTACCGCACGCATCGGTTTTACCACGGGTTCGTTTCTTAAACGATTTTGCACGGTTCTGTGGGGTGTGACTGGGTTGATTGCTGTGGTTTTGTACTCGGGCGAAATCAGTAATCCGGACTATGTCTGGGGCCATGCCACGCGTGACCTGTTGGGGGGGGCAGGACTCGGATTGGTCGGCCTGATGGTCGCCTGCCTCTTGGCCGCGTTGATGAGTAGTGCCGATATGATGATGATCACGGCCTCGGCCGTATTAACGCGCAACGTGTGTCGATATGTCTGGCCCAACCTGGATGAACGACGGTATGTACTTGTAGGACGCGTTTTGGGGGGCGTCGTGCTTGTGGGGGCGGCCTTGTTGGCCTGTTGGTTTGAAACAATCCTGCAATTGTTAAAGTTCATCTGGGAATTCAATGCGATCTTGGCTGCCGCCTTCTGGTGTGGTATGAAATGGAAGCGTGCCAATCGAATTGGGGCCTGGAGCTCCATGATTGTGACCATGCTGATCTTCGCTGCGCTTCCCATGGGCCTGGGGCTTGTGCCCACAATGCAGCAAAACAGTTATCTGCTCAAGCAGACCGATCCGAAACCCGTCACACGCACGTACACAGCGCATCAGTTTGATGTGAAAGAACGTGACGAGGACATCGTGATCTGGGACAGAGAGTCTGAAAATGGCCGGGCCCAGGGGCCACGGCCTGTGCCCATCAAGGCAGAGGATGTGCTGGTAAAAACCATTCAGCCGCCTCGCAAATCCGTGTTCTGGTCCAAGGGCGTGCGAGAAACGGATGGGATCGTTAAAGGACAGGGCATGTTGTATGTCGACATGATTCTGATCGATCAGTTTGTCGACCTGTCAAAGCTGCCCTATGCCATGGTTGAAACGATTCGGACCTTGATTCGCCTGATCCTGCCGTTTTCAGTGATCATTATCGTGTCCCTGTTAACGCGTCCTGATGATAAACAACGTCTGGCACGGTTTTACGTGAAGATGCGTACCCCAGTTCTGGTTGATCGCCAAAAAGACCAGGAGGAATTGGATAAGTCGCTGGCCAACCCCGATCGGTATCAGGACAAGCTGCTGTTTCCCAAGTCACAATTTGAGCTGTTCAGGTGGGACCGGATAGACACCATTGGGTTTGTCCTGTCCGTCTGCGTGGTGTTCGGGATCATTGGAATGCTTCAATTTTTGTTACATGTGGGGTCATAAAGAGAAAAGCCCTGACCGAAAGGAATCATTATGTTTTGTAGACGGCCTGTTTTTAGTTTGCTCTGTTTAATCACCCTGTTCTCATCTGCGGTTGTGCTCGGTGAGAGCTGTAGCACAGATTCATCGCAGCCGTTCTTCGCCTTTGACAATGGTGTGGGCCGTGACCAGAAGTGGCCCATCGAAAAGCAAGCCAAGACACTCAAGGCCCTGGGCTATCATGGCATTGGGTATTCTGGTATCCAGGATCTGGATAAACGTTTGGCTGCATTCAAGGCGCATGATCTGACCCTCTTTAGTCTATACGTGCCTTGTTACCCAGCCAATGCTGAAACTCCTTATGATCCTCAGTTTTCTGAGGTCTTCAAGCAGCTTGCAGGGAGCAAGACCATGCTCTTGCTCACAGTGCAGGGCAAGAGCACAGATAAACAGGCTGCACGTACAGTACAGGACATTGCGGATTTGGCTGCCGTGCATGAGGTCAAGATTTGCCTGTATCCCCATTACGGAAATTTTGTGGCCACAGCCAGGGATGCTTTACGTGTCATGAAGCTCGTTGATCGGTCCAATGTGGGACTGACAATTAACCTCTGTCACGAACTACGCTCAGGGTATGGCAATGCCCTGGACCAGATCATCAAGGAAGCAGGACCGAAAATCTTTATGGCGTCCATCAACGGGGCTCAGAAAGAGGGCAAGGATTGGGGCGAGCTCATCATGCCTCTGGGACTGGGTGGCTTCGATATGACTCATTTTCTTGGGCAGCTCAAAAAGGTCGGCTTCACCGGCCCCATTGGATTGCAGTGCTACAATGTTAAGGGGAATCAGCGTGACAATCTGGCTCACGCCATGGGTGCGTGGCATGCCTATCAAAACTCAAAGGAGTCGCAGCAGTGACCACGAACCACATGACCAGCCGTCAGCGCATTGATGCGGCACTCAACCACGAGCCCACAGATCGCGTCCCGATTGACGTGGGGGGGACACGTGTCACGGGTATTGCCTCTTTGGCGTATCATCGCTTGCTGAAGCACTTGGGTTTGGAAGACCCCATCCACCTCTACGACATCAAACAGCAACTGGCCTTGCCGTCTTTGGATGTCATGAATCGTCTGGGGGGTGACGTGGTCCTGGTCAACCGACTGGCACCCACCACGGGCATGCCTTTTCTCTGTGTTGATCAGTGGAAAGACAGTCAGCTCACAGACGGCTCACCTTGTCTGGCACCCGAGGCCTATGAGGCTCGTTTCAAGGAAGATGGCACCGTGGAAGTCCTGCATGAGGGCGAGGTAAAGGCCTATCGTACGCCTGGTTCTCTGTACTTTGACATCTGCACCACGCCACTCAAGCATGCCCAGAGCAAAGCTGATATCGACGCCTTTGTGTTTCCTGATCCGTGGAGCGAACGTGAGGCTACTTTTCTCAGGGATCAGGTGCAACAACTCTACTATGGCACAGACAAAGCCCTGTTTGGGGGGCTCACCTTGTTGAATCAATCTTTTTTTGAGATCGGCGCAACCCTCTTTGGGTACGAGGCGTTCATGATGAATCTTGCGCTCAAGCGGGATCTCATGGAATACTGGCTCGACCGTCTGCTGGCCCATGACCTGGAGATCCTTGACACCTATCTGGCCATTACTGGCCCGTATCTCTCTGTGATCCATCTCAACGATGACTACGGTGCCCAGGACGCCCTGCAAATCAGCCCGACCATGTATCGTGAGATGTTCAAGCCACGCCAGAGAAAATGGATTGAATTTGTCAAGGCACGCACCCATGCCAAGGTGTTCCTGCATTGTGATGGGGCTGTGGAAGAGCTTCTGCCTGATTTTATTGACATTGGTATTGATATCCTCAATCCCCTGCAAACCAATGCCAGGGGCATGGACCCTGAAAAGATCAAACGGAAATACGGCAAGAATCTCTGCTTTTGGGGGGGGGGCGTGGAAACCCAGACTACCTTGCCCTTTGGCACCGTGGAGCAGATTACCCAAGAGGTGCGTGAACGGATTGAACTGCTGAGTCAGGACAGTGGGTATGTGTTTGGCACGATCCACAATATTCAGGCTGACATTCCACCTGAAAAGATCCTGGCCGTGTTTGAAACTGCCATGAAAACGCGCGTGGGATGATGGGGCGGCGGGGCCGCCAGTTTTAAGTGTTAAGTGTTAAGTTTTAAGTGTTGAGTAGTGGAGCGGGAGGCTGCTCATAAGAAAAACGAATGGATAGGAGTTTTACCATGTTGAAGAGAATAATTGTATTTGTTGTGCTCATATCAAGCTCTGTCACTGCCATACCGCTGGTCCAGACGTCACCCCATCCCCAGGTCAAGTTTGATTTTGGCATTGCGTCTTATGCTTTTCGTAATCAGACCCTGGATGACGTGATCCTCTGTGCACTAAAAACTAATGTCAAGAAACTGGCACTCAAGAGTATGCATCTTCCATTGGACAGCTCATCGGAAGAGATCAAAGTGATTGCAAAAAAGATCAAGGATGCAGGCCTGGAGCTTTACGCCGGCGCTGTCATCTACATGAAAACTGCAGACCAGGTGAATCAGGCCTTTTCTTATGCCCAGGCGGCCGGTATGGAAATAATTGTGGGTGTGCCTGAGCCCGAGTTGATGGACCTGGTGGAAGAAAAGGTCAAGGCCACAGGTGTGAAGGTCGCCATTCACATCCACGGAAGCCGCAAGATTTTGTATCCGGATGCCGCCAGTGTGTACCCCCTGATCAAGGATCGTGATCCTGGCATTGGCATCTGTTTGGACGTGGGCCATACCATTCGTCTGAACCAGGATCCGGCTGCAGTGATCCGTCAATATGCAGACCGCATTATGGACATCCAGCTTTGGGACAGTTCTTCTGCGTCCGATGAAGGCAAGGCCATTCTCGCTGGCTACGGCATTCTAAACACCGCTGATATCCTGAAGGCCCTGATTGACATTGAGTATTGTGGCACTGTGAGTGTGGAGTACTGGAGTGACTCCAAGACGCCTCAATATGGCACAGCGCATACCATTGGATATTGTGAAGGTATTCTGAGCATGCTGCCGCGTCATCCGGCTCAACCTCACAACACACTGAGCGAGCAGGAAAAGGCTGAGGGGTGGCAGCTTCTCTTTGACGGAAAGACCACGCGGGGTTGGCGTGCCATTAATGACACCCGCTTCCCAAAGCAGGGATGGGCTGTCAAGGATGGTGAGCTCCAGGTTCATGCCTCAGACGGCGGTGAATCTGCCAATGGCGGTGACATTGTGACCCAAGAGAAATACGGCCGTTTTGAATTGACCTGGGAATGGAAGATGCTCACCACCGGTGGCAATAGTGGTCTCAAGTACTTTGTGGTTGAAGGCTTGTCGTCCAACACAAAATATGGGTACGGTCTGGAGTATCAAATGCTTGATGATGCGAATCACAGCTGGATGCTCGAGGGTAAGATGAAACCTGGAGACTATCGCACAGTTGGCTCACTGTACGAGCTGTATCCTGCCAGAAACAAAAAGCTCAGGCCCTTGGGAGAATTTAATCACAGTCGTGTGGTTGTAACAGGTGCGCAGGTGGAACACTGGCTCAATGGCATCAAGGTCCTGACCTATAAACGGGGGAGCCAGGATTTTCGTGCCAAGGTTGCGGCCAGCAAGTTCAAGGATATCCCCGGTTTTGGTGAAACCAGAGAAGGACATATCCTGCTGCAGGATCATGGCAGTGAACTATGTTTTCGAAATATCAAGATCCGTTCCCTGGATCAGACATCAAAAACAGCGATCAACTCAGAGGACCTGGCGTATGACGTGATCACGCCGAAACAAACTCTGAAGCTCAAGGCGATCAGGGACTCTTATGGATCAATCCCGAATCTTGACTCACTCTATGAGGATCGAACCCACACCAATGGGCTGCCTTATCACCTCTATGTGCCTGATACGCTGAAACGTGGCAAAAAATATCCCCTGGTGACATTTTTGCATGGGTATTCAGATCTCACAATCGATATGCACAAAGGATTCCCCAAGGGCGTGTGGTCCTTGCCACTCGTACAAGCAGAACATCCCCATATTCTCTTTGTACCTCGATATCGCACCTTTGATGACATGTGGGTTCAAGACAACTATAGAGCTATGGTGATTGAAGTTTTGGATGACCTCGTCAAAGAATTCAATGGCGATCAGTCCTCGCCAATGATTGACAGCACTCGACTCTATCTGACAGGTTTTTCCCAGGGCGGCATGGGGACCTGGAACTTTGTGAAGCATTATCCACGCAAGTTTGCAGCGGCAGCGCCCTTGTCAGGTTTTTCGCATGGTCCTCAGACTGTCAAGCAAGCTGAATTGCTCAGGCACCTGCCCATCTGGATTTTCAATGGGGATGGAGACAGGGGCGTGGCTGGTTCACGGTTGAGCTATCAAATGTTGAAGAGAGCAGGGGCTCACGATGTCAGATATCACGAGTATGAAAAGCAAGGTCACGTCATAGATGATTTTGCCTACTTCACAGAAGGCTTTATGGACTGGCTGTTTGCCCAGACACAAACATCACGTTAGGTCGTGTTTTTCGTTTTGTGTCAGGCGGGACGAATTGGGCTTTTACGCCGAAGGTCCTGGGTGCTGCGCCGGCTTCGTGGGCGCCCATGTCGGGGGCGTCACCTGTGAAGACATCGCAGAAGTTTGGGATGACTACGCCCTGATCTGATCCAGGGCTCTGTGGAGCGAGTTTAAAGTTGCCCTGTTTTGTCCTTACGTTGAATCCCGCGCCGAGTGTGTAGGTAGGTTTGCCGGATAGGCGGTGTGGCTCCTGGCCGTTGGGAATGCGTGCTGACAGGAGATCGTAATCGAAGTCATTGTCCTCGCCTTTACCCGTACTGATGCTGCGGCTGTCCGAGTTCCTTACGTGGAGGATGTTGTTGCGAGTCACGCAATGTTTGATGATCCTCGAAGACCCACCGAGTCCGCTGGCACCTTTGTCGCTTGCCTGGAATATCGTATTGTTGAAAAAGTACATGTGGCCAGTCATCCACTGCTCGCCGTCTGCAAAACCCATCTTGCAGAAGGGCCCGTGGGTCATGTCCCAACTGCTGCCCGGCGGGCTGTAACAGCGTCCCGACACATTGCGCCAGGCATAGAGCGGGCCGATGGAGACAGCGGCATTGGCTATGGGGATCAACACGTCCTCTATGTAGCGGCTTTTAACCGGGTTCGGATCTTTGTACCATTGAGCTGGAGCGTGATTTCGTATGAAGTACCGGGATTCAAGTTGACGAGACTGCCTCGATAATTCGCCTTACATTCCAATGTGTCCACGGGATTGTAACGCATTGGCAGGCCGTCTTGCCATGCCTGTTGTCCGTGCTCACGAAACTGTATGGATACCGTCTTTTTCGGATCTCCCTGTTCGGGCGACCAGTATAGACTGATACAGTGGAAGGTGGGGACAGCCATGGCCCTGGTTGTGGGCGTCGTCAAGGGCACAGGTTTTGCAACACAAACCGTGCAGATCGCAACGATTCCAACTGCCCAGAAACAGGCCCGTAGCCTCAAAACACCCTGGTCTCTTGTTTTGTAGATCACCTGTATCTCCCAGTACCTATTGCCACGTTTTCTCTGCAAATCCTTTGCATGTGTTCGTGCAGATTAAAATCTAGGTAACACGATTGCCCGCTTGAATCGTGCTCGTGCTCAGCGTAGCGGTGCTCGTAATCAATGCACTGTTATCCAAACGTATCTTCTTTTGAACCTGATACTTTCTGGTTCACATCATAGCCTGGGGTGCTCCTGCCATGCAACCACAATCTTCAGGACAATCGCATCTAAAACGTAATGACATTTATCCGAAGATCAAACTGATTTTTCTTTGGTTTAAAGTGCGTTGTCTCTTTACTGAACACTCAATATCCAACACGGAACATCCAATGTCCAAGGAAGGAAGTCGCTTCGCTCCGTTTTTTTCATTCATCCGATGGATATTCCTTGTTGAGTATTGGATATTTACTCTTTCAGCCTGGTTTGCAAACCGCCTGGCCTGGCCCTCAACCTGCAGGTCTACGTGACCGTGTTTTGCACCAAGTCGAATAATAAGATGCGATTGCCCTGCCCAAATCTTGGCCCAGGTAGTCCTCATGGTCGTGTCGTTTGAACGGGCGGTTAAATCATCCTGGCGAGGGTCTGTGTGCACACCTAATCCTGGTAAATACCCATTCACACCTAAAAAAGAATGTGATATGATAGTCTCTTCCAATGAATACTAACGCTTTATGGATAGGATGACCTCATGAAGACTTTGACTGTTTTTTGGCTCTGTTGTTTGTCACTGGTTTGTTCGTGTAACTACGCCAAGGAGGCAGAGGTTTGGCCTGTTTTGTCTGAAACAGACGCCCTGACACCGGTGGAGTATGTGGATCCTCTGATTGATACGCACATGTCACGCTGGTTTTATTTTAACTCGGCGTGTCGTCCCTTTGGCCTGGTTAATTTGAGTCCTGATACGGATGTGAAGGGGAGTTGGAAATCGGGCTATCTGTATGGCAGTGATTCGGTGCGATGTTTCAGTCATATCCATGCGTGGCAGTTATCGGGGATTCCGGTGATGCCTATTGTGGGGGAGATGATTGGGCATCAAGGCATGGATACGTACAAGTCAAAGTTCTCACATGAGACAGAGGTGGTGCGTCCAGGCTATCACAAATTGACACTGGATCGTTATGCGGTGACAGCGGAGTTGACCTCCACGGTCCGTGTGGGATTTCATCGGTATCTCTTTCCATCCAGCAAGGCCTCACATATACTTTTTGATACGGGTGCCTTTCTGGCCCACCAGAAGATGCTCTATAGTGAGGTTCGGCGTGTGAATGATCAGGAGATCGAAGGATTCAGCATGCTGGATAAAACCGGTCGCCGGCGTAAGCCCACGCCCGTTTATTTTGTGGCACGGTTTGATCAGCCCATGCAGGCCTTTGGTGGGTGGCAGCAATCGGGAAACGGGACCTCTAAAGCCCTGTTGTCGGGTTCGATCAACAAGGTGTCCGGCAAGGAGGCAGGGGCCTTTGTGTCCTTTGATACAGATGGCAAAAGACCTGTGCTGATGAAGGTGGCCATCAGTTATACCTCGGTTCAGGGCGCTCGCCAGAATATGCAGGCAGAACTGGATCACTGGGATTTTGACCAGGTGGTTCGGGAGTCCAAAACCTGTTGGAATGAACATCTCTCTCGCATTATCCTGGAAGGGGGCACCCACAAACAGCGGGTGAAGTTTTACACAGACCTGTGGCGTTCCTTGTTGGGCCGACGCATTGCCAGTGATGTTCAGGGGACGTACATGGACATGACCGGCCCTGAACCCAAGGTTCGTCAAGTGCCGCTCACACAGGGCAAGCCCAGTTTTAATGTGCATAACCATGATGCATGGTGGGGTAGTCACTGGACCTTGAATATCCTGTGGCCTCTGGTCTGTCCGGATGTGTACAGTGACATCCTCAATACAGGCCTGGCCTTTTATGAGAACGGAGGACTGATCCCTCGTGGCCCATCAGGTGGCAATTACACCTGGGTGATGATTGGTGATTCCTCTGTGCCGGCCTATGCCTCAGCCTATGCCAAGGGGATTCGCACGTTTGATGTGGACAAGGCGTATCAAGGTCTGCTCAAAAATGCGCAACCAGGCGGCTCACGAGATTACGGCGGATATGCTCGTGACACCAAGGGTGTGGAATCAACGCAGTGGTACCTGGACAAGGGCTATATTCCCTGGGGCAAGCCGGTGAATGGTGGTCATGGCAAGGGGGTGAGTTCGCTGACACTTTACAATGCGTATCATGATTGGTGTTTGGCTCAAATGGCCTTGGGCCTGGGCAAAACGGAGGATGCCAAAGTCTTGCTAAAAAGAAGTCAGAACTATCAGAAGATTATCTGGCCGGAAAAGAAATATGCCTGGGTCCGTACACCCGAAGGTGGGTGGATGGATGGATTTTCACCCGTGGCAGAGCAATTCGAACAGACCGGGTTTTGTGAGGGCAATTCTGCCATATCGACTTTTTTTGTGCCTCATGACCCAGAGGGCCTGGCCTCTCTCTTGGGGGGCAATCAGGCCACGGCCGATCATCTGGAGGGCATCCTGACAAAAGCCGAGGCTACCCGGTTTTTGCCGGGTGAGGCCCATGGGCGAGGGCATGGCTCGGCGTGGGTGGATTACAGTAATCAAGACAGCTGTGGTATGGCACATTTTTTCAATCGTATTGGTTTTCCGTGGCTCAGCCAGAAATGGGTGCGTTGTGTGCATGAGGCCGTGTTTTCTGATACGTCACCCTATGGCGGCTACAACGGCGATGAAGATCAAGGCCAGATGGGGGCATTAAGTGCGCTGATGGCTATGGGATTGTTCCAGTTAAATGGCGGTTGTGCCGTGGATCCGACCTATGAGATCACGGCCCCCATTTTCGACAAGGTGACCATTCAGCTTGATCCAGCCTACTATGGATCGGGTAAAAGCTTCACCATCGTGGCTCGTAAGCAAACGCCAGAAAATATGTACATCCAGAGTGCCCGCCTGAATGGCAAGCCCTTAACTCACTGCTGGTTCAAACATCAGGACCTCATTCAGGGCGGTATTCTGGAGCTGGATCTTGGCCCCAAGCCCAACAAACACTGGGGTTTATAACCGAAAAAAAGCTGTCAGCCATCAGCCGTATGAGCCGCTTCGTGGGCTAGTTCACCGGAGAGGCCGTTGAGCAGTGAGACAGCTTGACGGTGAGACAGTGGGACGGTCTGATAGGGCAGCAGCCAATAAAACTTGGAAAATTCCAAATAGCTGAGTGCTGACCGCTGATGGCTGAGAGCTGCTTTATTCAAGCCCAACAAACACTGGGGGCTATAATCTAAAAAAAGCTGTCAGCTGTCAGCTGTCAGCTGTCAGCCATCAGCACTCAGCCGGAAACAGAAAACAATCTCACACAGAGACACGGGGACACGGAGTGCTCACGCCAGGTGCGGATGGGTTTGGTCATGGGAGCGACCGTCGTAAGCTAACCTACTTGGAATGGATCATTTGGACATTTCGAAAGATCTTAAATAAAGAATGACTAAAGCGTTCTTGTTTTTGTTTTTCTCTACCATGGAGGACATGGAGGCTGGCAGCGGATTTTGTGTGTTTGGCTTTTGCGTAGGGCGCCGTCAGTGCACACTTCGTGTGCTCCTTCTTGCAGAAGGGCGTCCTACGCCTGTCACCATTTAGGTAAACAAGTTTCCCACATGGAGCCAGCCTCGACCTCAGTGACGGCTTGGATTAGGAGTTGGGTGAGCCTTTAAGGTTTGGACAATAATCGGATGGAAGTTTCCTGTTCCTAAATGCTGCCGCGACTTCGAATGAACCAACCGAACTTCCAAACTGCCTTGCCTTTTCACACTTCACATTTCACACTTCAAACTTTAGCGCAGCGCCTGGCTCTGCCCATGAAACTGGTTGTCATTGGAGGTACGACGCGGCAATCTTCCATTGTTTATTATTTCAAGCGAAGGGTGATCCAAGCGAACGGCAGTGCTTTCAACTCAATTTGGCCGGCGTTGGCCAAATTGAGTTAGCCTCCGAATTATTTGTGAGTATTGTGATGCATGGCAGAGTGTAAAACAATCATAAGAACCGACGGCTGAGAGCTTGTTTTTGACACGGATATGAAACGACCCACGGACACACAAAAAACGAACCACGAAAAACAATCTCACACAGAGCCACAGAGCCCACAGAGATGCTGACGCTATCTGAACAAACCCACGCATCGACTTGTCACCCCGAGGTACCGAGGGGTCTATTCAACCAGCATCGCGGAGCGATTCGAATAAGCTGAGAGCTGAAGGCTGACAACTGAAAGCTATTTTTCTTGCCACGGATTGAAACTAACAACTAATAACTAAAAAACGAAAAACTGCCGTTAAGCCACAGATTCATACAGATGTCGAAACGGGATTGGAACTGCCGACTTTGGCGTGGGATTTGTCATACACGCTACGCGTGCCTCCGCAGAGGCGGAGCGTCCTGCGGGAGTCTCAGCTTAGGCAAATGCATTTGCCACGCAGAGACTCCCTTGGACTTGGATGACGGCTTAAATCGTAGTCAAACATGCCCTCTTCATTTGGACGTTATTTGGAGGAAAGATCTTTTTGAGTCGGCATTGCCGACAGTGGCAAGTGCCTTAAAATAACATACTGCTGCAAAGGCAAAATGATTTCGCAGGCGCTTGCGAAATTGACCTAGACTCAATAGGCAGGATGAATACCGGGACAATTTGATTGCTCCCGAGTGTTAATATGAAGGGTAAATACTATAATCCGGGGACTGACCCCTAGAGTTTCCAAGCGTGGCGAATGCAAGCCAAGCAAAAGAAAGAGGGTTGAATCCAAAGTATTGTCTGAATTTTGAAGTGACGATTTCTGGCTTAGCGTGTAGAATCGCAATCGAGTTAAGTAACTTAAATTTGAATTGTGCAGCCGGCTGCACAATTCGACAAAGAACCAAGCGATCCATTCGACCTTTCAATCGCTTCGCGATTTTCAGGCGAATGATCTTATCGTTCTACCATACGTATATGAATGATCTAAAAAGAGCCAAGTTGATGATAGGTATCGTAGTCTTCGGACTGCTCGTTTCAGCCATCACAATTTGGCCCGCAATTCCCGAACTCAAAATGGCTGTTCGTATTGCCTGGGGCGATACGGAACCAACACGTGTACTACATAGTTTCATATTGAAGGCCATTGATGGTCTAGAGGCCATGGAGGCGGACTATCCCTTCATGCTGTACGCACATGATTGGCTCGCCTTCGCCCACATTGTGCTGGCCATTCTGTTCGCAGGTGCAATCAGAGATCCCATCAAGAATATCTGGATCGTTCAATGTGGCCTAATCATGTGTGCGCTTGTCCCAATTTTGGCAGGAATCTGTGTTCCGTTTCGAGGCCTTCCCATGATCTGGTTTTGGATTGATTGTGCCTTTGCACCCGGTGCGGCATTGCCCCTTTGGATAGCATTGCGAGATATCAAACGAGCTGAATACAAATGGGGGTAAATGGGGCCAGCTTTGGAAATAGTCGTTAGGCGAATTAAAGGTACGCGGTCCCTTTTTTTGCAATATAGGCAACGAAAACTAGACTATAATGGCCCCTGTGAGCCTTTACATGTAGAGCGAGAAACGCTGTATGAAGGTTGGGCAAACGGACAATAAACAACGGAAGATTGCCACGTCGTTCCTCCTCGCAATGACATCCAGTTTTATGAACTGAGCCGGGCGCTGCGCTGAAGTTTGAAGTATTTGAATGGGCATTTGCCCAATTGTTCTTAAGCTGAGAGCTGATGGCTGACTGCTGACAGCTTTTTGAAGTATCTTCCATCTGATTAACATCCAAACTGAAGGGACCTGTTCAATTACGATTTCAAGCCGTCATCCAAGTTCAAGGAGGGCTCTGTGGTGTAAACGTGTTTACTCAAGCAGAGACTGACGCTGAACGCTCTGCTTCAGCAGAGGCATGCGAATGCATGCATTGACGGTGTCCCGCGCAGAAGTCGGAAGTGACGGATTTGCGCCAGCCTTCAAATCTTTCCGTTAGATAGGTTTTGCTTTTGACGAGAGTTTTTCAAAACTCTGTATCTGTGTGCCTCTGGGCTATTATCTGTGGCAACAAGAAACTCTCAGCCTTCAGCGATCAGCTCTCAGCTCTTTTGAACCACTACGTGGGCTTGTTTAATAGACCCCTCAGTGCTTCGGGGTGACAAGTCGTGGTGAAGCGTTATTGCCATACTAATACCTTGCTTTATTCGGGCAGATTCGGTGGATTCGTGGTTGACATAGTTGTTCGTTTTTCGTGAGTCGTTGTTCGTTTTTAATCTGTGTCAGAAGGCCGCTCTCAGCTGTCAGCCTTCAGCTCTCAGCTTATTTGAATCGCTCTGCGATGCTTGTTTAATAGACCCCTCGGTGCCTTGGGGTGACAAGTCGTGGTGAAGCGTTATTGCCATACTAATACCTTGCTTTATTCGGGCAGATTCGGTGGATTCGTGGTTGACATAGTTGTTCGTTTTTCGTGAGTCGTTGTTCGTTTTTAATCTGCGTAATCGGTGAGATCCGTGCCAAACGAAACACCTTATTCGAGCAGGGCTCGAACCTTTCTGTGTTCTTCTGCGTCTTCTGTGGTAAAACAGAATATTCTCGCTGTCGCTCAAGTTTTAGGTTTTAAGTGTTAAAGGAAGCCACTGTTTTCGCATAATTCGTGAAATTAGCGGTTATCATTTGTTTTCAATAAAACAAGTCCCTTCCAGCCGAACAACTTTATCCATTCGGATTTCGTGGCAGCCCATTCGTGGAGATCGCCGAGAGTAGAAATAGCCCCTGCCCAAGCAGGATTCAAAAAAGCTGAGTGCTGACCGCTGATGGCTGACAACTGAAAGCTATTTTTTGACATGGATTACATGGCGCCGCCTTTGGCCGCAGCCAAACCTTATCACACCGAAGATCCCACCTGGAATGGATTATTTGCCTTTTCGAAGGATCTTAAATGAAGAAGGAGTAAAGCGTTCTTGTTTCATCTTTCTTAACCATGGAGGACATGGAGGCTGGTAGCGGATTTTGAGTGTTTGGCCTTTGCGTAGGGCGCCGTCATGCACACTGCGTGTGCCCCTTCTTGCAGAAGGGCGTCCTACGATTGACTTTGCTTTGGTAAACAAGTTTACCACGCCAAGCCAGCCTTGGACTTGGGTGACGGCTTGAATTTGCTGGCTAAAAGCCCCTCATCGTTTTACGTGAATCAGTGGGGAGGTTCTAGTTTGATGACGCTGTCGCTCTTACGAATGGTGTTCACGCAATTCAACGAAGCCGTTCTTAAAAGTGGGCGTAGGAAGGCTCGTTGATCAAACGGAGTTTGAAGAAATGAGCTCTCCGAAGCACACGCGGTAAGCGCAGCTTACCTGGAACGGCGAACCTACGAATAAGCCCAACCGTAAGATTCCGGCGGCAGCCCAATAAAATCAGTATCTCCCAACCGAATAACAGCAGAACAGTCAAGAAATTCGACAGCAAATGTCGCTTCCAAACAAAGTAATCCTCACAATGTCGCGGCCGCCTCCATGCCCTCCATGGTAAGTATTTAACCTTCTTCGAGCGTAGCTTGAACTCTTTAAAACAGCCATAGCATGGCATCTCTTGCGGTCAAAAAAAAGTTCGCCAACGTATCAATATTGG
>CAZBTJ010000056.1:0-32448 GCA_964494325.1 uncultured Pirellulales bacterium
TGAGTTCATGAGTGGTACCTCGATGGCCGCGCCCCACGTAGCGGGTGTGGCGGCATTTTACCATGATGCTCAGTTTGACAGTGGCACATTGAACGATTGGTCCATTATTCTCAGCGAGGCTCAAGACACCGGCCGCAGAATCATTGACCAGTATCCGCATAATCAGAAGCACGGGACCCATCGACTGCGTACGTGTCGTTTTCGACGAGTCCATAGAGGCCGGTTCGTTCACGGTGGTTGACATTGTACACATGGAAGGTCCCGCAGGTACGATTGGTCCTAATAGATGCGGTCCCTGTGTCTGGATCCAACAACTCTGAATTCGATATTTTATTCTCGCCTCAGTCGCCCCATGGTGATTACGTCCTCGTGATTGGGCCCCATATCAGTGATATGGCAGGTAATGAAATGGATCAGGACGGGGACTGGCGGAAGTTTAAGAGCCTGACCAGCGTTTGCACTATTCCAACGGGACAATCTCACTGGAAGGAGTAAGACAGGATGTCTGTGATACTGTGATTGTGCTCGAATACCCATGACTTTGCAGCACTATTAGGCTATCATGCCATGATGATCTCAAATTGGAAGGATACGTTGTGAAAATAAGAAATGCTGCGAAAACCATTGTTATGTGGCTTCTATGTTGTGGCGCTGTCCATCAGAGTAGGGCGACCGCTGGACAGGCGCCAATCCTTATTCCCAAGCCTCTGGAGATGAAGGTGATTTCTCAGAAACGCTTTGTGTTTTCGCCTGCTACTCACATTGTCCACACGGACGCTGAGTCGCATGGCACGGCGACTTATCTGCAGACACGAATTGTTCATTTCAGTGGTGTCAGCCTGAAAGTGGAGCGGGCAGAGCAGGCGAGCAATGCCGTTAATCTAAACATCAGTCCGTTACTGGAAGGAACACTGGGGAAGGAAGGGTATCGCCTTCGGATCTCAGACAAGGTTGTGAGTATCAATGCCGCGTATGACCGAGGCCTCTTTTACGGCATCCAAACGTTGTTTCAATTGCTCCCACCGGAATGCTACAAGAATGATACGTTGTTGAAGGATTGGTCATTGCCCGCCGTGGCGATCCGCGATAAACCTCGCTTCCCATGGCGTGCTTATATGCTGGACAGTTGTCGGCATTTCCAAACGCCGGACTTCATCAAACGCTATATCGACCTGCTGGCTTATTACAAATTTAATGTGTTTCATTGGCATCTGACCGAGGACGAAGCATGGCGTATCCAAATCGATAAGTATCCTAAACTCACTAGTATCGGGGGGTATCCCGGGACGGATGGGCAGGAAGTCAATGGATTCTACACGAAGGCACAGATCCGTGACGTGGTGGCCTATGCCAGGTCACGCCACATCACTGTGATGCCTGAATTTGATATTCCGGGGCATGTGAACGCGGTGCTGATGGCCTACCCGGAATTGTCCTGTAGCAAGAAGCCCCTTGAGAGGGGTGAGTTGGGCATGCGTTCTTTCTCCAGCAAAGCCGGGCGTCAGGCTCTGTGCGCGGGTAACGACCAGACGCGCACCTTTATCAAGGAGGTGTTGGACGAAATCATGGCGATGTTTGACGGTCCTATTCACATTGGCGGGGATGAACGCCCCAAGGGCGTCTGGGAAAAATGCGACGCCTGTCAGAAGCGAAAGGCCCAGCTGGGGTTGGAGAGCATGGCGGATCTGCAAACCTGGATGGTGAAGGATATCAATCAGTATCTGCTCTCCAAAGGACGGGGGGTTCACGGCTGGGCCGAGCATATCCAAGGGGGAATTCCACAAGATATGTTTGTGCAGGCCTGGCGCGGCACTGAGGCCATTGATGCCATACGAAAGGGACACAAGGTCGTCAATTCCACCAACGGGTATGTCTATCTGGATTATCCAGCCTCCAGGGCACAGAAAAAGACGCACGCTACGTGGATGCCCGTGCTTCCCATCAAGAAGATTTACGACTTTGAGCCGGTGCCCAAGGAGGCTACCAAGGAACAGGCTGAATTGATTCTAGGTATCGATGCGCCGCTCTGGACAGAAGAAGTGATGCAGGATCGCGTCGACTTCAAGACCTTTCCGCGTTTGCTGGCGGTTACAGAAGTTGCCTGGACCGATGCTAGCCTCAAGAACTGGCCGGACTTTCAGGATCGCATGAAAGGTCACTGTGCCACTATGGATGCGCTCGGGATCACCTATGACTCATCCCTGGTGCCAGCTCAAGTCAACATTATCCCGCAACCCAACCAAGCGACATTGACCCAGGGTCGATTTGAATTCCAGAAGGGGATGACGGTCTCCGCGGAAACCCAAGAACAGGCCTCCATCGCGAAGCAGTTCTTTGACCATTTTGAGCAGGTGGCCGGGTGGGGCCCAGTTATAAAGACAGGGGTGACGAATCCGTATATCGTGCTTACCACCGAGTCTGCCCTACCCTTTGAAGCCTATACCTTATCTGTCACCCCCCAACGGATCGTAGTGCGGGCCGCTTCGGGTGCGGGCTTTTTCTATGCCATGCAAAGCCTTATGTTTCTGCTACCCGTGGAGTATTTTGCAGACACTGCCAAACCCGGGACGGGATGGACCGTTCCGTGTGTGGAAATCGAAGATGCGCCCGCGTTCGGTTGGCGGGGGTATATGCTGGATGTGTCGCGTCACTTTTTTACGGTGGATCAGGTGAAGAAGGTGATTGATTTCATGGCTGAGCTAAAACTGAACCGCCTGCATCTGCACCTGGCTGATGACCAGGGCTGGCGTGTCGAGATCAAGAGCTTCCCGAAACTGACCCATGTGGGTGCATGGCGGGTCGACTATAATACGACAGATGAGACTGTCAGCAACTGGTGGGGTCGTCCCGTGCAGAAGCCTGGAGAGAAAGCAACCTACGGCGGCTTTTTCACCCAGGAGAACATCAAGACGATTGTGGCTTACGCCAAAACCCGTTATATTGAGGTGGTTCCGGAAATCGATATTCCTGGACATTCGCAGGCTGCGGTTGCCGCGTATCCTGAAATCGGTTGCGTGAATGCAGAACTGACCGTGGCCACAGGCGGAGTCTATAGAAACAATACCTTCAACCCTGGCAAAGAAGAGACGTTTGAGTTTTGTGAGATTTTGCTCAACGAGGTCATGAATCTGTTCCCTTTCAACTACGTTCATATTGGCGGGGACGAGTGCAATAAGGAACAGTGGAAGAAAGATCCTTACGCCCAAAAACGGATAAAAGACGAGGGTCTTAAGAATGAACACGAGCTGCAGAGCTATTTCATCAAGCGTATCGCAAGAATCATCAATGCCCGCGGAAAGAAGATGATCGGATGGGATGAAATTCTGGAAGGTGGCTTGGCACCCCCATGCTACTGTCATGAGCTGGCGCGGCGAAAAGGGCGGCATTACTGCGGTCAAGGCGGGACATGATGTCATCATGACACCCAATAGGAATTGCTACCTCGATTTAAAGCAGGGTCATGACGATCTCGAGCCAAATCTCGGCTACGGTCAACTCCTGCTTTCAACCTGCTACAATTACAAGGTTATCCCCGATAGATTCACCGACGCGGAAGCCGGACTGATCAAAGGAATCCAAGGCAATCTATGGACGGAATCCATTAGCGACTGGAGTAAGCTAACGTATATGACCTTCCCTCGTCTTTACGCCGTGGCGGAAAATGCATGGACAATACAAAACCGAAAAAGCTGGAACAACTTTACCGACCGGCTATACACGCAGTTCAAACGTCTGGACCTTCAAGGTACACGCTATGCAACCAGCGCGTTCAGCCCTTGGATCAACCATCAGGCCAAGGGGAAAGCGATCCGCGTGAGTCTGAAGACTGAGGTGAACAGATTGGATCTGCGATACACCTTGGATGGTACGGAACCTACACTGAAATCTGAGCTCTACTGCGGGTCGTTCACCCTCAAGAACGGCGCGACTGTGAAGGCACGGGCCTTCAAAAATGACGAGGCAGTAGGCCGTTGCTCGGTGTTGGATTTTCCGGTTCACAAAGCGGCCGGTGTCAAGGCCTCCGGGATACAAAAGGCCCGCCGAATAGACTATCCGCAATTGACGGATCTGAATTATGGGAAACTGTCTAAGAATGACAAACGTTGGCAGCAATTCCCAAGCGTCATGGAGGTCGATTTGGAATTTGACGAGGCGGAAACTGTCAGCAGTGTAGAATTCGATGCCCTGCGGTTTACCATTTCCGGGCACTACCCACCGCATACCGTAGAAGTGTTTGGAACGAAGGATGGAGAACATTTTTCATTGTTGGGCCGCGTGGATCAACAAGAATTGAGTCTGGTGCAGGGACGCAACAGGATCAGAACCCTGGTTGAGTTTGATCCTGTCAAGCTACATGCCTTGAAGCTAAAGGCCATGACACACAAGATGCTTCCGCAGGGGCATCGCCAGGCAGGGCGGGCCGCCTCGTTGCTGGTGGATGAAATTGTGGTGCGTTGACAGGGTCAATAGCAGACCTAGTATCGGAACGTGCTACTGAGAGACCAAGATACTGAGTTTGGCCCTCGGGCACAAGAAATGGAATCGTCAGCAGCCACAAGGATGGCCACAAGGATCTACAGTGCATTGATCAAAGCGGAAATACGATCATTTTCGAAAACAAAGGGGAAGATGCCAATCCGAGTTTTCGCTGTACATTGAGCCCGTGACTCCTTATTCTGGGTGTGTGTGATGGCCTTGAGTCAAGTGCTGAAGTGATGACTTGATCAGCTTTGTTTAAGGCATCAGAGTGTCTGCGGTCATTAAAGGAAATCGTATGTTCAGCATAAAACAACTCAATTGGATTGTAACAGCTTTGGTTCTTACAGCATCAAGCAGGTCACTGGGCTTTGACAGCAAGTCAAAAGCGTTTTACGAACCCAACATACCTCGCCATGAACTAGCGACCAGAGCTAAGGGTCACAATTTGTTCACCCAGGCCAAGGCGACGGCCAGCGGCCAATGGAGTGATTTTTCTCCTGATCGTGCCATTGATGGCGATGTGTCTTTGGCATCCCATTGGGCGTGCGAAGGCATGCCCTGCTGGCTTCAGCTTGAATTGCCTCATCCGAAACCACTTGCCGCTATTTACATAACACCTTACTGGCAGGATCGCTATTACCAGTTCAAAATTGAAGGCTCTCTTGATGGTACGGCATGGACGATGTTAACTGATGCGACCTCAAATACCACCAGCTTTGGCCCCACTGGCAAACTCTATCAGTTCTCTCCAGTGAATCTACAGTTTGTTCGTGTCACATTTTCCAAAAGTTCTGCCGGCAACCGTTCGGGCGGCCATATCGTGGAAATTGAAGGATACTCTACCGACGATCCCATTCTTGAAGCATCACCCTCAAGTTGGCAAACAGTACATCCAGGGTTTCACGGTGCGGTGGGTTCGATTGATCACCGCTACCACAAATGGAATGTTCCACCATTGAATTCATCCGGCAGAACCCTCAAACTCGCTGGCTGGAAAGGGGAACGTGTGTTTGGTCAGTTCGTAGTCTGGTCTGCCCAGGCCATGAAGCAATTGCGTTTCAACGCCAGCAGGATCGCTGACACGAATCCAACCGTAAATTTCCTCCGTTATGTTTATGCCTCCCATCGGGTTCCACGCGTCGGTCTTTATGCTGACATGCTCGACACTGCTGGAGAAATCGACTGTGCCGCAAAGACCGCACGTCCAATCTGGTACAGCATCGACATTCCTCAGACTGCCAAACCCGGCACATACCATGGCACTCTCACGGTTCGTGCCGCAGGCATGGCGCCTGTCGAATTCAATATCGAACTCGAAGTTCAGAACATGGCTCTGCCATCACCAACAGCATGGGGCTTTCATCTCGATCTGTGGCAACACCCATGGGCATTCGCCCGTGTTCATCGAGTGGAACCTTTCAGTAAGGAGTTTTATACATTGTACCGTCCCTTGCTGGAACGTCTGGGGGATGCTGGTCAAAAATGCCTCACAACAACTATCAACCGTCGTTCGTGGAATCAACAGACCTATGACGCCTACGAATCAATGATCCAGTGGATCAAGCAACCTGACGGCTCTTGGAAATATGACTACACCCTTTTCGACCAGTGGGTTGCCTTTGGCGAATCCTGTGGCATTGCGTCACAGATCAACTGCTATTCCATGATACCATGGGGTTATACCTATTATTATGTGGATGGGAAAACCGGAGATCGACAATCCATCAAGGCCAAACCAGGTTCAAAGGAATTCGAGGCACTCTGGCGTCCATTCCTAAAGGATTTTGCAGGGCATTTGCGAAAGACCGGACGCTTTGAGAAAGCTACGATTGCCATGGATGAACGCCATCTTGAAGACCTCGTTGAAGTCACAAATCTCGTCCAATCCATTGCGCCTGGCATGAAGATCGCCCTGGCTGCCAATCGAAATCTCGAATCTATTGCACCTAAAACGTATGATTATTGTTTTGCTATTTTTACAGCCAACAACATAGGGCGTGATTTCACAGACGCCCGTCGTGCCAAGGGTCAAAAAACAACCTTCTATGTATGTACCGGCCCTGAACGCCCTAACACGTTTGTCTATAGCCCTCTGGCTGAATCGAATTGGATGGGTTGGTTTGCCTATGCGCATGGCTTCGATGGCTTCCTTCGTTGGGCCTATGCCCACTGGGGCGAAAATCCTCTTCAAAGTGTTGATCATGGCCCATGGCAGGCTGGCGATACTATGTTCGTTTATCCGGGCAATCGAAGCAGTATTCGTTTTGAACGCTTACGTGATGGCATCGAAGATTACGAAAAGTTGCGAATCATTCTGGCTCAGCTCGAACGGCAAGGCAATACCAGCGCTATCCGTGAATTTGAGAACATTTTTAAACATTTCGACTATAGCCACCTACCGCATCCTGAACAAATCACAAGCGATGTGAACCTCGGTCGAATGCTACTTCACAAGTATAGCCGACAATCAGTAAAATGAAAAAGCTGACTTTATTACTTTTGTTTGTGTTGATGCAATCGACTTTTGTGCAGGCAGAAGATGTCCCCACTGAAGATCCACCTCATGGTCCTCTACATCCAATGCTCGCTGAGGTGATTGAGGCGGGGCCTTACCAGGCGCAGTGGAAATCATTGGTCAAGCACCCAGTGCCTGAGTGGTTCGTAAACGATAAGATAGGACTTAGTGCTCACTGGGGTCCGTATGCAACACCTGGCTGGACCCCGCGAAAGGATACGCCCTATGGTGTGGCCTATGCCGAGTGGTACTGGCAGTGGCTCAAGATCAATGACGCAGTCAAGGCGCACCACAAGGAATTCTATGGGGATGCGGAGTATGATGATTTCATTGATGGTACGAAAAATCTTGTGACAGCCCACATAGAATTCAATATTGGCCCCAAACCGGATGGCACGTTGCCAGTGTTTGAACTTGAGCGACTCGCGGCCATGAATGAATGGCTTGAAGTGAATGGCGACGCTGTGTATGGTACGCGCAAAGGCGTCCTCAAGAATTTGTCGTGGGGTCGATCAACCACCAAAGACACGACCCTCTATCTTCACGTATTTGATTGGCCGTCAAACAGTACGTTGACCTTGCAGGGCCTTGTGACAAGGGTTAAGAAAGCCTATCTTCTGCACGACTCAAAGCGGCAACCCTTGACGTGTATTGAGAAGGAGGGTGAGAGATTGTCTATCGATCTATCAGGCCAGATCCCGTTCAAATACGCAAGTGTGATTGTACTTGAATTGGCATCGAATCCCGTGGTCAATAATAGGATATTCCTGCTGGAAAGGCCATGATGAACATACGTCAAGTGGTTCTAACCGAGGCAAAACAATGATTTATGTCTCAACGGAATTCACCATTGAGGGCAAAACCTACATCTCTTCCTTTGCCCCGGAATAGGACCCAATACTAACATAACACGGCGTGACGCTGGTGGCATTGGACTGTGAAACACTGACTGAATAGGAACATCAATGATTAAAAGAAACAGAATAATTTTGGCAGTGGTGTGTTTACTGTTTTCAGGGGGCGCTTATGCAGAAGATTTCCAGCATAGAGTACAGGTAGACAAGGAGTTGTCCCCACAATGGATTGACGGTCTCTATGCCAAGGGTGTGAGAACCGTGTATCAAGGTCAAGAACTGACGATGATTGGGATGCCCTGTGGCGGTATTTGTGCCGGTCAGTTGTATGTCAGGGGGGACGGAACCCTGGCACGTTGGTGGATTGCCAACAATGCCTACAATACAGGCTATGGCATTGATCATCTTACTGAGTTCGAAACTGCTTTGGGGCCGATCAAGGTTTGCTACAAGGCCGAGACACCACCTAGTTTTATTGACCAGGGTTTTACTGTCCGTGTCAAACACTCCAATACCCTAGTTCAGAAGACACTGAGCAAAGCTGATTTCGACAAAATTGCCTTTGTCGGGGAATACCCCTTGGCACGCATTCAATACCGTGATCGTGCAGGTTTTCCGGTTGAGATTGACAGCGAAGTGTTTTCTCCGTTCATCCCTTTGAATGCTAAGGATTCCGCGATTCCCGGTACGATCCTCAAACATACAATCACCAATACCTCCGGTGGAGCTATTGAAGTCGAGCTGGAAGGGTGGCTGCAAAACCTTGTCTGCCTTGAGCTGCAGGGTAAGATCGTGGCACAAAGCAGGAACAGCGTAATGAAAGGACCAGGACGCACCTTGATTGTGTTTTCCTTACAGCGTGAAAAAATAAAGGAGACTCCCTATGTGGTATTTGAAGACTTCGATGGGGGGGACTATGCTGGCTGGTCCGCAACTGGCGATGCCTTTGGCAGAGCACCTGCACAGGGAACGTTGGCCAATCAGTCTCAGGTCAGTGGTTTCAATGGTGGTTTGGTTAATACCTATCTGAAGGGGGATAAGACCACTGGCAAACTGGCTTCTCGTGATTTTTACATTGATCACAAATACATCGTGTTTAAGATTGGGGGAGGACGACACCCTGGCCAATGCGGTTTTAATCTGCTGGTCGATGACAAGAGGGTGCTGTCTGCCACTGGAAAAAACAGCGAGGTTTTGAAATATTGTGCCTGGGATGTGAGTCAGTACCAGGGCAAGATCGCCAGGTTCGAGATTGTGGATCAGGCCACTGACGCCTGGGGCCACGTCAATGTCGATGAGATCCTTTTTGGTGATGATACCAGTATCACCATGGGGGAATTTGATGAGAACCATCCCTATTATGGCAATGTTTGCCTAACTGTGTTGGATGCCCAGGCCCAGGCGACCGCCGATAGGGAGATAAGTGGTGTGTCGGAAAAGGCCGTTACCTTGGGGGATAAGTTGGTGGGGGGATTGACTTCACGCTTTACACTCAAAGCCGGTGAAAGCAAGGCCGTGACGTATTTGTTAACCTGGTATTTTCCGAATCGGCCCAAGAACTACGGTGGGGGCGGCAACTGGAATCGGCCCATTCCCACAGTAGGACCTGCCATCGGTAACATGTATGCCAATTGGTTTGATAGTTCAGTAGCGGTGGCAGATTATTTGCAGACAAATCTAGCATCACTAACACAGCAGACCTATCTGTTTCATGATGTCTATTACAATCAACAAACCCTGCCTTATTGGCTGCTGCATCGCTTGATGATGCCCGTGTCGACCTTGGCCTCGGAGACCTGTCAGTGGTGGAAGAATGATCGGTTCTGGGGTTGGGAAGGGGTGGGCTCCTGTGTGGGGACATGCACCCATGTCTGGACCTATGAACAGGCCTTGGCCCGGTTGTTTCCCGAGCTGGAGAGAAAAGTGAGGGAAAAGCAGGATTTTGGCACATCGTTCAATCCCAAGGATGGAGGGATTGCCACTCGCGACGGTTGGGGCGGAGATCACCTGGATGGTCATGCTGGTGCAATCCTGAAATCCTATCGCGAGCATCTCATGACAACTGACAACGCTTTTTTGCAGCGCAACTGGGAGAAGATCAAAAAAGGTATGGGTTATTTGGTGGCCTTGGACGGCAACGACAACGGGCTCATTGAGGGCAATCAACCCAACACGTATGACATTTCCTTTTACGGGGCGAACACCTATGTGGGCGGTTTGTACTTGGCTGCGTTGAAGGCCTGTGCTGAAATGGCCGATCGAATGGGCGACGATTCTTTGGCATTTCGCTGTCGCCTTATAGCGAAACGCGGGTGGGAGAACTCACTGGACAAACTGTGGAATGGTGAGTACTTCATTCAGGACACTACCCGGGAAGCACATTCGCGTTACCAATATTGGGATGGTTGCCTGGCAGATCAGATGTTCGGTCAATCCTGGGCCCACCAATTGAAGTTGGGTCATATCTATCCGCAGGACAAGGTCAGGTCTGCCTTGCAGTCCATATGGAAGTACAACTGGACACCTGATGTGGGCCCTCAAAACCAAGTGTATCCTCCAGAGCGTTATTATGCTACAGCAGGTGAGTCTGGTCTGTTTATCTGCACCTGGCCCAACAGCAAACATCCGGGCCACGATGGTGTGCGCTACCGAAATGAGGTCTGGACCGGTATCGAATACCAGGTGGCCGCCAGTATGATCAACGAAGACATGCTTGACCAAGGCCTATCCATCATACGAGGTGTGCACGAACGCTATGTACCGGAGAAACACAATCCCTGGAATGAAGTGGAGTGCGGCGATCACTATGCCCGCGCCATGGCCTCGTGGGGTTGTTTGGTTGCAATCCAAGATTACGACTATGATGGCCCAGCTGGTAAGCTGGGGTTTGCGCCCAAATTGACACCCGAAAATTCTCGCACGTTCTTTACGGCTGCCGAGGGGTGGGGCACGATTAGCCAGAAGAGGAGCCCTGACAAACAGATTAACCGAGTTTCCGTGAAGTATGGCCACCTGAGTGTGCAGGGCCTTCGTTTCGAAGCGCCGAAGCAGCAGTACGTCAGCCGCCTTACGGTTCAACTCGGCGATCAGACCATTCCAGCAATATTTCGCCAAGCAGGTGTCCATCTCACCATTGACCTGGAAAGAAAATATCGGATAGATGCAGATCAAGTATTTAGAGTACAAATGGACTTAAATTAGACAGGGTAGCTGTCACGAATCGAGAGCTAGAAATAACTCAGTTTGAACCTGTTTGAAGACTCATAGAATGAGAAGATATATCCTGCAAGTATTGTCCTTGATTCTGGCATGCGTAGTTTTGGGTGGTTGTGCCACCAAGGACGCTTATCAATTGTCTGATGTCACTCGGTTTTATCAGGCCGCTCCCGCTGGCGTTCAGACTCGATGGGTCAGTGCGGAGAACATGTTGGGTGCCAAGGGCAAGGGGGCCATGAGCAACAAGGGTGCAAAAGGCGATTGAGACTGTTCGTAAATAATGTGCCGGTTCGTGCTGATTACACAGTTGAACCAGGACGCATCATAGTGCATACTGATTCGGTTGTCTTGAGAAAGGGTGACAGGCTCAAGATGGATGTTACGAGTATTCAGTGAATGAATCAGGAGAAGGTATAATGAGATCGATGAGAGTGACACTAGTCTTGGTTGCATCTAGTTTCGTTTTGTGCGTATCAGATGCCCAGGCCGAAAAGCTGTGGTTCCAGCAGCCGGCCGCCAACTGGAACGAAGCCTTGCCGGTCGGCAATGGTCGCCTGGGTGCAATGGTATTTGGTGGGGTAGAAACCGAACGATTACAACTCAATGAAGAAACGGTTTGGTCAAGGGGAGGGGTGTTGATTGACAAAAAGGATGGGTACAAGGCCCTCCCTAAAATAAGAGCGCTTCTGTTCGAGGGCCACTATGTTGAGGCTGAAAAGATGTGCCTTGAAAACCTGATGATTGAGAGGTTGCCGTCCGGTACAAATACCTATCAGACCTTGGGCGATTTTCACCTCTTGTTCAAGGGAGTAAAGGCGTACAGTCGCTATCAGCGTGAACTACAACTGGACAATGCCTTGGTGAAAACCACCTTTAATGCGAATCGGGTCACGCATACACGCACTGTTTTTTCGTCTGCTGTGGACCAGGCTTTAGTGATGCTGGCAGAAGCGAGTAAACCGGGACAAATCAGTTGCTCCCTGGAATTGTCCCGCCCCGGAGGCGGCGAGAGAATCACAGTCAAAAACGGTTTGATGACGATGGCCCAGCAGGTAAATGGAAATGGTGTGACCTATGAAACCCGGGTCAAGGTTATCGCTCAGGGTGGTACGATGAAGGTGGCAGGTTCGACTCTGGTGGTTGATAAAGCGGATAAACTTGAAATCCGTTTGGTGGCCGGGACCGATTACCGAGGTGGACATCCTGCCAGACTCTGTGACGAATATCTGAAGCCACTTGAGATGAGGTCATACAAGCAGCTTCTGGTCGACCACATCAAAGAATACCAGGGGTATTTCAAGCGTGTGAGCCTGGAAATTTCCCCATCTGAAGCTTCCGCGTTTGCCACAGACGACCGCATTGATGCACAAAAACGCGGTGTTTACGACCCCTCCCTGGTGGCCCTGTATTTCCAGTTTGGACGGTACCTCCTGATCAGCTCATCGCGTCCAGGATGTCTGCCCTCAAACCTGCAGGGCATCTGGGCCGATGGTCTGACGCCGCCGTGGAATGCCGATTACCACATCAACATCAATATCCAGATGAATTACTGGCCTGCAGAAATTACCAATCTGTCGGAGTGTCACATGCCGTTTCTTTACTTTGTCGGTGGACTTAGGGAGAACGGACGAAAGACTGCTCGAGAACTCTACGGAGTCGGAGGGTTCACTGCCCATCACACCACAGATGCCTGGCACTTCACCACGTCATTCGGGAAACCCCAGTATGGCATGTGGCCTATGGGCGCGGCCTGGGCGTCGACACATATCTGGGAGCACTACCTGTTTACAGAGGATAGGCAATTTCTGGAAGACTATGGTTATCCGGTCATGCGCGAGGCTGCCCAATTCCTTTCTGAAATGATGGTCAAGCATCCGCGCACGGGAAAGTGGGTCACAGGTCCCTCCATGTCTCCTGAAAACGTATTTCTCACGCCGGATAACAAGCGGGCTTCGGTGAGCATGGGGCCGGCCATGGACCTCCAGATTGTTTGGCACCTATTCAAGAGTTGTATTCAGGCTTCTGAGATCTTGGGCACTGATGTCGAGTTTCGCGAGAGGTTAGCCAATCAACTGGCAAACCTGACAGAGGTGAACATAGGGGCTGATGGTCGGATTTTGGAGTGGTCGGCAGAGGAATTGCGAGAGGCAATGCCAGGGCATCGACATATCTCCCACCTGTATGGATTGTATCCCTCCCCTGAATACAACTGGAACGACAAGCCTCATTACATGAACGCCGCAGCCAGAGTCCTGGAAGAACGTCTCAAGCATGGCGGTGGGCACACCGGTTGGAGCCGCGCCTGGATGATTAATTTCTACGCCCGTCTCATGGACCGGGAGAGTATCTGGCAAAATTTGGTCGCGCTCTGGGCGAAATCCACGCTTCCCAATATGTTTGACAATCATCCGCCTTTCCAGATCGACGGCAATTACGGCGCCACAGCCGCGATTGCGGAGATGTTGCTTCAATCCCACAGCGGCGAAATTACTCTATTACCCTGTTTACCTGATGAGCTTCCTCGGGGTAAGGTTTCCGGCCTGATGGCTCGTGGCGGGTTTGAGGTGGCCATTGAATGGCAAGACAACAGACTCTCCCACGCCACAATACAGTCAAAACTGGGGAATTCTGCGAAGATCCGATACGGTGCCAAGGTGATTGAATTTTCAATGGATAAGGATGAGATGATCACCGTTAATCGGGACTTGAAAGTGATTATAAGAAGGAAGAGTGATTTATGATGGACTATTCCTCAAAGAGCAATGATTGCAACGGTCAAGACGGTCAATGCCAGCCACAAAAGCTGGCGCGTCGTGATTTTATGAAGGGGCTCGGGGCGGCGGCGTTGGCGGTGACGGGGCCGATACAGGCCTTTGCCGGGCCGTTTGATGAGCAAGATTTTCAGACCTTAGTCCCGGTGGACAAAAAACTATCCGCCGCGTGGATCAAGTCACTTTGTGAACGGGGTACGCCGCAAGCTTACCGTGGAAACCAGTTGACCTATATCGGCATGCCGATCGGGGGCATCGGTTGTGGGCAACTGTATCTGGGCGGTGACGGGCGTTTATGGCTGTGGGATATTTACAAAAGCAACTACCGCCGAGAGCCGGACCACGGCCAGCGAATTGCGGCGTTCACGTTAGGCGGGCACTATGCCAACCCCGTTGCCTTCGGCGAGCAATACACCCAATGGAATGGCACATCGGTGGAGCAGGGTTTTTTGATTCGAGCCAAGTCGAATGGAAAGACTGTCACAAAAACACTCGACAAACACGGCTTTTCAGATGTAACCTTTCGTGGTGAATACCCCATCGGTAAAGTGACTTATCAGGATCAGGCATTTCCAGCCAAGGTGCGGTTGAAAGCATTCAGTCCGTTTATTCCAACCAATGCCAAGGATTCGTCCCTGCCGGCCACCGTGATGAGTTACACCGTGACCAACACATCGGGTAAGCCCATTGAGATCGATCTGGGCGGTTGGATGCAGAACGCCACATGCCCTTTCCAGCATGATGCAGCATTGGGCCAGCGGATTAACCGGGTGGTCCAAACCAGCGATCGTGTGTCGGTGCTGAGCACGATTGAGCCGCCGGCGAAGCAGGCCAACGCCAAACCCCGAAAAAATATTGTTCTTGCGGATTTTGAAACCGATGATTGGGACGATTGGACCGGCCAGGGCGATGCGTTTAAAGGTGGCCCATTTCCGAGCAGCGCGTTTGTCCCGCACCAGAAAGTATCGGGCTATTCTGGCAAGAAACTCGCAAATTCCTTTAACACTCGCATCGAACCGGTTTCAGGCCAGACCGATAAACTTATGGGTACACTTACCAGCCCCAAGTTCAAAATCGAACGTAAATACATCGTGCTTAGTGTTTGTGGCGGTGGCAATGCGAGTGAGGTCTACGTTGAGGTACTGGTCGAAGGTAAGACTATCGGTAAAGTCACGGGTCACAACAGTATCGTGATGCAAAAGAAGCCTATTGACGTTTCGAAATACCAGGGCAAGACCGCTCAACTTTGTATCGTGGATCACGCCCGCGGCGGATGGGGACATATTACCGCAGACCAGATTGTCTTGACGGACAGCGTTCCTGAAAGCACAGGCATTGAAGGCAAGCACGGTTTCGGCTCCAGTACGCTGACCCTGCTTCACCGTGCATCGGACGTGTCAATTTCGGCGGCGATATCATTGAGCGACCCGGACAGCCCCGGTGAATTATTCGATCAGATGGGCAAGATCGATTCACAAGCCACAAGCAAGCCGCTGAATGAATTACTCATCGGCGGATTGACGGCGGGATTCACGCTGAAGCCTGGTCAGTCGAAGACCGTTGATTTTGTAATTACCTGGTATTTTCCGCATTACAATGAGATAGATGCTGCCCCAGGACAGATGCTTCGTGTGAAGGATTTTCGGACCCTGAGCCGGCACTACAAACCGTGGTTCAATTCAGCCGGTGACGTGGCTCAATACATTGCCACAAACAAACAGCGTTTGCTTGGTGGGACGACCGAGTGGAACAAAACCTGGTATGACAGTACCTTGCCATATTGGCTTTTGGACCGCAGTTTTATCGCCATCGATTGCATGGCGACACAGGTGTTCCACTGGTTTGACAATGGTCGGCCCTATGGCTGGGAAGGGGTCGATTGCTGCCCGGGTACCTGCACTCACGTCTGGCATTACGCTCAGGGTTTGTCACGAATTTTCCCGGAAATCGAACGCGCTTTTCGTGAAAAGGTCGATTTCAAAGCGGGTGTAGGTTTCGATCCGGGCAGCGGTCTGATCAGTGACCGCGGTGATTTCCATGTTCACGAAGCAACTGATGGCCAGGCCGGGACGATTCTGCGAGCGTATCGTGAACATCTGATGTCAAAAGATGACGCCTTCTTGCGTCGGCTTTGGCCTAACATCAAGAAAGCGGTACAGTTTTTGATCGCCAAAGACCCCGACCGTAATGGGTTGATTGAAGGTGCCCAGCCGCACACACTAGACGCCGCCTGGTACGGGCCGATGGGCTGGATCAGTGGGTTGTATTTGGGTGCCTTGTCAGCGGGGCAGGCAATGGCCTTGGAAATGGACGATGATAATTTTGCTCACCAGTGCGCAGTCATTGTTGATCGGGGTCGTAAGAACATGGTCGATCAACTATTCAATGGTGAATACTTCATTCACAAGCCCGATCCCAAACACCGGGCTTTGCAGTCGGGCAAGGGGTGTCATATTGATCAGGTATTGGGACAGGCTTGGATGCATCAGGTCGGCCTGGATCGCGTGATCCCCAAGAAGGAAACGGTTTCGGCGTTGAACAGTTTGTGGAAATATAATTTTACACCTGACGCCGGCGGTTATGCCCTCAAACATCGTGAGATCGAAAAGGCGTTCCGCTGGTACGCCATGGAAGGTGAAGCCGGGCTGTTGATGTGTACCTGGCCCAAGGGTGGGGCGACCGAAGCGATCCCCGGCGATCAATTGCGACCTAAGAAAAATCCTGAAGTTTGGACTGGCCCGGGCGGCTACTTCAACGAGTGCATGAACGGATTTGAATACCAGGTTGCCTGGCACATGGTAGCTGAAGGCGAGCCGGGCAGCGAGTTGGTTCGGCGCGGCCTGGCCATCATTCGTGCTATCCATGACCGTTATGGCGCAGACAAACGAAATCCCTATAACGAGATTGAATGTTCCGATCACTACGCTCGTTCAATGGCCAGTTATGGTGTATTCCTGGCGTGCAGCGGCTTTGAATATCATGGCCCCAAGGGGCAAATCGGTTTTGCACCCAAACTATCGCCGGATGATTTCAAGACACCCTTCACCGCGGCTGAGGGCTGGGGAACGTATCAACAGAAACGTGATGATCAAGGTATGACTGCCAAGTTCAGCGTCAAATATGGCCGATTGAAACTGTCGCAAATTAAACTTCAGGTGCCTTCTGGTAAAATATATGTGGCTGAAGTGAGATTAGGTGGCCAACCCGTTGCGGTGCAATGTAAACAAACAGGCAATACTGTGGTGATTCAGCTGAATCGCCCGGTTTTTGTCAAGAGCAACCAGGAATTGTCCATCCGGTTATCGTGAGATCAAGTGACAACGCCAGGCACCACTTGGATGCTCGTGCTGTGTAACTATGGTAGCCATATAACTCCTGCTGCAACAATGGTATAGGGATGTTGTGGGTGAAAGCAAGTGTCTTGTGAAGATGAATTTCGTGACGTTTTGACTGTGAAACAGGCACCACGGCATCCTCGTCAAAGTGGGTTTTACGAGGGTTACATGATCGCCTGATATGCATAGTCTGCCGTCTCTCAGACCATTTTGTTTAAGAAAACACGGTAAGAGACCGGCAGACCATTTGACCATTGATGACACAATACACAGGTTGAGGAAACGTATTTGTCAAATAGGGACTGAAATTTTGCTGAAGGCGCTAAAATATGAAACTTGCCAACTGGAACTGGCACCACTATAGTATATGGCTTGTTTGGACAAGGAAAAACTGCACCCGTTGTGAGGTGCGTCGGATATTTGACTTCCACTACCATGACCTTGGACAGGACGGTAGAAGTGACGCCTGTTTCCGGCAATCTCGTGGGTCTTCTTGGGGAACTTGATTTCTCATAAATTCGCTGAGAAGAGAAGTCCAAAGAGAATGTTCTTCGGTGCGGTATTATAAACTAGAATAGCTATGGGTGATCCGTAATCAAAGGAGTTTTTATGCCTGACAAAATGATTGTACCCTCGATGGAACAGGGAAATGAACGTAAAAATGTTGGGACTCTTACCGGTCTTGATCAAAATCGCGTGCGCGGTCCCAGAGGTAGTGAATTGGGGCGTCTGGTCTCCCGTTTTGGTAAACCTCTCATGGCGTATTGGATTGATTCCATGGCAGAATCGCCAGCCTCCCTGTCGCCAGCCTCCCCGTCGGCTGGCGAGACCTCGAGTGATAAAGGGGTTCCTCCCTTTGTGGTGGTTGGACTCGGTCGCTGCGGTTGTCACGTGTCCACGGAATTAGCCGAGGTCGTGGCTGCAAACCGGCCCAAGGGGCATAAGGCGACTAAGGGTGAGGCGAAGAGCAAGTGGATGGGCAGTTTATACAAGGCCGACAACGGGTCGCCTGCGCTGCGTTTTGAACCGATTATACTGGTGGGTGATATTGACGAAACCACGTTTCCCGACGTAGAGGGAATTATGAAAGAAGGGGGAGTGCCCAAAGACATTCGTGAGAATATTATGAAATTGCATTATCAGCCCCTGGCAGAGGGAGGCGTGGGGCACGTACCCGTCTTTGCCGAATTTGTCTCGCGGTCCTTCATGCTCCTTCCTGAGATCAATGAAGAGGGAGTGCCACTCTGGGGAGAGGCTCGGCGACTGCTGTTGAACTTCCAATCCCGGCGAGAGCAGGTCCCGCGACTCGCTTTTTATGTCTTCAGTACAGGGGGAGGAACCGGTGCCGGAAGTGCCCCGGAAATCATCCGTGCCCAGAGTTACGCCAAAGCCGTTTTGAATGTCGACCGAGAGATGTACTTCACCGGCATTGGTATCTTACCCTCCAATATTATACGGGACCAAACCCAGTTGATCAACACCGGTCGAACTCTTTTACGCTATCTGGCAGATCTTAACCTGTGCCTTGATGGCAATGATGCTTATGACCGTGCTCCTTCGTGCCAGGCGGGCTCGTGCCTTGAGATGTCTCAGAGGCATATGGGTACTGAGGGTGGTGAGGACGTCTTGACCACGCGTCCGTTGATGCCTTGGAACTCCATGGCCTTGATTTCAAATGATGTCATGGACATTGCCGAGGATGAAGGACTCACGTTTAATGAAGCGGAATCCAATGCCAATCAGTATATAGCACAGCAGGTATTCAATCTGGCTGCGGCACAGTTCCCCTCAGCTGAATTCGAGAAGAATGGTGACAAAAATTCCATCAATAAAAAGAATTATCAAGAAATCCGTTTAGATCCCAATGACCTCAAGGCCGGACTTATGGGTCCGTACGCCGTTTGTTTTGCGGCGGCCCCTGTGGATGCCGGGATTGAGCAGGACATCCGGGGTATCGACGAAATGTTTTTGAGATCCCTATCTCTGGCCTGCCGTCATGATGTTGATGGAAGCAAGGGAAGTCCCCTTATTGAGGGTATTTCCATCGCACCCTTTGATAAAGCTCTGTATGCCGGTATGATTCAGACGCTGCAGGGTGAGTTGCAGGTCGATGATTCGGCTTGCTTGACTCAGGAATCGTTTGAGAAGTTGCGGGCCCTGCCCTTTTTTGAACGCTGCCCGCGTATCGTCTATTCGTTGACTTCTCCGCAGAAAAAAGATATTCCTAACACCTTCAAGGAGCGTCTCAATCAGCTTATTGATTGGACTTTTCCCAATTTGATTCAAACCCGATGTGCCATCAGCTGGGGGACCACGGCCTTCTTTTCTTTGTCCATCTATGTGGAAACCTCGGTCTTGCTTGTTCCGGATGTTCAGGCGGCCATTGTCAATTACCTTCGTTTGTGCTGGCAGCAGCGGCGATCAAATATGCAGGAATTCGTCAAAACGTATCGAGGCATTCTTGAGCAGGATCCTCCGATCTCAGATGAAAGCATTAGGGAGTGGCTGGGCGCTGATGAACAGTATGGGATCAATATCCCCAACTTTGAAAACACCAGTGCTGAGTACAATCGGAAATGGGCCAAATACGTTGAAGCCAACTGTAAGGAGCCCAATCGCCGGAAGGCACTTCTGTCTCATCGGGTTGAGGATGCCCTGATGAACAGTGAGGAGATGGCTGCCGCCTTGCGTTACCTCAACTACGCCTATCACCTCGCCAAACCCGAATCCTTTACGGATGTGAGCCAGTTGTTTTAGACGTCGAAATTGAGTTTTCCCTGGATGAGTGAATCCTTGGGATGTTCGGCTATATATTAAGTAAACTCGCAATGGTCTAACGTGATTTTCGTGAAGCCATTGCGAGTTGTGACAAAGTACCGCAATCGCACCTAACTGACGTAGCGTTTTTTTTCTGAGGGTCTTTACTTAGACCTACATTTCATCTACGGGAGCACATAATCGCTGTGCATTAATACTACACCTGTGCCATTTCCGCCATATCTGGCTGGGAAGAACTCAACTCAAGAGTGCTTTTTAACGCTCTGAGACATGGTTAAGGTGGATTACGAATCTCTAATATCCATTGACAGAGTTGTGCGTCAATGTCCCTAGTGCCGTATCTCAGGCTTAATAACTTACTTATTTTGTTGAATTAAACCGTAGAGTTACATATTATAGGAGTAAGCATTAAAATCTGATGTCCCATTGGCGTTGGATTAGACTGCCCCGTAAGTATTGTCTATAGAACTGACTGGATCGGAGGTGTGAGCCCTGCAAATCCCACAGTCCCTAGAAACAGGCCGGATACGAGATTAAACACACCAAGGATTGCTTTGTGGCCCATTTCCCAAAGGCCTGCTTCAAGCTTAAACCGTCTCAAGAACCCAGTCCAACTAAAAACAATCGGATAGGCCGTTGGATTCAGAGTTGGGTTAAACTGAAACCGAGTATCAATTTAGGAGAGACATGATGAAGAGACAAGTAATGTACCTCGTTTCCGGGGTATGCCTGCTACTGATGGCTGGCAGTGCCTCAGCAGATCTGGTCGGTCACTGGCCCCTGGACGGCGATGCCAATGACATCTCGGGCAATGGCCTGCACGGCACGATCATGGGCGAGCCAAATTTTGTCGAGGGCGCTGTGGGTTTGGCCCTGGACCTTGACGGTGTGGATGATCACGTCAATATTGACGGGTATAAGGGCATCGTTGTTGACCCCAATGACCCGGATCTCATCCAGCCAGCGTTCAGTATCACCAACTGGATAAAGACGACCACCAACGACGGTGAAATGGTGACTTGGGGCGTCTCAGGAAGCAAAACAAAATTGGGCTGGCGTCTTAATGGCGGCAGTTTACGCGTCGAGCACGGCGGCGGTTCACTAAGAGCCAATACCCTTGTGAACGACGATGAATGGCACCATGTTGCCCTGACAGTCGCTGAGGGTGGTAACTTACGGTCTACAACGACCAAAATGTTTGTGGACGGTGCTGAAGATACATACTTTGCCGGTTCAGACAATCCTTTCCAACTCAGTGGCGTCAGTGACGTTCGGATTGGCATGAGTGGCCCGCATAACGGCAGGTACTTCTCCGGATCGATTGATGATGTACGCCTTTACGACCATGTCCTGTCGCTGGGTGAGATAAGGCTGCAAATAGGCCTATTGGCTTCTTATGCCCCCACTCCGTTAAACGAGGCCCTGATTGAGGACACGTCCATCACATTGGCGTGGACGTCCGGTCCCCTGGCCTCCGAGCACGATGTCTACTTCGGTATCAATCCCACACCGGGTGCGGGTGAGCTTCTGGGCCGTCAAGCAGAGACCACATCTCTGGTAGACTTGATTGAAGAGCAAACATATACCTGGCGTGTGGACGATGTCGAACCGGCTCCGGAACCCAATGATCCCAATGCCGTCATCGTACACACTGGCGACGTCTGGACCTTCACTGTGCCCCTCATGGGCGCGTACGATTCCATGCCAGCTGATGGCCAAGCTATCCGAGACCTTGAGCGTACGCTCAGTTGGACAGCAGGCTGGAGCCCGCTCATGCATGCTGTGTATGTTAGCACGGATTCGGCTGAAGTGACCAGCGGTGCTGTGGCACCGACTATTCTAATTCGGGACGCCAGCCTGGATATTGGACCCCTGGAGCCGGACACGACCTATTACTGGGCTGTGGATGAGTTCTATGGGGATCACTGGTCTGTGGGTCCGGTCTGGAGCCTCACCACCGCGCCCGCAGTCATTGCAGATCCCAATGGCGATCCCAATCTGGTGTTGTTGTTGACCATGGACGATGCCTCTGGCGATCTGGTCGTGGATATGTCCGGCAACGGCAATCATGCTGAAGTCATGGGCGGCGCTCAGATCGTAGAGGGCCTAGAGGGTATGGCCATGGAATTTGATGGTGTGGATGACTACCTTGATCTGGGTGATACTAGTGTCAATGGGATCTTTGACTTCAATGGCGTGGGCTTTACCATATCTGCCTCGATCAACCCATCGGAGTTGTTGCCCAAGGTTAGCAATCACTTTGTGGGTAATATGCTGTTTTCACGTGGTTCTGATGTCTATAACGACAGTTTCGAGTTGGGTATCGTGGACGCCAACTTGGTTCTGTACACCGATACCGAAGATGGAGAGGACACGACCATTACCCTTGGAAGCGGCGACGTCACCGCAGGCGAGTGGCATGAGATTGCCCTGGTGTTTGATGCCGGTGCAGTCACGGCGATTGTGGATGGAACGATCTATACTGGGACCGTTTTGGGCACCAGTTTCGATCAGGCCGATGGGTCTCCATTTACCATTGGTGACACCCTCCACGATGAGTCACCCTACAGCGGGCTGATTGATGATGTGCGTATTTATAACCGGGCCATGACAGCGGTTGAGTTAGGGTTCATTAACCTCAATCAGGCCTCGGGACCCATCCCAGCTGATGGCGAAGTGGTTCTGCCCGGCGTCGTCGCTGCAATCTGGATTCCGGGAGAGGGTGCTGTCTCTCACGATGTCTACTTGGGCACGGATTATGCGGCAGTGGAAGCTGGCGGCGACACGTTCGTCGGCAACCAGACAGAAGCAGGCATAGTTCTTGGCGTTGGCATACCCCCGGATCCATTCGTAGGTGGCCTGATTCCCGGCGCGACTTATTTTTGGCGAATCGACGAGGTTGCTGCTGACGGAACGACAACCGTAGGCAAGGTATGGAGTTTTACATTGTCTGAATAGTGATTCGGAGGATGCTTACCCTGAAGATGATGCCTAACCAGGCCGCTCATCTCGGTGAATTAGATTGACTTGGGGCCTGTACCTGAATGGTGCAGGCCCTTTTTTCTCGCGTGTGGGGCGTAAACAATACGTGAAGTAATCATTCTGGTCCATGGAAAAGGCATACTTGATGACGACGCCCGGCTTGCCATACAATCCGTGGGTATGTCCATGGCAAATTTCTGACATTGTGGCAGAGTAACCTCTGTTAGTCTAGCGTACTGAATCACGCTTCTTTCACCCATGTTGCACGGGTCGAGCCCACGCTAGACTCTAATCGCTTATAACGCATTTTCCAAAGCACGCACCAACTCTCCATCCAGTGGCTCCGTTTTTGAGGGATATCTTGCGATTGTGGTCAGATGGGGGATTCCCTTGATGCAGGGGCCGCACCAGGTGGCCCAGAATTCAATGACATAGACCGAACCGGTCTTCATTTCAAATGATTGATATTTCAGGCATATCTTGGTAAGATATAGGCACTTGTTTATAGAATGAATAGTTTTGGAAAAAGCGAACTCGGAATGTTGCATAAAACCTACGGAGGACACTCTATGACTGCTCGTGCGTCAATGTTTATCCTGATACTGACAATGGCTGCAGCCTTCCTGATATTGTCCGGTTGTTGCGGTGAGAGACAAAACATCGCCCGTTTCGGCCCACCCACTCCCGAAAAAAACGACTTGGGGCAGGGGACATCGGTGAGGACACGATCGCCCGTGCCCTATGGCAAGATGAAGGTGCCTGCGGAGCTTTTTGTGGATCTGATCCAACCCAAGCAAGGGGCCGATCCTGTGACAATCATAGTCACTGCCTCGTCATCTGTTGTTGCAGGCTCAGGTGTTCTCACATTGCGAATACCTGAAATCAATGGAGAATTGGGACGCACAAAGGTGTTGTGGGCCGGGGATTCTTTGGGTTTCATGGCCGAATCGCTGGAATATACCATGCCATCGCTGTCAACGGGTAGGTATCATTTTGTGGCTGTGATTGAATTCACGCCTGATCGAGAGGGTGCAGAAACACTTGTCTTGTCAGAATCCCTCTACGCGGACGTGAGGGCCAGTGAGATTCTCACGTCCAATGTTTCGTTCAGGCAACTCGAACGCATGGCATTGTACAGGCAGCTGGAGGATCGTGCCTTGGCCAACCTCAGCCCTAGATCAGCAACAGCCACAATGAAGACAACGGCCCGCTTTCGTCAACAGATGACAGCGGGAAATCCCGACCTGGTTGAGAGAGAGATCGCCAGGCTCAGGGCCACTGATCCAGACGTGACTCGACAGATCATGTCACTAAACAGTTCCATGGCAGATACTGAGGCTGGTTCGGGCACTGTAGGGAGAAGCAAACAGGGGCCGCCAGTTTTTGAAGAAGCAGTGCCAATTCGCTAGAATCCGGGGAGAGGATACACGTCATGAGTACAATCCAACATGCATCAAGAATCCTTATCAGTGCAATATTTGTTGTTCCTTTTGTTGTCACAGTCGTTCAAGCAGAACCAGACCTCGAACTCGTATCGTTGAGACTATATGAGATTAATTACTCTCCACATCGTCGAATCGATGTTAGATACTCGGTAAAGAATTGGGGCGACGTGCACCGTACAGGATCGATCGTGACATTCTACCTATCGGATGATACAACCATCACATCTGATGACGTCACGCTTGGCACCAGAGCCGATGTTTGCCCGGATGCGGGTAAAACCTACAATTTAAGGCTTCTGCAGACGTTTCAGGAAGGAGAATTTCCACCGGGGGAGTACTACCTTGGGGCCATTGTCAGTTGTCCAGGCGATACAAACTTGGAAAACAACACCCTTCATATTAATACACCGATCTCGTACGATGGATCCGACCTCACAATGGAAAGCATGGCACTCAACGACTTTAGCACTTTCGAATGGGGCGGCGAGGTCTGGAGCGACTTTTGCGTAAAAAATGTTGGGCTTAGAGCATCACGACGCTACAATATATACTTCTATGCTTCGCTGGATACTACGATTTCAGACTCTGATCATCGTCTTGCTATTTATGGCGGAGGGTCGGAAGGCCTATTGTCTGGCGAAGCACGTTGCCAGCGTAAGCAGCTCAAATTCGATAATCTTCCGCAGGGTGACTATTATGTGGGAGCAATTATCGATTGTGAGACTGACTTTGACGATCTATCAAATAATGTCCATTGCAGTAGCGGGACATTCTCGATAGCTCCTGCGCCAGATCTCAGCGTCAAGCATGTACGTGCGGAATCTGGATCTTTCTGTCCTGGGGATACTATCAGTCTCTATGATGGAGTGGTTGAGAACAAGGGATATGGAATTTCAGGTCGATATACTGTGGATTATTATGCGTCGACTGACAGAGATGTAGAACCGAGTGACTATCATATAGGACGCAAAAGCTGTAATCCTTTGAACGTGGGGGAAGAAAAAAACTTCGCGAGATCGTGCAAATTCCCAGATGACATGCCTGATGATGACTACTATATAGGCGTGATCGTGACTTGTGAAGATGATTTCGACTTAGAGAATAACCATGGGGTGGATTCAGGCTCGGTGTGGGTAGGTTTGTCGGCAGATTTTGCGGTCCAATCCGTGCAAGTTACTCCGGGCGCATACGCGCCGGATGAAACATGGGCTATTTACAGTCTTATTGAGAACATCGGTGGGCGCAATTCAAAAAATTACAGTGTTGACTACTATGCCTCGACAGACACCCACATTACCAAGGAGGATTATCTCATAGGTGGTGTCGATCGTACTCTTTTGGCAGCAGGTGACAAAGACAGTTATGAGACAGTCTATCGAGTTCCCTACAGTATTCCTGCGGGCCATTACTATATTGGTTTAATCGTTACGTCAAAGGATGAATACGACCCCGCGAATAATATTGGCCGGACCTCAGCATGGATCGAGCTGGTTCATCCGGCCGGTTATCTCTGTGGGCACGTACAGTATGAATACCTTTCGACTCAGCATCAAAGGTTCTCGAATCTGACCTTTCCCGTACGGTTCGCGACTGTACAGATATTTGAGGATGACCACAATAATGATTCCCTGGATGATCTTTTGGTGGGGCAAACGTTTACGGACCCGAACGGCAATTACGGAATCATCTTGTCCGATGATGAGAACAGAGAGTACGATATCTATATCAGGGTTCTTACGGAGGGAGTCAGTGGCGATGATCCTGATACGATGAGCAAGATATGCCGTCTGCAAGACGATGTGTTCTACGAAACCTATGCTCGCGTCAGCGCATCGTATCCACATCCTCGCCATGGCTCTGTCGTGATTAACATGACAGCCCCTGACGAGGGAGAATTCCTGGTGTTCGATTCAATTGTCGAAGGCTACAGCAAGGCCAAAACCTTCTTGGGTGTCGAACCCAATGAAATTTCTGTCTATTGGCCGTGTGAAGCAGGCCTCTCATATTTTGACCCGTGCGAGATGGGGATCTACATTTCGCAGGATGATCGTCGAGATCGTGATGTCATTATGCACGAATATGGTCACTATGTGGCACACCCGTTTGGCGTGGGCGTGGGGCCAGTGGGCGATAATCCGGTGCATTATTGGGACGGTGATCTTAGAGAAGAACCCGTTTTTCGAATTGACGAACATGCCATGAATCTAGCCTTTCGTGAAGCCTGGGCCTCTCTATTTAGCATTGCCACACAGTATGGCGACATCCGGTATCCCTTCTCAGGTGATTCCAAATATACGGACATGGACGAAGAGAGCGACAAGGCATTCACGATTAATCTCGATAATGACGGTGCCGCAGAATTCTCACCTGGTCAGTATTTCGAAAACATGAATGCCGGTGCGCTGTGGGATATTTTTGAAGATATTGATACGATGAATAACTGGGTCGACGGGGATGACATATCTAATGGACCATCGCTCTCCATGATATGGGCCATATCGCGAGATTACCAACCTGATAACATCATAGGTTTCTGGAATAGTTGGTTCCAGGACTACGATTACGAACAGGAAATGAAGGGTATCTTCGAAGCTCATGAAATGCCCTTTGTCAAGCCAGGGCCATAGCGCCTGGTTCCTGGTTTTGTGCACGCTGCCCGAACAAACGGTCCATAAACGGAGTGCCGCGTCAGAAATGCGACCTAAGCACCTTGTGGGGGAAGTGAAATCTCTTGATAGCTTACGATTGATTCTATAAGATCATTGGTGTGACAAGGATGACCGTTGGAATTTGTACCCTTAGTCGTATATGGAAACGGTCGGATCAGCAACTTTTTGGAATGCGAATCGTTCAAAAAGAGTCGGCCCTGCATTAGCTCGGAAGAAAAATAGGAGATGGTTATGCGACTGAGAATAACAATGGTATTGTCCCTGGTTTTTGTTTTGAATTTTGCCTTGACCTACCCCTCCATGGCTGAACCGGTCAAGGGGCATGTACCAAGCAATATGGGCACGCTGGTAGCGTTGAACAAGGGCGAGCAGACCTTTGTTGAATATCGTTTCTCAAACGATGATTTTAAGCCCTATGTGCAGGTCTTGCGTTCGCCGAGCGGCATTAACGTGTTGCGTGATCGGCCGTATGATCACCTGCACCATCGTGGATTGATGTTTGCCGTGAACATGAACGACATCGAATTCTGGGGACAGGGCTGGTACATCGGGTCACTGGGACAGCAACTCTACCAGCCCAATTCGTTGCAATTGGATAGCCAGAAGAATTCCCTCGTCGGTGATTTATCCTGGAATTCACTAGAGCATAAAAAAAACATTATGGGCGAACATCGTAAGATCCAGTTGCTGGATTCCAAAGCGAAAGCGACTGTGCTGGCATGGGAGTCGACATTCGCGGTGCCTGCAGGACAACCCAAGGCGATTTGGAAGGGCGACCATTATCACGGTCTGGGTATGCGATTTGCCAAGGAAATGGACGAGAGCGAGTCTTTCTTTTTTGCCAAGGATGCGCAGGCACCGGAGAATGTGCGAGGCACCGAATATTTGACCCGTGCCTCCTGGGCCGCGTACCACTCAACGTCCGAAGGGCAAAAAGTGACGGTGGCCGTATTTGATGCACCGAGCAATCCACGTTATCCAGCACATTGGTTCACCATGTACAAACCCTTTTCGTACCTGTCGGCCACCATCAATACGTATCGTAAGCCCTTTGAAATTGATGCGGGCCAGGCAGTCCGGTTTCACTATGGCGTGGCCGTATTCGACGGGCATGCCAAGGTTGAGGAGGTCGAACATGCATACAGCGATTGGCTAAAGGCTTTCGCTGAAAAATAAACATTCATGTCCAGAGGATATGGCATTGATTTACCCCTGGACGGGGTTTTGATATGGAATCCACTGACGCGGAACCTGATTAAACAGATCCCCCGGCAAGCTCGGGACAAAGTCACCTCGAATATTTTGTCAGCGGTCGGATTCGACTTGTCATTCCGAAGCACTGAGGAATCTATTAAACCAACTCCGCGAAGCGGATCAATTCAGCTGTCACGCCTGCAGCCTCGCCAAAGACACCTTGTAGAAAATCTCCCACATCCGTCTCTGTTCTATCAGGGCTTGAATACGATCGGATACCTTGTCACTTTGCTCCACGAGCCACCCTCCATCCCACCCCATTTTCAGGAGAAGATCCATTTGGAGCTGATGAGGAAACGTTTCGTATTTTTTGTTTCGTCTCAGATCTGAGTTAGAAGCTGCCTGGCCCGTTTTTTGACTTCGTTGTTGGTAGTGAGTTTTAGCACTTTTTGCAGGGCCTGCTTGACTGCTGCTGCGTTCTTCGGCGGCATTTTTTCGGCAATGGCTATGACCGCAAAGCAGGCCTCATTTTGAGTCGTACGATTGTCCAGACAGGCGCTGGCCATGGCAAGAGAGTCAGGGTGTGGTATCTCGGCCAGAGAGCCGAGAAGAAGCCGCCTCTCTTGATCTTGCTCGATTAAGGGTTGCAGGGCCCTGAATCCGGCCAGTTTCTCCTGTACAGGGATATTTTGAAGGGGTATCAGGCGAATTGCTCCACGCAAGGCCAGGATTTTGACCTTGTTGTCCTGGGTTGTTTTAGCCAGTTCCTTCACCTCGGGAAGCACCTCCACAGCTGGCCAGGCACAGAAAATCGAAACAGCCTCGCCCCGGACGCCAGCATCCTTATCCTGGATTGCCCCACGAATAGCCTCCAGAGCCGCAGATCCCTGAGCCACTCGGAGAAGACGAAGCAGGGTGCGTTTCTGCAGGGGTGGCGCCTTTGCCATGGCCGTGCAAAGACCCTTCACATAGGCCGGGGGGGTGACACTGGTCAGGAGCGTGGCATTCTGACCCTCCTTGACTGTAAGGCTTCGAGTGATTCCACCCACAGTAAATTGAATCTGAAGTTGTTTGACAAGACCGGAGGCTGGATCGCCAAAATGGGCGTTTGATACCTCAACTGTCGAGGCCCCAGCTTCTACCAGGCCTTTGACCTTCTTGGTGACATCCGCTGAACCGCCAGCACCCACTGCGCCATAGATGGCCTTGAGAATCGTCACTTGGCCGGGCACGGGTTGGGCGTCCCGTGTGCAAATGGCGGATAGGGCCTGCTCGGCCGCACGCATTTCCACGGGGTTCTGGGCATCAAGGAGCAATTCGATGAGCACGGGAAACCACTCCGCACCATCCAAATCACCCAGCATCTTGATACTGGCGGTGCGCACGGCTACGTCGTTGTCCGTGGCTGCCTTGAGCAGGGCAGGTGATACCTGTGTCATTCTACGTCGCTTGATCAACTCCAGCGCCTGTAACTGGCTCGCCCGATTACCGGTTTCGAGCAAGTCGCAGACAGCCTTGTCAGCCTCAGGTCCGGGCAGGGCCGCCAGACTCGCTTGAGCAGCCTGGGCAATCTGTTTATCGGCATCCTTCATCAAAATGACCAGTGTGTCCAAAGCAGAAGCGTCGGCCGCGATTGGCGGAATGGCTTTAATCGCTGCAAGGCGAACGGTTGGACTCCCCTGGACTGCTGCCGTCAGAATTGCCGGCAGGGCGGCTGGATCACCGCGTTTGGCCAGTGTGCCCAGGATGATGACTTGATGGTCCACTGGCAGTCTATTCAGGGCGGCAACCAGGGCCTGCGTCACTCGGGTATCGGGCATTTGTAGAGCGGTTTGCGCTGCCGCAGAGAACAGGACATAGTCTTTACTCTTCAAATGGGTTTTTAGTAGATCGAGGCCCTCCTCATGGATCAGGATCAACTGACACAATGCGCCGGCACGCACCTGATGGGGCGTCTTGAGCTCAAGGAGTTGATTGTAGATTTTAGCGGCGGAAGAATTGTCGGTCTTTTCTGCACAGTGGAATAGCCCTTCACATATGGCAAGCTTCGTATCGCCAACAGACCTGGGCAGTACCCGACTGAGGCCCCTGGCCGCTTCGGCATTTCCAATGTGCCCCAGAGCACGGGCTGCGGCCTGGGCCACCAGGGGGTCCCGGTCTGTGAGCATGGCCGACAGAGGCGACGCAGCATGCGTTTCCCTGCGCACCCCGAGACTGCCAATGACACCCACAAGCGGTTTGCCTTCAAGATTGCCAAGCGCCTGGAGTAGGGCAGTGTCCACGGCGGTATCCGACAGGGATTCCAGGGCGTACCGGGCCATGTGGTTCAGGTCCTCATCGGCCAGGAGCGAGGCCAAGGTTGGTATGGCCTGTTTCGTGGCAATAAATGACAGTTGACGCAAGGCAGTTGCTTTTTGCTGACGTGAGGCATTGGCGTCTTTGAGTACTGCGATCAGTGACTCCTGCTGGGAGGCAGGTGGCACGGTCTGGCCAAAACAAGTGACAACATTTAATAACATCGCACTCACTAGAAGGATCAGGGGAACTCTTTGCTTATTCATAGTATGGTATCCTCTTTTATTAAGGCGTTGTGACTTAGACTTAGATAACAGGACTTTTGCAAAAAGCCCTGTGTTGTACAGTTTTTGGTTTTCAGTTTTTAGCAAAATGCGTTTTCCTTGCTGTAAACTGCCTACTGAAAACTGAAAACTTGAAGTTTGCAAAACTTCAGTTAGATAATCCACGGTTCGCGCATGGCGCGGGACAGGAACCGATTGGCCTGCTCATCATTGACAAACCGTTCCGCCACGGGATCGTATTTGAGGTCGCGTTTGAGCCACATACAGATATTGGCAGCATGGACCGTGGTCATGGAGTAGTGCATGACCTCGGGATTGGCCACGGTCTGGTGACGCGACTTGACACAATCGAGGAAATTACGCACGTGACTCATGGGACGCTGGGTACGGGCCATGTAATTATCAACCAACTTTCTGAAGTCACCCAGCATCGCCGGGTTCGAGACCTCGGGCAGCAAATACCCATCGGCTGCAGAGACCCAGCCCTTGGGACCTTCGTATTTGACACCACAGGAGCCATGCCAGATCTTGTTGCCAATGTCACGTTCGAGAATCATGTTGATGCCATTGGCAAAACGTGCAACCATACCGTCGCCGCTCTCATTGGGCACATAGCTGTATTCCACAGCTGCGGTTTTCTCGGCGCCGATGGCAACCTGGCAGGAGGCGAATGTGTGTGCGCCCCACTCGCCAATACAGCTGGTGTGGAAGTCGTAAAACCCCCTCCAGCCGCCATTGCAATAGGACGCATTGTAGGGCCGCCAGGGACAGGGACCAAGCCATGCGTCCCAATCAACCTCGTTTTTTTGTGGAAGTGGCTGGGCTGGCAGCCAGTCGTGTCTCATTTCGGCGGCATCCCATGGTGCGATGTGTGCACGCACCGTATGGACCTTGCCCAGACGTCCCAGTCGGAGCATCTCATTGCAGAAGGTGAAGTTGCCTTCGCTCAGTCTTTGCGTCCCGGTCTGATAGATTCTTCGGTAATGTTTTGCCGTATCGACCACGGCACGGCCTTCAGCCACGGTCATGGACGAAGGCTTTTCAGAGTACACGTCTTTGCCGGCCCGCATGGCCATGATCGAGGCCATGGCGTGCCAGCGGTCGCCCGTGGTGATCAGCATGGCGTCGATATCGGTACGTTCAGCCAAAAATTCCTTTGTGTCGTGGTAGATCTTGCAGTCCTTATTGCCATAGCGGGTATCCACCATGTTCTTGACCTTCTCAGCACGCGATCTTTGAGGGTCGCAGGTGGCCACAAACTGGACATCGGATTCGGGGAGCATCCAGTTCAGATCGTGTGAACCGCGATTGCCAATCCCAATTCCGCCCAGGATGATCCGTTCACTTGGCGCCACCTTGCCACCGCGTCCAAATACCGTGGCCGGCACAATCATTGGAAGCGATATTGCAGCCGCTGACCTGAGAAATGATCGACGTGTAAGATGTGACGTGCTTTTTGACATAACAATCTCCCAAATAAATACAGATAGTTGTCTTTTGCTCTGCCCATCAATTCGAAATTGTCTGATTTCAAGGTCGATGTAAACGGCCTGATGAACGGATTGGTCTTAATTCTACCCAATATTCTGTAGGAAACCACCTGAAAATCCCTGACAAGCTCATCTTTCACA